>JAWOJB010000062.1:0-23365 GCA_046484325.1 Acidimicrobiia bacterium | reverse complement strand
ACCACCCCAGCTCACCGCGCGGAACCACAAACCTACCTCCCGGCTCGCTGGCGCTCGCCGTCAGGGACCTTCCCCCAGCCTTCGGCCGGGGGACAAACCAGGAAGCCAGGGCTCTGTCCCCCACGGAGTGGGGGAAGGGGCCCCCGCCGCCGGAGGCGGCGGGGTAGGGGGGTCAGCGCTCGAGCAGTCGCCAGGTCGCCGGGGTCAGCACCCCGGCTGCTACCGCCTTGAGGCCGTCCCCGATCACGAAGGGGACCACGCCGAGGGTGACCGCCTGGCCGAAGGACATTCCCAGGTTCACCATCAGCCCGGCCACGCCGAACGAATAGATGACGAGGCTCGCGGCCAGGAACGCCAGGACGCTGGCCGGAAGACGGCGGTCAAGTCCGCGTTCGGCGAGCACGCCCACCACCGCCGCCGCCATCACGAAGCCGATGAGGTACCCGCCGGTGGCGCCGAGCAGCTTGTCGATGCCGGAGGCACCTTCGGTGAAGACCGGGAGCCCGACGAATCCCATTCCCAGGTACAGCATCTGGCTCGCCGCTCCTGCCCGCCAGCCGAGTGCGGCGCCTGAAAGCAGGACGGCGAAGGTCTGGCCTGTGATGGGCACGGGGGTGAACGGCAGGACGATCCACCACTGGGCTGCAACGGCGGTGAGGACAGCGAAGCCGACGACGGCCATCACGGTGGCCACCCGGCTTCGGGGGAGCACACGGGTCGCCAGCACCTGGGGGGCGTACGTCACGTCGATGGACCTCCGGTCGGCGGGGGCGGCGATGCTATCAGTGCCCGGTGCGGTGGGCCGAGTACTCGGAGCCCGCGGATACGATCTCGTCGTGCACGAGCACCCCGCCCCCCGCTGGCTGATCGGCGCGTTCGCCGGCCTGTTCCTGTTCGCCGGCTCGGCTGTGGCCGCTTGGTCGATCGAGCTCCCCTACCTGGCGTTCTCGCCGGGGCCGATCGGCGACGCGGTCGGGGCGGTGGTGATCGACGAGTCGGTGCCGGTGTTCGAGCCCGACGGCCAGCTGTATCTCCTCACCGTCAGCGCCCAGGGTCTCAACCCCTACGAGGTGGTGGCAGCCTCTCTCGACCCGGCGGTGGACGTCGTCAGGCGGGAACTCGTGCGGCGAGAGGGCGAGTCGGACGAGGAGTTCCGGCTCCGCCAGCTCAACCTGATGGACCAGTCCAAGGAGACGGCGGTGCGCGTGGCGCTCGACCGCCTCGGAATCGACCCCGCCGAGCTCGCCAGGGGCGCGGTGGTGGGCGGCGTGCTGCCCGACGCGCCGGCCGCCGCACAGCTCGTCGAAGGAGACGTGATCGAGTCGGTCGACGGCATGCCGGTGGTACTCGTCGATGATCTTCGGGCGGCATTGGCCGAGAAGGCACCGGGCGACATCGTCGAGGTGATGGTCCGGCGGGGATCCGAACGACTTCCGTTCGACGTGCAATTGTACGAGCGGGCCGATGAGCCTGGCCGCGCCCTCATCGGCATTCTCACCACCACCTTCTTCCCGATCGAGATCGACTCCCGCAATGTCGGCGGCCCTTCGGCGGGATTGATGTATGCCCTGGCGGTGATGGAGGTCCTCGCCCCCGAGTCGATCACCGGCGGCAACGTGATCGCCGGAACCGGGACCATCGATCTGGACGGCGTCGTGGGCCCGGTCGGAGGAATCCGCCAGAAGGTGGTGGCGGCCGAGGCCGCGGGTGCACGCATCGTCCTCGTACCCGCCGGCAACCTGGAAGAAGCGCTCAGTGCACCTCGGCAGGACATCGAGATCGTGGCCGTGGGCTCGATCGACGAGGCCCTGGGCGCGCTGGCTGCATTGCCGCCGGCCGGGACTTGACCCGGCGGAGAGCGGACATCCGGGTATCTTGACAGGACATGGCCGAGGTTCATCCCCACGATGACGTCGCCGGCCGCACTTTTCGATCGGTGTTCCGCGGTTACGACCCGGGTGAGGTGGCGGCGTTCCTGAGCGAGATCGCGCGCCGCCTCACCGATGCCGAGGAGCAGCGGGATCGGCTCGTAGCGCGCCTGTCCGAGGTCGGTGGCCGGGATCTCAAGACCGAGATGGAGGCGGTATCCCGCGATGTCGGCGCCGTCCTAGAGGCGGCCCGGGAGGCCGCCGAGGCGATGCGGGAACGTGCGACGGCCGATGCCACGCGGTGGAGGTCGGAGGCCGTGGCCGAGGCAGAGGCCGAGCTGCGCCGGGCCCGGACCGACGCCGAGGCCCTGCGCTCCGACGCCTGGACGACCGCCGGGCAGATGCTCGAGCAGAGCCGGGTCGAGGCCGAGCGCATGAGAGAACGAGCATCCCAGGACGCGCTCCGGATCCTGGGCGAGGCCGAGAGGGAGGCCCACCGGATGACCACCGGGGCCCGCCGAGAGGCCGAGGAGGCCACCCGGGCGGCCCGGATGGAGGTCGAGCGTCTCACCATCGAAGCCCAGCGGGAGCACGATGTGCTCGTCGAACGGGCCCGGAAGACCTCGGAGGCCGCCCAGGAACGGACCCGCGCCCTCGAGCAGCGTCGCGACGAGCTCATGGCGGAGATCGAAGGCGTCCGCGCCTCGCTGACCAAGGTCGAGATCGAACTGGAGGAACGGCGCGAGGGCATCGGCCTCTCGACAGTTGGCGGCTCGGTCAAGGTCGTGAGGCCCGCCCAGTACGCCGACATCGGCGAGGAGGGGTGGGATCTCGGCGAGACGGTACGGGTGATCCCCGCAGCCACCACCGGCCCCGAGTCCGAGCCGGCTGCACCGGTTTCGGGTGAGCCCTTCACCGGCGAGGGCGAGGAGCCATCGAGCACCGTCAGGGTGGTTCGGGCTCCCGCGTCCAGGCCGGCTCCGGAGCAGGAACCACCAACCGCCCCCACGGCCGCCGTGGCGCCGGAGGCACCGGTCGAGGAGCTCGAGCCGGAGACGCCGCCCGAGCCCGCACCGGCCGACGAGCCCGAGCCGCCCCTCGCGCCCGCACCAGGCGAGGAGCCCGAGCCGGAGCCGCCCCGGGAGCCGGCACCGGCCGAGGAGCCCGAGCCCCCGGAGGTGGTGGCGCCGGGGGTGGAGGCCCCCTTGCCGCCCAGGCCGTCCGTCTCGGACGTCGACCTCCTGTTCGCCAGTCTCCGGGAACCCGCACCCGAGGCCGCCGGGCCGGCACCGGTCGAGGAGCTCCCCGACGAGGCCGCGGAGCCGGTGCCCGATCCGGACGCGCTGCTCGAGGATCTCGGCGTGCCCCGGCTCACGGCCGACGCAGCGTTCGCGCTCCGGGAGGAGACCCTGCTCCCGGTGGCCAACCGGGCCCTACGCGGGCTCAAGCGCCAGCTCACCGACGTCCAGAACGAGGCCCTCGAAGAGGTTCGCCTCCATGGGGCCGACTGGTCCCCGGACGTGGAGGATCTTCGCCGGCGTCTCCGACCCGACCTCGTGGTGCTCGTGACGGAGGGGTTCGGGGCCGGCCATGAGGCTGCCGAACGGATGCTCGGCCGCCAGGTGGCGAGACCTGCGGCTCCCACACGGGACGAGACCGAGGATGCCGCTCGCGACCTGACGGCGGCCCTGGTCCATGCCGTCGAGGAAGGCGCCGCCGCCGGCCACGGGCCGCGTGAGCTGGGGTCTGGCGTGTCCCGGGTCTTTCGGGCCTGGCGCACCGACGAGGCCGAACGGCGAGTGCGCGACCTGGGGGTGCACGCATATCACGAGGGGGTGCAGGCCACGGTCGTCGCGGCCGGCGGGCCGCCTCTCCGATGGGTTGTGTCGGGTCGGGGATGCGCGAGCTGCCGGGCCGCAGCCGAGCGGCCGGTGGAGTCAACGGTGCCGCCGCTCCACCCGGGCTGCGCCTGCCTTATCGTCGCCCCGTAGCCGCCCGGACCCCTTTGGCCGGGAGCATCCGTACAATCTCGGGCGAATGTTCACGCGTGTCCCAGACGGATATCGGCCCACGGAACGCCGTCGAGGCCTGATCCTCATTGCCGCCGTCATCGGCGCGATCTATCTGATCTTCACGGCGATGTCGACCGTGTGGACCGACTACCTGTGGTTCGATTCGGTCGGCTTCACGGATGTCTGGTGGCTGCGCTGGGGCGTGTCGATCGGGCTCGGCGTCGCCGGCGGTGTCTTCACGTTCCTCCTGGTCTGGGGCAACCTGCTGCTCGTCGACCGGATGTCGCCGCGGTACGAGACCCTTCAGCTCGGGGGCGACGAGGAGGTCGTCGTCCGCTTCCGGGAGTGGGTGGAACCCCGGCTCCGCTGGGTGAGGTTGGGCATTGCGGCGGCCTTCGCCGTGCTGCTCGGGATCGGGGTGGCCTCGTGGCGAGACCAGGTGCTGCTGTTCGCCAACGGCGGCTCGTTCGGTTCGGTCGATCCCCAGTTCGGCATCGACATCGGGTTCTACGTCTTCCGGCTTCCCGTCTGGTCGCTGCTGCTGTCGTGGCTCTTCAACCTCCTGATCCTCACCGTGCTGCTCGTCGTCTCGATGCACTACCTAAACGGGGGTATCCAGTTCGAGCGCGGATCGTTCCCCACCATGCGCAGGCCGGTCAAGGCGCACCTTTCGGTGCTGGCGGCGTTGCTGGCGCTGACCCGGGCGGTCATGTACCGGGTCGATGCCCTCGAGTTGGTGTACGCGCCTTCGGGCTACTTCGGAGCCGGCTACGCCGACATCAACGCCCGGCTACCTGCCTTCGCCCTGTTGGCACTCGTGGCCGTGCTGGGTGCCATCCTCTTCATCGTCAACATCTGGCGGGACGGGTGGACGCTCGCCCTCGTGTCCGTGGTGGGGTGGGTCTTCGTCTCGATCGGGGCCGCGCTCGTGTACCCGGCCGTGATCCAGCGCTTCACCGTCCAACCGAACGAGCTGGCCCGGGAGCGGCCGTACATCGTCCGCAACATCGAGGCGACGAGGTCCGCCTACGGTCTCGACGACATCGAGGTGACGGAGTTCCCGGCGACGACCGACCTCACCGCCGCCGCCATCGACGACAATCGTCTCACGATCGACAACCTGCGCCTGTGGGATCCCGAGGTCATCAACCGGACCTACTCACAGCTCCAGGAGATCCGTCAGTACTACCGGGTCGACCGGGTGGACACCGACCGCTACACGCCTCCCGGGGGGGTTCCGACCCAGGCCCTCGTGGCGGTCCGCGAGCTCGACGAGCCGAACATCCCCGCCCAGGACTGGCAGAACCAGCGCCTCGCCTACACGCACGGGCTGGGGGCGGTGCTCAGCCCAGCCAACGCCGTGCTTTCCAACGGTCAGCCGGATTTCCTCCTCAGCGACGTGCCACCGGTGACGTCACTGGCGTTTCTCGAGGTCGAGCAGCCTCGTATCTACTTCGGTGAGACCTACGACCCCAACCGGCCGGTCATCGTCAGGACGGGGAGCGGTGGCGGACAGGAGATCGACTTCCCGACCGGCGGCGAGTCGGGGGGCGCGACTCTCAACCAGTACGACGGTGCCGCAGGGGTGGAGCTGAGCAGCATCCTCCATCGCCTCGCCTTCGCACTCCGCTACCGCGACCTCAACATCCTCATCTCGAGCCAGCTCCGGCCAGACAGCCGGGTGCTGATGGAGAGGAACATCCTCGAGCGGGTCGACCGGATCGCACCCTTCCTGGCCGCCGACTCCGACCCCTATCCGGTCGTGCTGGACGGGCGGATCCTCTGGGTGCTGGACATGTACACGATCAGCGACCACTACCCCTACTCCCAGCCGGTGGGAACCCGGAACTTCACGAGCGGGCGGCTGAGCCGTGCGTCACGCTTGCCGCTCGGCGGCTTCAACTACATCCGCAACTCGGTCAAGGCGACCGTCGACGCCTACGACGGCACCGTCCGGCTGTACATCGTCGACGATGCCGATCCGGTGGTGCAGGCGTGGAGGAGCGTGTACCCGGCGATCTTCCTCGATATGGCGTCGATGCCCGAGCGGCTCGAGCAGCATCTTCGGTATCCCCAGGATCTCTTCATCGTCCAGAGCGAGCTCTACCTCGACTACCACATGGTCGACGCGACCCAGTTCTTCCAGCGGTCCGACGCCTGGGCGATCCCCACCGATCCCTCGACGGTGCGCCGGAGCGAGTTGCTGCGGGGTGATCGCCGGAGTGCCACCGACCCGACCCGCATCGACTACCTTCGCTCGTTCCTACCCAGCTACCTGCTCTTCTCACTGCCGGGCGAGGACAGCCTCACCTACGGTCTGATGCAGCCCTTCAACCCCGAGGACAAGCCGAACATGTCGGCATTCCTGCTCGCCGACTCCACCCCTGGGAGGTATGGACGGCTCGTCGACCTCCGCATGCCTCGGGGCACCCTCGTCGACGGCACCGGCCAGGTCGGGAACCGGATCGACCAGGACGAGGAGATTTCCCAGCAGTTCACGCTGTGGCGGGGGCAGGGTTCCAACGTGCTGCTCGGCGCGATGCTGGTGGTGCCCGTCGACGACTCGATCATGTACGTCCAGCCCGTCTACCTCGAGGCCGAGGCAGGAGGCATCCCCGAGTTCCGGCGGGTGATCGTGGTGTACGGCGACCAGGTCGAATGGGACGACACGCTCGACGGGGTGCTCGAGAAGGTCTTCGGTGAGGCCGAGCTTCCCGGCCCCGAATCGCCCGACGACCCACCGCCTGCGCTTGGGAGCTCGATCGAGGAGCTGCTGGCGCAGGCCTCGGCTGCTTTCGAGGAGGCACGGGCGGCGTTGCGCCGGGGCGATCTCGCCACCTACCAGGAAAAGGTGGAGGAGGCCGAGCGGCTGGTGGAGGAGGCCCGGCTCCTGTTCGAGGACGGCGCCGAGGCCCGAGGTCTGCTCTCGATCGGCTGACGTCGGTCTCTGCGGCGGGGGCCCCTTCCGCCACTGCGTGGGGGACAAAGCCGACGTGAGACGTGAGACGTGAGGCGTGCAACGTGGGACGTGGGGAGGGTAGGGGGACCGCGCTGGCCCCTCAGCCTTCTTCCCGTAGCCGGATCGGGCTCTCCAGCTCGGGATGGCGCCCGTGGGCGATCGCGTAGAACTCACGGATCAGGTCCATGTCGGCCCCGACGTCGCCCGACGGGTACACGATCGGCCCCAGGCCGGTGCGCCTGCCCGGGTAGTCGACGAACGCCAGCTGGATCGGTACCCCGGCCGCCTCGGCGATGTGGTAGAAGCCCGACCGCCAGTGGTCCGCCCGTTTCCTCGTCCCCTCCACGGCGATGATGACGGCGATCTCCTCGGAGGACCGGATGGCCTCGGCCACCTGCTCGACGATCCCCTGCCCGGAGTCGCGGTGGACGGGGATGCCCCCGAGCCGGCGCATCAGCCCGCCGAACGGCCACCGGAACAGCGTGTGCTTGCCGATGTAGGCGGCCCGCATCCGGAAGTGCGAGACGACGGCCAGGAAGACGAGGAAGTCGAAGTTGCACGTGTGATGGGCGGCGGCGACGACCAGCCTGGGTTCGGTCGGCCGCTCTCCGACGATGGTCCAGCCACGCAGTTCCAGATACCAGCGGGCCAGGCGTTGCACGCGCGTATTCTTCCAGGTGACGAAACCCGCGCCGCCGGCCGGTGGGGACGGGTAGCTTCACCACCACAGGAGGCACCCGATGAAGCTGCGTGGGACGCGGACCTGGAGCGCCATCGTCGTGCTCGGCATCGCCCTGGCCGGATGCGGAGGAGGCGAGCCGGAACCATCGGCGGCGGTCATCGAGATCGTCGACTTCTCGTTTGGGGATCCCATCACGGTGCCGGTGGGCCAGGAGGTGACCGTCGTCAACCGGGACGGGTTCGCCCACACCTGGACCGCCGATGACGGCACCTTCAATTCTGGATCGCTCGACCCCGATGGCGAGTTCCGGTTCACCTTCGCCGAGGCGGGGGAGTACACGTTCTTCTGCGGGATCCACCCGACGATGACCGGGAGCCTCACGGTCGAGGGCTGAGGGGGACGGGACCGGAGTCACCCGTCGCCGCCGACCTTCGGCCCTTCCCGGCCGGCTGCTCCGGGGCATACGGTGACCGGCGAACGACTTCGAAGGGGTCACACGCATGAGGTACGGACGGTCGGCCGTCGTCGTCGGGGCGGTGCTCATCCAGCTCTGTCTCGGAGCCATCTACGCCTGGTCGGTGTTCACACCGGCCCTCACCGAGGCGGGCTGGTCCAAGGTTCAAACCCAGATCGTCTTCGCCGTCGGCCTGGCCACGTTCGCGATCGTCATGGTGGCCGCCGGTCGCAAGCTCGGTACGTGGGGGCCCCGACGCCTGGCCATGGCCGGCGGGCTGACCCTGGGTGCGGGCTACGTGCTGGCGGGCCTGAGCGGGGGCACTGCGTTCTGGCCTGTCTTGATCGGCGTCGGCCTGATCGGTGGTGCCGGCATCGGCCTCGCCTATGTGGTGCCGATCGCCGTCGGCATGCGCTGGTTCCCCGACCACAAGGGGTTCATCACCGGGGTCGCGGTGGCCGGGTTCGGCTTCGGTGCGCTCGGCTGGGTGAAGCTGGCGGGCGAGTGGGGCGACCTGATCGTCGATTTCGGGCTCGGGACGACCTTCGTCGTCTACGGCGTGGCCTTCGCCGTGCTGGTGCTGGCCGGGAGCACGGTGATGCGGATGCCGCCGGCGGGATGGCTCCCGGCCGGGTTCACGCCGCCTCCGATGGCGGCCGGCTCGGGTGGCGAGGAGTTCTATCCCCGCCAGATGCTGCGGACCCCCCAGTTCCATCTCATCTCTCTGACCTTCATGGTGAGCGCAGGTGCCGGGCTCATGTCGATCGGCCTGATGAAGCTGTACCCGATCGAGGCCCTCACCGCCAACGGCGTGAGCGAGCTGGAGGCGAGCGCCATCGCCGGCACCGCCATGGCGGTCTTCTTCAGCCTCGCCAACGGGATCGGCCGCCTCGCCTGGGGGACCCTGAGCGACCGGCTGGGGCGGAAGCGGTCGGTGGTGATCATGGCGGCCAGCCAGGGGGTGTTCCTCCTCGCCTTCACGGTCATGGCCGGGAACCAGTACCTGCTGTATCTCGGGGCGGCGCTGATCGGATTCAACTTCGGGGGCAACTTCGCCTTGTTCCCCGCGCTCACCGCCGACGAGTTCGGCGACGGGGTGGTCGGCCGCAACTACCCGTGGGTGTTCCTCTCCTACGGGATCGGCGGGATCGTGTTCCCGATCCTGGGCGGCTGGCTGGGTGACCTCGGGAACTTCCCGCTGGCGTTTGCCATCTGCGGTGGGGCTTGCCTGATCGGGGCGGTGGCGTCGTTCCTCGTCTTCCCACCCCACCTCGAGGAGGCGAGCCGCCCGTTCAGCGTCCACGGGTTCCTCCACAACGCCCACCTGTTCGAGCCCGAGGAGGCCGGGGTGCGCTGATCCTCCGGATGGCGGCTCAGGCGGTGGCGCTCCGCCGTGGTGTGCGAACGACCAGATAGCCGAGCGCGGCTAGCAGGGGGATCTGCAGGATCCGCAGGACGATCCCCCACGGCTCGAAAGCCGGAACCCGCTCGGCGGCGAGGTCGAAGTAGGTGAAGGCGATGAAGACCTGGACCGCGGCCAGGGCGATCCAGACGATCCGGCGCCGGACGGCCAGCAGGATCATGGCGGACCCGGCGAACGCCGCCGCGGCGATGAACCCGAAGACCGGCTGGTCGTCGGATGGCTGGATCACCGTCACCACCGTGAGCCCGATCATCAGATAGACGGCGGCGATCAGCAGGCAGAAGCCGGCGGCCAGATACGCGGCCGGGCGGGTGGTCCGGTCGGCCGGCTCCACGATGGTCCGCGGCTGGGTGGCGACGGGTTCGGTGCGCATGCCCCGATCCTCCCGGTTCGTGGCATGACCCGGTAGGGGATGAAGCCACGCCCGCCTGGGCCGACCCCCGGCCGGGTCGTGTCGTAGAGTCGGCGCATGGAATTCGGGACGGTCCTCCTCATCGCCTTCTTCACCCTCGTGGTGGTCTGGTTCGCCGCCGCCTATAACGGCCTGGTCAAGCGGCGCAACCGGGTCGACAACGCCTGGGGCCAGGTGGAGGTGCAGCTCAGGCGCCGCTACGACCTCATCCCGAACCTGGTCGAGACGGTGAAGGGTTATGCCTCCCACGAGCGGGCCACGTTCGAACGGGTGGTGGAGGCCCGCAGTCGTGCCCAGGCGGCGAGCGGACCACGCGAGCAGGCCGAGGCCGAGAACCTGCTGACCGGGGCCCTTCGCCAGCTGTTCGCCCTCGCCGAGGCCTATCCGCAGCTGCGGGCTTCCGAGAACTTCGCCGGCCTCCAGGCCCAGCTCGAGGAGACCGAGAACAAGGTGGCGGTGTCGCGCCAGATCTACAACGACTCGGTGCTCACCTACAACAACCAGGTGCAGACGGTGCCGACCAACCTGGTGGCGATGATCACCGGCTTCCAGCCCCGGGAGTTCTTCGACGCCCCACCCGCCGCCGACGAGGCGCCGCAGGTCCAGTTCTGATCGGGATGCGTCGACTCGCCCGCCTCCTCGTGGTGGCGGCGCTGGTGGCGGTGCCCGCCCTCCCGGCCACAGCCAAGTCGTTCGAGCTGCCCGGGGCCCAGGTCGATCTGGCGGTGCAGCCCGACGGCTCGGTCCTCGTCACCGAGCAGATCACCTTCGACTTCGACGGGTCGTTCTCGGGCGCCTACCGGGAGATCCCCCTGAGGGCGGGCGAGCAGATCGTCGAGGTGTCGGTGTCCGAGGGCGGGACGGCCTACGCGCAGGGGGCGTGCGCCGACCTGGGCTGCGCCGGGTCGCCCGGCACGTTCGGCACGAAGGACCTGGGTGGGCGGCTCCGGGTCGTCTGGCACTACGCCGCCTTCTCCGAGGTTCGCACGTTCACGGTCGCCTACCGGATGCTCGGACTCGCCAAGGCCCACGACGACGTGGTGGACGTGGAGTTCCAGGTGTGGGGGAGCGAATGGGAGGTGGGCCTCGACCGGCTCACCGCCGGGCTCACCTATCCGGGCGAGGCCTCGCCCGGCGACGTCCGGGTGTGGGGCAAGCCGGCCGGGGTGAGCGGGTCGACCACGCTGGGCGTGGACGGGGTGTCCCCGGCCCTCGAGGCGAGCCGGATTCCGGCCGGAAGGTTCGTCGAGATGCGGGTGGTGTTCCCCCGTTCGCTGCTGGCCTCGACCGGCGGCGCCACCGTGGTGCCGGGAGAGGGTCTCGATGACATCCTCGAAGTCGAGCAGCGGGCGGTTCAGACCTCGGCGACCCGTCAAGCGGTGTTGCGCGTACTCGTGCTCGTTGCCGGTCTCATGGCGTTCCTGCCTGCCGTGGCCGGGTCCGCCCTCATCTATTGGCACTTCGGACGCGAGCCCAGGGTCGACTACGACCGGGAATATGAGCAGGAGCCGCCTTCCGACCATCCCCCGGCGGTGATCGAGGGGCTGCTCACCCAGGGGGCGGTAGACGAGAACGGCTTCACCGCCACCCTGTTCGACCTCATCCGGCGCGGAGTGATCACCGCCCGGCCCACCTCGGTCGAGCGTCGGACGTGGGGGGGCCTGCGCAGGGAGACGATCACCGATCTCGAACTGGCGCTCGGTGACACCGACGGTGGCCTGGCCGCCCACGAGCGTTCGGTGGTGACCGTGATGCAGCGGATACTGGACGAAGGGCCCCAACCGCTTCACGAGTTCCGGACCAAGATCCGGGACGACGCCGCCGCCAACGCCGAGACCTACCAGAAGTTCCGCACCCAGGCGTTGGATGCACTGGAGCGGGCAAGGCTGCTCGATCGGTCGGGGCTGCGGTGGCTGGTGTACGGAGCCTTGCTGTTGGCGGCGGTGTTCATCGGTGGCATCGCCCTGGCGGTGTGGCTGGCCGGTGACACCACCGACTTCGTGGTGCTCATCCCGCTCTTGATCGTGGGGCTGGCCGTCAACGGCCTCGTCTACGGGGTGTTCGCGGCTCGCCGCACTGGGTGGGTGCGGAGGACCCCCGAGGGAGCGCTGCTCCGGGCCCGCTGGGAGGCGTTCCGGCGATATCTGCGCGACTTCAGCAGGCTCGAGGAGGCCCCGCCGATCGCCCTCGACCTGTGGGACCGCTACCTGGTCTATGCGGTCGCGCTCGGCGTGGCCGAGGAGGTGCTCGAAGCCGCCCGGCTGCGCGCCCCCGAGGAGCTGGAGCGGGCATCGAGCATCTACTGGTACGGCCACCACGGATACACCGGAGGTGGCACCGAGAACGCCTTCGTTGGTCTGACCAGCGCCCTCTCGGGTGCGTTCACCCCGCCGTCGAGCAGCGGGGGAGGCGGCGGGTTCTCGGGCGGGGGTGGAGGTGGCGGCGGTGGGGGTGGCGGCGGCGCCTGGTGACTCCGGCGAGCTCGGGACGATCACCGACCGAGGGCGCCCGTGGCTCAGATGGGCCCGATCGCCACCAGCCCGTTCGAAGCCCTCGTTTCGGCGGAACGTGTCCGGCTTCCGATCTGGCGGTCGAGTGAGCTACCCGCCCCGCTCGACGGCGGCGAGGCCGACCCATCCTCTTCGAAGAACTCGAGCGGGAAGAGCGCGTCCGACGAGTGTTCTGCCTCGATACATCGGCGGCGGGGAAGCTGGTCGTCGCCGAGGGAGGATCCTCGGCCATGTTCCGCCGCGCCACCGCACACGATGGCCGGGTCGCCTCGAGCGGTCTGCTCGGGCAAAGCTGCTGCGTACGGTGCCCCGCTCGGCACCCGAGCAGATGGTCCAGGCGCGACGGGTGCTGGATTCGATCGCGCTGGGGACCCTGTCGACCGAGGTGTGCGAACAGGCCGCCGTCCTCGACCCGGGCTTGCTACGGAGTCTGGATGCCCTCCATCTGTCGGCTGCGCTCGACCTGGGAGATGAGTTGGAGGCCGTCGTGGCCTACGACCGGCTCATGGCCGAGGGCGCCAGGGGATTGGGGATCGGGGTGCCGGCGCCGACCTGAGCCCGGCGCCGGCCCGAGCCGCGGGTTGCGATGGCAACGGACCACCCGTACAATCTTCCTTCTACCGACGCGGGGTGGAGCAGTCTGGTAGCTCGTCGGGCTCATAACCCGAAGGTCGCGGGTTCAAATCCCGCCCCCGCTACTGAAAGCCCTGGCCAGCGTGTTGCTGGCCAGGGCTTCTACCGTGTTATGCGGTTCTTCTACCGGCCCTTCTACCGGCGGTTCCGGGCTGTTGCTCTTTGATGAGCTGCTCGAAGGTTCGGGCGGCTTCGGCTTGCATCCCGGGAAGGACGTGCTGGTAGGTGTCGATGGTGAACACCGGGTTCCCGTGACCGAGCCTGGATGGTCACATTGGTCGGGGCCGAGTCCAGCTTCACGATTCGGGGCACAGTCATTGGCCTGGTTGCGCCTGCCACTGTGGTCGGTGGTCTGCTGGGATCCGCGGTGAGCAGACGGAGGCGTGGTGACCAGCGATTCCGGGGGGCTCTCACCGCCAGCCCCCTCTTGCTGGCCGCCGCCCCGCTCACACTCCCAGGTGCAGTCGGGCAGTTGACTGCCACCGGACAGGGATCAGGAGCGATCGGGATGGTGTCGGTCGCCATGCTCGGAGCTGCAGGTATCTCCGGTCGCGCAGCCTGGAGAGTCCCCGCCAGAGTCCTAGGTCTGGCTCCCGCCGTCGTCATCTGGTTGGCCCCGCCGATGCGGCCAGAGCTCGACCCCTCCACACCGTTCGGCGCGGTGTCCGCCGCATCCTTCTCGCTGCTCTCCCTGTCCCTGGTCTGGGCATGCGCGCTGCCGATGCGTCAACCGGTCCAACGCTCAGGCACGGAGGCCATCATCGCCCGGTCAGCACAACAATGACCAGCACGGTGCGGATCGTTCCCAGGATCGGGCCGAAGGGGAGTGCGAATCCGACCCAGTAGATCAGCTCGAATGGGAGGAGGGCCAGGGCGAGCCAGAGGCCGATGGGTCGACCGGACCAGAGCAGAGCTCCCACCACGAGCTCGGCGACGCAGACCGCGATGAAGCCGGCGAGCAGTGGGATGCTGGTGGGGATTCCCCAACGCTCGAAGGGGCCGCCGCCGTAGGTGGGGAAACCCAGGAAAGTCCAAATCTGATGGTGTTGGGCGAAGTACCGGAGCCCGAACACGGCGGGCAGGCCGAACCCGAGGCCGCTGATCCAGGCGAGCACCGCCGCCGCCCGGGTCACGCCGAATCCTCGAGTCGGCGATGGAGACACCTCGACTCCGGGGACACGATCACATAGGTCGCGCCTGGCGACAGTGTCATCGGTCGACCAGTTCGGCGAAGGTGAGGTCCTCCGTGGCCGAAGGGTCGGGGTGGCCCGGCGCCAGGAGCTGTTGCACAAGGGTTGAGTAGAGCCATGCCTTGGCGGTGGGCAGACCCCAGGCCGCCTCGATCACCAGACCCTGGAATGTCCCGTGCCCGTTCAGCACGAACATGATGTCGGTGGCGGTCTGGACTTCGAAGCCCTCGCGGAGGCAACCGAGTTCGGCGATGCGGGCTATCAGCCGCCCCATCCCGGCACGTCGCTCTCCGGACACAGCGCCCCAGTACTTCGCCACCGCCGGGTCTGCCACCGCCGCCGCGTTCACGGCTGGCCACAGGGGGGCTGCCCGCTGGTAGATGTCGACGCCATGCTCGACTGTCAGCGCCAGGGCTCGCTGGGGTGACGGCGTGGTCAGGGCCTCGAGCATCCAGGGACGCTGGGCGACCGGGAGAGGATCATGCTCACCGGCGCCGGCGAACTCCATCGCCTCGCAGAGGAGCTGGCCTTTGGTGCCGAATGTGTAGTAAACGGTCTGGACTGCCACCCCCGACCCGGCGGCGATCCGCCCCATCGTCGTGGAGGCGTATCCGTCGGTCGTGAACAGGCGTGTCGCCGTCTCGGTGATCCGTCGGCGAGTGGCCCTGGCCCGATCAGACCGGCTCGGTCTTGCGCTCTTGACAGCCGTAATCACGCTGGAAACAATACTAGTGATTCCACTAGTGGCACCACAAGTCAAGTGAGAGGAGGACGACTGATGGCTGTCATCAGCAACTCGGTGACGATCCGCTGCACCCAAGAAGAGGAGTCGAGTCAGCAGGCTGAGGCTGGGCACGCGCCGGGTCGATGAAACCCGTCTACTTGGCCAGTTCCACTCCTAGCCACACCAACCAGACGGCGACACCGAGGAATGGTACGACCCCTACAGCCATTTCGGGTGGGGTGGGTGCCCGCTCGGCTCGGATGAGGGAGCGGTCGCGGGCCATGACTCCGATCACGAGCGCAGAGACCACCACCATCCCCACGCCGAGCCAGCCCAGACCGGAGGGCAGGGCCCCCGAGACAAGACCGGCGACACTCAGCCCGCCCATCCAGAGCAAGACCCCGCCAAAGGCCGCCGTGACGATCATTGCCACTCTGGTGAACGGCACCCCGTAGAACAAGGCTGCAGATTCTGCGGCGATACAGGTGACGGCACCGACGGCCCCGATTACGGTCGATGTCCATACGAGGAGGGGGGCCGCGGCGACGAAGTCACCGTGAAGCCCCACCACGAGCACGGCCAGGGACACATAGAGCACCAGGAAGGCGTAGCTCTCCGCCCTGCCCAGCCAGGTCCGCTGTGACCGTTGGTAGGCACCGAGCAGCACCATCGAGGAGACGAAGCTTCCGGCTGCAACGAATGCGACTATCTCCATGGGATCAATCCTTTCGGAGCGGTGCTACCTGATCAGAGGGTGGCTCCCGCATGGCGCCGAGGAGCACGGGTCCAAGAGTGGTCGCCGACATACCCGATGTCGCCGGGTCTCTGCTGCCACACGCTACCTGAGAGGAGTGATGCACCGGTGGCCAGGGCGATCGCCGCCGGTTTTTGGATCATTCGGGTGACGAGCCCCGGTCACCCCGAGTACAGCGAGTGCCGATTCGAACGAGACGAAGAGGCCGGTGATGGCACGCCCGAAGTAGCCGCCTGGTCGCCTCGATCCCCAAGGACGTGGCGATGATCGCGGCAACCATAGTGAGTCACAGCATCTCCCCGATCAGACCAGTCCAGAGGATGGCGCCGTCGAGCTCCCAAGCGATCAGCCCAGTCCCGGACGCGAGCAATGAGATTCCTGCCACGGCGATCGCTGCACCCCCGGTCTGGCCCATGCCGAAATAGGCAGAGGCGCCGACTGTGGACATCAGGGGGCGCCGCTGACGAGGAGAGCCTGATCATGTGGGTGGCCCGAAGCTGTCGATGAGCGCAGCACGCCGATGAGTCCGGTGCAGACCCCGGATCAGCCGCATCTCGCAACAGGCGGAAGTCTCGTGCCGCGGGGACCAGGGCAGCTCCCGGGTGACGTCGATGACGTGATACACCGCCAGAGCGGATGAGATCGAACGCATCGTCGAAGCACACGGAGGGAGCAACGTTCGGGTTTTCGGATCCGTCGCGCGCGGCGACGCTCGCCCAGGCTCCGATCTGGACCTGGTCATCGACGCCAAGCCCGGCACGGGCCTGCTCGAGCTTGGCGCGATGGAAGACGAGCTCGAGCCGGCCTTGGGCCGCCCAGTCGATGTCGTCACCTCTGGTCCCGGTCGGATGCAACACATCCACGAACAAGCCGGTGCCCCTGCAGTGAACGACCCGCGCCGCCGGCTTGACGACATCCCGTGCCCGCTGCGACGAGGCAGCACAGCTCGTCGCTCCCGGCCGCGACGCATTCGAGACCGATGTCATCCTCCGGCAGCCGGCCAAGTCGATCATTGCCGACTCGGCGAGGCAGCGAAGAACCTCGATGAGGTCGCCGATCTGATCCCACACGTGCCCTGGACACAGATCGCTCGCATGCGCGACCGAGTGGCTCACCGGTACTTCGACGTCGACTACGGCGCCGTGTGGGACACGCTCACCGCCGATCTGGCGGACCTCGAGAAGGCTGTCCGTGGGTTCCTTCACCAGCAGGGCGGCTGAGTTCACGGATCGAGCGGCAGCTTCGGCGGCCTTCGACAGTGGCGGCATGGCCGTGCGCGCGGATCGTGAGCCGTGTGCCGCCGGCGACGAACATGGTGAATGTGGTCGCTCCACGCTATTCGGCAATCGGGTCGAGACTTGTCTACAGCCTCGACCCATCCGATGCTCCGAGACGCGTAGATCGGACGCGGCTCTGGCCCCTGATTCGTCCAAGGAGTAGCGTCATGGGAGTCGGGTCGACGCGTCTTGTTGCCAGTTCCATCGCGCGTCCATCGCGCTGAAGGGTGCGATGGGACGGGAGCGAACGCGAAGTGACGCGAACCCGGCCTTGAGTTGGACGAGCATCTACGCCACTGTGTCGGCGAGGCGACCGAGGCATGTGACGGCGTCGCCGCCGACCGGATGCTGACCGAAGCGACCAAGGCCATCGAGCGGCTGGTCCGCTCCTGAACCTGTGGAGGCGCCGATGTGACAAACCACGACCCACATGACCACCACGAGGCTGGTGGCGAGTCTGTGGTGAAGACCGCGCCCGCCGATTCATCTGGTCACCCGAACGGTCACGAGAGACAGGCAGGCCATGGGGCGGGCCATGACAAGCACGCCGGTCACAGCGTGGCCATGTTTCGGGACAGGTTCTGGCTGTCGCTCCTTCTCACCCTCCCGGTCGTCTTTTTCTCGGAGATGATCCAAGAGTGGTTCGGCTACACCGCTCCCACATTCCCCGGCTCGGATTGGGTTGCCCCGGTGCTGGGCACGGTCATCTTCTTCTACGGCGGGTCACCATTCCTCAAGGGGGCGGTGGGCGAGATCAGGGACCGCCAGCCGGGGATGATGCTGCTGATCGGGATGGCGATCACCGTCGCCTTCGCCGCCTCGCTGGCCACCACCTTGGGCTGGTTCGACCTCGAGTTCTGGTGGGAGCTCGCCGCGCTGATCACGATCATGCTGTTGGGGCACTGGATGGAGATGCGGGCCATCGGGCAAGCTCAAGGCGCTCTCGCCGCTCTCGCTGCGCTTCTCCCCGACGAGGCGGAGCGGGTGACGGGCGCCGACACGAAGACCGTCCCGGTGTCAGAGTTGAACGTTGGGGATCTCCTTCTCGTCCGTCCTGGCGGGCGGGTTCCCGCCGATGGGGTGATCACCGAGGGTGAGGTCGAGGTCGACGAGTCGATGGTTACCGGCGAGTCCAAGCCGGTGTCCAAGGCCCCCGGGCACGAGGTGGTGGCAGGGACGGTGGTGACCGACTCCTCGATCAGGATGACAGTGGAAGCCGTCGGCGAGGACACTGCCCTGGCCGGTATCCAACGTCTCGTCGCTCAAGCCCAGGAGTCCCGGTCCCGCGCCCAGGTACTCGCCGACCGGGCCGCCGCCTTGTTGTTCTACGTGGCGGTCGCGGCCGCCGTGGTCACGGCGGTGGCCTGGCTCATTGTCGATCAGCCTGATCAGGCGGTGGTCCGCACTGTCGCAGTGCTGGTGATCGCCTGTCCCCACGCTCTCGGCCTGGCCATCCCCTTGGTGATCGCCATCTCCACCAGCCTGGCAGCACGAAACGGGATCCTGGTCAAAGACCGGCTCGCCCTCGAGAGGATGCGGACCGTCGACGTGGTCCTCTTCGACAAGACCGGCACCCTGACCAAGGGCAGCCATCGGGTCAGTGCGGTGACCGCCCTCGACTCGGACAAGGACCGACTCCTCCGTCTGGCCGCCGCTGTCGAATCCGACTCGGAACATCCCCTCGCCCGCGCCATCGTCAGAGCAGCAGACGAGACCGGGAGCATCCCGACGGCATCTGGATTCAGGTCGATGAGCGGACGGGGGGTCGAAGCCCAGGTCGACGGGACGACCGTCGCCGTTGGAGGCCCGGCGCTGCTGACACAACGGGAACTCGAGGTTCCCCCCGTAGTGGACGAGGCGGTCGTCGGATGGAAAGAGCGTGGCGCCTCGGTGCTCTATGTCATGGAGGACGGTCGGGTGACCGGCGCCCTCTCCCTCGAAGACGAGATCCGCCTCGAGTCGCGCCAGGCCGTCGAGGAGCTTCATCGACTCGGAGTCAAGGTGGCGATGATCACCGGTGATGCCCACCAGGTCGCCGAGGCGGTCGGGAACGAACTGAACATCGACCAGGTTCTCTCAGAGGTGCTCCCAGAGGACAAACACTCCAAGGTGGCCGAGCTTCAGGACCAGGGCCTGCGGGTGGCGATGGTCGGGGACGGCGTCAATGACGCTCCCGCCCTGGCCCAGGCCGACGTCGGTATCGCCATCGGCGCCGGCACCGACGTCGCCATCGAGTCGGCCGGGATCGTCCTCGCCTCCGACGACCCACGCGGGGTGGTCGGCATCCGCAAGCTGTCCCAAGCCGGGTATCGAAAGATGATCCAGAACCTGGTGTGGGCAACCGGGTACAACGTGGTCGCCATCCCCCTTGCCGCCGGCGCTCTCGCCTGGGCCGGAATCGTGTTGTCTCCCGCCGTGGCGGCGGTGCTCATGAGCGTCTCCACGGTCATCGTGGCCGGCAACGCCCAACTGCTCCGCGGCCTCGACCTGCGACCGGTATGAGGCCACTCCTCGTACTCGTCCTGGCGGGAGTCACAATCCTCGCCGGATGCAGTGCGGGAACGGAGACGACTATCCCTTCCCAGGATCCTGGCCTGGTCGAAGCTGGGAGCGAGCCGTATGCGGCGCACTGCGCCCAATGCCACGGAGGAGATCTGCGCGGCACCGGACAGGGTCCGTCCCTCCTCTCCCAGGTGTATGAGCCGGGTCACCACGGGGATGGAGCCTTTCTGATCGCAGTCATCGGAGGCGTTCGGCCTCATCACTGGGACTTTGGGCCGATGCCCCCGATCGAAGGCCTGACCCCCGAAGACGTTGAAGCCATCGTCGCCTTCGTCCGCGAGGCCCAACGTGTCGAAGGCTTCGAGCCCTATCCGCCATGGGGATCTGGACGTTGACCTCTACGAGGTTGTTCTCGCGTGCCCCTGCACCCGGATCAGGTCGTGGCTGTCGGCAACGGGGAGCGAAGTGGCTGCGTCTTCGTTCCCGTGGCCATGCTCATGGTCTCCCGGCTGAGGGTGCGCCCGAGGCGGGCCTGGTTGTCACCTCACCGCTCTCTTCACCAGAGCGGTGATCTTTGCCTCTGCGGCGGTGCTCAGCTCCCTCAGGGCGAAGGCGGTCGGCCACATGGCGCCTTCGTCGAGCTTGGCGGTGTCGTTGAAGCCGAACGTGGCGTATCTCGAGTCGAACTTGTGGGCGCTCTGGAAGAAGCAGACGACCTTGCCGTCCTTGGCATAGGCGGGCATCCCATACCAGGTCTTCGGCGAGAGGGAGGGGGCGTTGGCCTTGATGATCTCGTGAATCCGCCCGGCCATGGTCCGATCCGGCTCCGGCATTTCGGCGATCTTGGCGAGCAGGTCTCGTTCGCCGTCCGCCCTGCTCTTGGTCGCGCGCTCCTCGGCCTTCAGCTCCTTGGCGCGCTCTCTCATCGCCGCTCGTTCCTCGGCGGTGAATCCCGTGGATTTCTCGCCGGCGGCGGTGTTCTTGGCCGACTTCTGGGTGTCCTTCTTGGCAGGTGTTCTCTCAGCCATGGTGCGACTCCTGGATGCGGATCAGGTTGCCGGTCGGATTGCCCGCGGCGCAGTCGCCAACCTCGAACGGCTGATTGGCGGGCTCCTGTGCCACCTCGCCCTTGGCGGCCTGCAGCCGTTCGAGATACGCCGTTCCTCGTCGGTGACGCCGGGGAACCATCGGAAGGTCGGGTAGAGGGTGATGCCCATGGCAGGCAATCTACGCCCGGTTCGAACGCCGCGCTTCTCGAAAACCTGACCGGTTTGGTCACCCGCTTCGCGCAGGGCGGCATCCCCGCCGTCGCCCCCGCCGCCCGTTGCCGGTCAGCGCTGGATGGCACTCCGGCGCCTGCCCGAGTCCGGAGCCGGATGGGATGAGATGGCCTCCCTCGCTGGCCACGTTCCCTGGGCAGTGCCGACTCGCCCGTTCCCGGTCGAGGGTTCCCGGCGGCCTCCCCACTCCGCAAGGTGTTCGTCACCCAGCCGGCAAGCCAGACTCCGGGCCGAGCAAGGGGAGCTGGATCTCGGTGAAGTAGTCGATGGATCGTCGGGTCAGGTAGGGCTCGGGGAGATCGAGCTCGGGGTCGGCACCGAACTGGAGGTACACCAAGCGGACCCGATCACTGGCGTGGTAGCCGGCGGCGTCGACCCACTCTTCCAGCGCGTTGCGGAGTGCGGACCTGCCTTCGTAGGGCCCGCGGTGAGTGGCTGCTGCCACCCGGGCCGCCGGCAATCGCCTGCTCACCACCCTCCCGGCGTTCACCGCCCGGGTGACGGGGACGAAGATCTCGACCTCGACATGGCCCGCTCCCCGCCGTAGCGGTACCAGGGCACCGGGGGGGCGGCTGGCCCGGGCTCCGGCGTCACGGACCACTGCTTCCAATTCATTGAACAGCCGGGCGATGTCCTCCACGGGACCGATCGAGGCGACGAGCCCGGCGATGAGCTGGGACTCAACCCCGCGGACGACCACATCGGGCCCGCAGTCGGTCATCTCCACCCAGATGTCGAGCGCCCGCAGCCTCTGATCGGTGCTCGACCGAGCCCTCTCCAGCGCCTGGCGGCGGCGTTCGAGAACGCCCCCCAGGTCGGCTCCGCCGGCCAGCAGCGCGGCTCTCCCCCTGATCGAACGAAGGCTCGGTCTGCTCAACTCTGCACCCCGAAGGGAGATCCCCATCCTGATCGCCGGGACTGGAGAGACCATCATTTTTCGCCTGGTGGCCCGGCATGCCGACTCATGGCACGCCGCCTATCCCGACCACCCCGACGAACTGGTTCCCAAGGTGGAGGCACTGCGGCACTGGTATGACATCGAGGGTCGTGATCCCCACACCATCGAATGGGGCCTGGGGGTGGAGCCCGACGACCTCGACCGGTTCCTGGCCGAGGACGCCGATACCTATCGGGAGATGGGGTTCACCCAGTTCACCCTCGGTTTCAACGGCCCGGAGTGGCGGTTGCCGCCGGCTCCGATTGGCTTGCGTGGCGCGACCAGATCAACCGCTGAAGCCCGGTCTGCGGCTATACGGTGGCGGCGCTCGAGCAGCCGGGCCGCGAACGAGAGCTTGAAGGTGGATACCGAGGCCATTCGGGCCTGTGTTCAGTAGGGTCGCGAGCAGTGGTGCTCCGACTGTCACGTCACCAGGTCCTCGCCCACCGGAGGCGGGTGTCGGCTCTGGACGAGAGACTCGCCCACTCGCCCCGCTCACTCGAGCGTGCAGCGACCGCCGGACTTCAGGACAGCATGCCGAGGGCGGCGCTGTTGTCGATCCACGCCCGCGTGGTGCGGACCGGTCCCCGGACATGGGCGGAACCGCCGCTGGTTCAGGTGTGGGGACCCCGCTACAGCGCCTTCGTGATCGCCGAGCGTGATCTGGCTGTGTTCACCCTTGGCCGGCTACCCGACGAGCCGAAGGCTCGACGCCGAGCCGAGGACGTCGCCAACCGGTTGGAGGGCGCGCTCGGCGGGGACCACATGGACTGCCGAGATGCGGCCCGCATCGTCGGCCTGCATCCGAACACGCTGAGGTATGCGGCTCCCACCGGCAGGTTCATCATCTACTGGGATGGCGCCCGACAGCCGCTGATCTGGAGCGTGCCGGCGCCGGCCGTCGATCCCTTCGACGCCCGACTCGAGCTGGCACGGCGTCATCTGCGTGTCTTCGGCCCTGCCACCGCCGACTCTTTCGCCTCGTGGGCCGGGATCCGCCCGAACGCGGCAGTCGCCACCTTCGATTCCCTCCGCACCGAGCTGCTCGCAGTCCGCACACCCATCGGCGAAGCATGGATCCTCGCCCGTGATGAGGCGTCGTTCCGATCCCCAGACGGGGCCGCCTCGACCCGTCTGCTCCCCAGCGGTGACACCTACTTCCTCCTGCAAGGTGTGGACCGCGAGCTGCTGGTCCCCGATGCGGCTCACCGAAGCCGACTATGGACCTCCCGTGTCTGGCCGGGGGCCGTCCTGCGCGACGGCGAGGTCGTCGGGACCTGGCGGCGCTCGGACCACAAGGTGACGGTTCACCCATGGCGACCCTTCACCCGGGCGGATCGGGAGGGGGTCGAGGCCGAGGCTGCCTCGCTTCCCTTGTCGGGGGTCACACGCCCGATCACGGTCACCTGGGAGGTTCGTCTTCAAGGCCCAGGCCAACCTGGACGCCCGCCATCGTGATCGCATCGCCTACATGCGGGTGTGCGCGGGACGCTTCGAGCGGGGTATGACGCTCGTCAACCACCGCACGGGCCGCAGCCTCTCTACCAAGTACGCCCGTCAGCTGTTTGGGCGCGACTCTCAGACGGTCGACGTCGCCTTCCCCGGAGACGTGGTCGGGCTCGTGAACGCCACCGACCTGCGAATCGGCGACCGTCTCAGCGTCGACGGCTGGGTTCAGTTCCCGCCGCTCCCGACCTTCGCCCCCGACCACTTCCGGGTGGGCCGCAACCTCGACACCACCCGCTACA
>JAWOJB010000046.1:0-2791 GCA_046484325.1 Acidimicrobiia bacterium | reverse complement strand
AGTCGGAGGCCGCCTCCAGCGAGGCGCGACCGGGGGCCGAGATCGGGGTCGGAGGCAGCCCGGCCACGAGGTAGGTGTTGTAGGGCGAGTCGACGGAGCGATCGAAGTCGCCGATGTCACGGCTGGCGAGGGCGTAGAGGACGGTGGCGTCGAGCTCCAGGCGCATCCCGTCGGCGAGGCGGTTCTGGATCACGCTCGACACGAGCGGACGCTCCTCGGCGACCCGGACCTCCGACTCGATGAGGGAGGCGATGATGATCCCCTCGTAGGGACCGAGCCCCACCCCGGCGAGACGCGACCAGTCGATGGCGGCCACCCTCGCCTCCATGGTGCTCGCAATCCGGTTGAGGATGTCGGCGGCACCGGCCCGATCGCTGAACCGGTAGGTGTCGGGGAAGAGCAGTCCCTCCCAATCGGAGAGCTCGGGCCGGGTCGGCATCTCGACGAGGGAGGTCCTCACCGACCCGTCGGTGAGGACGCGTTCGAACTCGGCCCGGTCGAGGCCTGACGCCTCGGCGAGCGCGTCGAGGATCTCATCGATCCGCAGGCCCTCGCGAATCAGCACGTCGAAGGTCCGTACCACCGGGCCGCGGCGAAGGATCTCGATCACCTCATCGGGTTCCATCCCCGTCACGAGCTCGTAGGTCCCGGCCCGGAGCGAGGTCCCGGCATCCGACGCTCGCACGGCCACCTGGAACTGGGTGGCATTGGCCACCACTCCGGCTCGTTGGAGGATCTCGGCGATCTCGGTGGCCGAGGCCCCCGCCGGGATCTCCACCTCGACGTCGAGGCCGGGCGGAACGGCGACGGTGGCGCCGTCGGCGTCGCCGCCGGAGCCGAGCACGCCGCCAACCGTCCGCCCCAACCAGGATCCGAGCCCGATGACCGCAGCGCCGGCGAGCACGACGGCGACGAGGGCGATCAACGGTCGGTAGCGGCTCACGACGCCCCGGCGCTCCTCGGTCTCGGGTATCACGTCGTGCGCTCCAGGTAGGTGCGGAGGATCACTGCGGCGGCGATCTTGTCACGCGCCTCCCGCCGTGTCTTGCGGCGGGCCCCTCCCTCGAGCATCGCCCGTTCGGCGGTGTGGCTCGAGAACCTCTCGTCGACCAGTGTCACCGGGAGGCCGGTCGCCGCCTCCACCTCCTCGGCGAAACGGCGGGCCGCCTCGGCGGCCGGTCCCTCCCCCCCGCGAAGGCGGATGGGGAGGCCCACCACGATCTCATCCACGTCGCGTGTCTCGACCACCTGTCGTATGACGTCGAGGGGTGCCTGCCGGTTCCGGTCGATCACCATGAGGGGTTGGGCCGTGATGCGAAGAGGATCCGAGATCGCCACGCCGATGCGGCGCTCCCCCGGGTCGAGGGCGAGCACCCGTCCCGGGCTCATCGGTCCCGGAGGGCGCGCGAGGCCGCCTCGCTGGCCCGTGCCAGCGCCTCCTCGAGGTTCTCCCCCTGCTGACCGCCCGCCTGGGCCAGTTCGGGGTCGCGCGACCCTCCGCCACCGAGGGCCCGGGCGGCGTCGACGAGGAGCTCGCCGGCCCGTATTCCCTCCTCGACCAGGTCGCGGCTGACGGCGGCGACGAGCAAGCCCTTTCCATCCGAGGTGGACCCGAGCACCACCACGCCGCGCCCGATCCGATCGCGCACGCCCAGGGCGAGCTGGCGAAGCTGTTCGGGTGGTGTGGCGGGAACCGAGCCCACCGAGAGGTGGGCTCCGCCGACGTCCACGGCCGCTCCGGCGAGCTCGGCGGCCGCCTCGCCCCGCCGCTGGGCGCGCAGGGCCTCGAGCTCGTCCTCGAGCTCGCTCACCTTGCCGAGCAGCATCCGCACTCGTTCGGGGACATCCCGCGTCGGGGCCCGCAGAAGTCCGGCGGTCTCGTCGAGCGCCCCACGGACGGCGAGCAGGTGATCGTATGCCGTGTCGCCGGTGAGGGCCTCGACCCGGCGGAGGTTCGATCCGATCGACGATTCCCCGAGCACGAGCACCGGGCCCACCTGTCCCGAGGTGTGGACGTGGGTCCCTCCGCACAGCTCCCGCGAGTAGCTCCCGACCTCGACCATGCGAACAGTGGTGCCGTACTTGTCGCCGAAGAAGGCGAGGGCGCCCGCCTTCTCCGCCTCATCCTTGGTGGTCACCACCGTGGTCACCCGGGCGTTCTCGATGACCTTGCGGTTGGCAAGGCGATCGATGTCGGCCAACTCGGCATTGGCCACCGAGGAGAAGTGGGAGAAGTCGAACCGGAGCCGGCCCGCCTCCACGAGCGAACCCGCCTGCTTCACGTGCTCCCCGAGGACGTCGCGCAGGGCCCAGTGGAGGACATGGGTGCCGGTGTGGGACTTGCGGATGCCCTCCCGGCGGGGAGCGTCGATCGAGAGCTCGACCTCCTGACCCACCCGGATCGCACCGGCCACCACCGTGCCCCGATGCCCGTGCAGACCGTGGACTGCATGCCGGGTGTCGGAGACCGCCACGGTGCCGGAGTCGGTGGTCATCGACCCGGAGTCGCCGACCTGGCCACCCGACTCGGCATAGAAGGGGCTCCGGTCCACGAACACCTCGACCTCCCGGCCGTGCTCGGCTCGTTCCACCTGCTCGCCGTCGACGAGGATCGCCAGGATCGTGCCGCGTCCGAGCTCATGTTCGTAACCGATGAACTCGGTGAGGCCGGTCTCGTCGAGGACCTTCCGGTAGAGCTCGGTGGCGGCTGCCTCGTCTCCACCCTTCCAGGCCTGACGGGCACGCCGGCGCTGCTCCTCCATCTCGGCGGCGAAGCCGTCCTCGTCGACGC
>JAWOJB010000029.1:0-15832 GCA_046484325.1 Acidimicrobiia bacterium | reverse complement strand
GGGGGCACCGGCCGCACCGCCAGCTCGGGCAGGTCGTACATGGCGCCCTGGTGGCGGAACGGCTCGCCCGACCAGGCGCGGGGGAGGATCTGGAGGAGCTCCTCCATCGCCGCTCCCCGCCGGCGACGATCCGCCCCGAGTCCGGCGAACTCGACCTCGGACCACCCCAGCCCGAGGCCGAGGGTGAGGCGTCCGTGGGACAGCAGCTGGACGGTGGCGGCGTCCTCGGCGAGGCGGAGTGGATGATGGAGCGGTGCCAGCACCACCCCGGTCCCGATCTCGATCGTCGAGGTGGCCTGGGCGAGGGCGGCGCTCACGACCAGCAGGGATGGCATGTAGCCGTCGTCGACGAAGTGGTGCTCGGTGGTCCAGATCGAGGAGAGGCCGAGCCGTTCGGCCTCTCCTGCCAGCCGGACCGTCTCGTCATAGGCCCTCGTCCAGTCGGTCTCGCCCGGCCGTAGCTGGGCGCTGAGCAATCCAAACCCGAGCGCCATCGTGGTCTCCTTTCGCTGAGAGGTGGGTGGATTCTGGTCGCTGACACCCGGGCTCGGGGAGATGGGCCTCATCGGCCCAACCCGGCCTCCGGGCGGTCGCCGAAGCTCCGCGGTGAGGAGGTGGTGCGTCGTGGTGGCGCGCGAGTTGCGGATTGCCGTCGTGATCGCAGTCGGTATGACCCTCGCCGGATGTGGGTTCCAGTCTCGCCTTCCCGGGTCGCAGGCTCCGCCGGCGGACGGCACGGTGACCACCGTGCCCGTCGAGCCCACCGTGCCGGTCGATACCGGGGACGGCGATGTTCCGATTCTGACCGAGGCGGTGTTCGGCCGGACGTCCCAGGTCTACTTCGACCGGTGTGCCGGATGTCATGGGACGCTGCGCAACGGGGCGACCGGCCCTGCCCTCACCCCCGACCTCACCGCTCCGAAGGGAACCGCCGGGCTGGCGGCCATCATCTTCCACGGCACTCCTCGCGGCATGCCCGACTGGGGAAAGCAGGGCGTGCTGACCCAGGAGCAGGCAGAGGAACTGGCCGTCTTCCTGCAGATGGACCCACCGGCGCCGCCCGAGATGGCGCTCTCCCAGATGCTCGACACCTGGGAGGTCGAGGTACCGGTGGCCGAGCGACCGTCCGCACCCGAGCATGACCGTGACTGGCAGAACTTCTTCGCCGTCACGCTCCGGGACGCAGGCCAGGTGGCCATCATCGACGGCGACACCTTCGAGGTCCTCAACAAGGTGGACACCGGCTACGCCGTCCACATCTCCCGGATGTCGGCGACCGGCCGCTACGTCTACGTGATCGGGCGCGACGGCAGGGCCTCGCTGATCGACCTGTGGATGGAGGTGCCGGACACCGTGGCCGAGGTGAAGACCTGCTACGACGCCCGCTCCATCGAGGTGAGCAAGTACTCGGGCCCGGAAGGCGACTTCTACGACCGGTACACCATTGTCGGCTGCTACTGGCCGCCCCACTTCGTCGTCCTCGACGGGCTCACACTCGAGCCGTTCAAGATCGTGAGCACCCGCAGCTACACCTACGACACCAACGAGTTCCATCCAGAGCCGAGGGTGGCGGCGATTGTCGCATCCCACCACAAGCCGGAGTGGATCGTCAACGTCAAGGAGACCGGCCAGATCTGGCTGGTCGACTACACGGATCCGAAGGCGCCGGGCATCAAGATGCTGGAGGCCGAGCGGTACCTCCACGATGGGGGATGGGATGCCTCCCGCCGTTACTTCCTGGTGGCGGCGAACCAGGCCAACCGGGTGGCGGTCGTCGACGCGATCGACGGAGCGATGGAGGCACTGGTCGACACGCCCGCCATCCCCCATCCGGGGCGGGGGGCGAACTGGATCGATCCCGACTACGGGCCGGTCTGGACAACCTCGCATCTCGGGGAGGGGGCGATGATCGCCATCGGCACCGATCCCGAGGGTCATCCCGAGCACGCCTGGAAGGTGGTGCGGAACATCCCCCTGCTCGGCGGTGGCAGCCTGTTCGTGAAGACCCACCCCAACAGCCCCTGGATCTGGGTGGACCACACCCTCAACCCCGATGAGGGGATCCAGCGGAGCGTCTGCGTGGTGGCGAAGGCCGATCCGACCGAGACCGCCCGCTGCTGGGAGGTCGCCGACTACGGGCGGGCCGTGCACTTCGAGTACAACCGACAGGGCACCCAGGTGTGGGTCAGCGTCTGGGGTCGGGCGGACGAGCCCGGCCGGGTGGGCGAGATCGTCGTCTACGACGACGCCACTCTCGTCGAGATCGCCCGGATCCCCGACCTGGTGACCCCGACCGGCAGGTTCAACGTCTTCAACACGGTCGGCGACGTGTACTGAGCCGGTCGCCTCAGCCCGCCATGCCGGCCACGGCGAGGGCCGCCCGGATGTCTTCGGCGATCATCCGGCGTTTGCTCGCCTCGATGTAGAAGGCCGGGCCCGCCTGGAGGTAGGAAGGGAACAGGCGGGTGTTCCGCCAGTGGAGTTCGCCGTCGCGGATCCGGTAGGTGGACCCGGCTGGGATCGGCCGGGGTTCGCCGGCCCGGCGGGCGATGGCGTTGATCGCCTTGATGGCGACGTCGCCCATGAGCAGGTAGGCGCGGGCGCCGGTGAACTGGGCGAGCTCGGCCTCCAGCAGCTGCGAGCACTCGGTGATCGTGGCGGCAGCGATGCCCGGCCGGGTCTTGGCGCACTTCACCGCGCTCGTCACGTAGATGCCAAGCCGGTGGAGGCCGGCGAGCGACGACGCCGTCACCCCGGCGTCGCCGAACGCCTCGAGGGTGGTGCGCAGGAACAGCGGGTCGCCGGGTGCCTGGTAGTCGTCGGTGGGGTCGGCGGCAGCCCCCTCCGAGATGAGGACGATGCGGATCCGCTCGGGATCGAGGTCGACGGCAGGCACCCGGTACCGGGAGTGGTCGACGTCGCCGCAGGGGAACTCGAGACACCGAACCCTCGTGTTCAGTCGCATGGCCGGCATCTTCAGAGCCCAGGCTACGCCTGTGCCCGGCCCGGCTCGGGCTGCGGTCCGCTCCGGAGGAAGGTGAGCACGGCGGCAACCCTCCGATGGGTCTCGGGTTCGTCCGGTCCGAGACCCAGCTTGGCGAAGATCGAGTTGATGTGCTTCTCGACCGCCGACCCGGAGATGAACAGGGTGTCTCCGATCGCTGCGTTGGATCTGCCTGCGGCCATCGCCGCCAGCACTTCTCGCTCCCGGGGGGTGAGGGTGTCGAGAAGCCGGTCGGGCGATTGCCGCTGGCGGTTGAGGAGCGCCTCCACGACGACAGGATCGATCACCGAGCCTCCCGCAATCACCTCACGGATCGCCCGGAGCAGCTCGTCGAGTTCACCGACGCGGTCCTTGATCAGATACGCCAGTCTGGCGGTCCCGTCCTTGAACACCTCGAAGGCGTAGAGGGGGTTGGCGTGCTGCGACAAGACGACCACGCCGATCCCCGGGTGGCGGTTGCGGATCTTGTGGGCGGCTTCGATCCCCTCCATCTGGTGACCCGGTGGCATGCGGATGTCGACGATCACCGCGTCGGGCTCGAGCCGCTCGACCGCTGCCAGGAGCTGGCCCCCGTCTTCCACCGTGGCCACTACGTCGACCTCACCGGACGCCTCGAGTAGCCGGCGCGTTCCCTCTCTCACCAGGTAGTGGTCGTCGGCGATGACCAGCCGGATCACGTTGGCGCATCCACGGGCAATCGAGCCTGCAGCACCGTTCCGGACCCGGGTCGGGCGCTGACCGAGACGGTGCCGGAGAGAGCGGCGAGGCGGTCCGCCAGCCCGGCCAGTCCTCTCAGCCCAACGGCTTCGGGATCGAAGCCGATGCCGTCGTCGGCGACGGTCAGCGCCAGCTGCTCATCGCGATGGTGTACCTCGACGCGGACGGAGTTGGCCGAGGCATGTTTGAGGACGTTGGCGAGCCCCTCAGCCACGAAGAAGTAGGCGGCACCCTCCACTTCGTCGCCGAAGCGGCGGTGCCGGAGGTCGGGGGAGGCGTCCACGGCGACGTCGATCGGGAGTCTCGCGCAACGGTCCTCGACGGCCTCGATCAGGCCGCCGTCGCTCAGAACGGAAGGGTGGATGCCCTGGGCGAGTTCGCGGAGGTCTGCGAGGATCGCCTTGGCGTCACGTTGGAGCTCGATCAACGCCAGTTCATCCAGCAGTCCTCGGCGGGCGCGGGAGCGTGCCAGACCGAGCTTGGCCACGAGGGCCACCAGCTCCTGCTGGGCGCCATCGTGGAGGTTGCGTTCGAGACGGCGCCGCTCCGCCTCCTGAGCTTGGACGATGCGGGTGGCGAGGCGGGTCTGGGAGAGGACGAGGGCCGCTTGGCCGGCCAGGGCGGCGATGAGGCTGGTGTCCTCGTTGGTGAGGCGACCGGTGACGGAGGGACCGCAGTGGATGACTCCCATCTCGTCACCCCCGTGGCTGATGGGGACCGTGAGCAACGGGTCGCCCGCAACACGGCCGGCGGCGAACGTCTCGGATGGGATCTCCACTGCGACCCACCGCAGCCGAGCGGCCTGACGCACGGTGTGGGCCAGCAGCTCGGGAAGTTCATCGGAGGCCGCATCCCGCATGGTTTCGTCGAATCCGGCCACCGCCTCGAGCGGGTGGGGACGCTCGCCGAACACCCAGCGGTCGGCCACGCGCTGGAGCCGGGCGCGGGCCGGCTGAAAGAGGAGTGCCAACAGCACCGTGACGACGATGGCCACCTCGACCGGCAGCCGGGATCCAGCCGCAAGGCCCAGACCGGCCGCCAACGCCGCGTAGATGGCGAAGACCCCGAACGAGAGGACGCCATAGGCGAAGGAGGTGCGGATGACGGTGTCGGTGTCGATCCAGTGTGGTCGGGTGATGGCCACCACCATCGAGGTCGGGATCAGCACCAGCGAGGCCGAGGAGAGCGCGAGCAGCGGGCCGTGTCCGAGTCCACCGTCGAAGACGATGGGCCCGAGCACGAAGGGCAGCATGCCGACGGCGACCGCCACACTCGACCCGTAGAGCACCCAGCGGATCTGGCGACGCTCCTCATCGCCAACTCGTCGGTAGCGGAGCAACAGCATGACGAGGGCGACGACCATCACCGAGCCCAGAAGAGGCCTCAACGGCGCCGTTGCCGGCCCGAGCGATCCCAAGGCCTCGACGTACAGCGGGCTACGGACCGGATGAAGCCCTCCGTAGGCGGCGGGTTCCAAGGGAATGGACGGGTTGGTGAGCAGCGCCAGGAGCATCGGCGCCGGAAGCCACCACGTCATGGCTGCGAAGCGCCGCTCGCCCCGGGTCACGGGGATGCACTCCGGGAAGAGGCCGACGAGTAGCGCAAAGCAGGCAAGGCCGCTCATCGCGACGAGGCTCTCGGTGGCCAGCGCCACCGACATCCACGGTTCGACCCCTTGCTCGGGCACTCTCGCCCAGATGATCTGCTCGAGGAGGACCGAGTACGCCATGGTGCCGGCCACCGCCCCGACGAGCAGCGGTCCGGCCCGGTGTCGAGGGCGTTGCCACAGGAGGATGGTTCCGGCGGCAAGGAACGGGGTGGGCACGATCAGGATGAACCAGATGGCCCCTGCGGGGTCGGGGCGGAGGGCGATCGCCACGATGAGCGCGGCGATCAACGAAGCGGCGGCGCTCACCGCCAAGGCCCACACGAGCCGTCTCATCCCTGCATTGTGCAGGGATGATCCGCCGGGTGTCCACTGAGGCCTGCATCAGTCGTCGGGCCTCCGGGTCTGGGGGCGCGCCTCACCGGATAACTGCACTGGACACCGTTCCGCTGGGCCGCTCTCCTCCGTACGGTGCCGGGGCAGTCGAGATGGAGGCACGAAGGATGGCGACGCCGACCACGATGGGCCTCGCGGTAACCACACTCCCGCAGGCGCTCTCGGCCAGGAAGTGGGTGACGGCGAGCCTCGCCGCCACCACCGCCGGCTTCGGGTTGGCCCTCGGATTCGTGATGGTCCAGGGAGTGTTCGCCCCGCTCAGCGACTTGGCGATGGTGGCGTCGGCCGGGTCGCTGCTGCCGGTGGCCTGGTACCTCCACCGGGTGCAACGGGTCGAGGACCCGTCGGCGAGCGGGGTTGCCGTGACCGTCGGCACCGCCGGCCTGTCACTCATGGTCGTCGCGGGGCTCGGGCTTGCATTCAAGGACGTCACCGGGATCCAGACGCAGCTCCCCTTCCTGGATGCCCAGCACCTGGGTCTCGTCCTGCAGGGAGGTTGGATGGCCCTCGCCGGGCTGACCGGACTGCGGCAGGTGGTGTTCCGCCGTGTCACCTCCGCCGCGTGCCTCGTGGCCGGCATCGGCTATGCCGTGGGTGCCGTGGTGAACCTCCGGTTGGGCTTCGAGCATCCCCTCTTCTACGTGAGCTTCCTGGTGGCTCTCGCCGGCTTCGTGACCTGGGCGTTGGCCCTTCGCACCGACCTGAAACCGACGACAGAGAGGAGTGGGCGATGAACGAGGAGAGGTACCGCGAGACGGAGCGGCGGCTGTGGTCGTCGGTGGGGCTCACCCCTTCCGAGCGGTTCGTGACCATGCCGACCCTCGGCGTACGGGTGCGTGTTCAGGAGGTGGGTGAGGGCGATCCGGTGCTGTTCATCCACGGTGGTCCGAACGCCGGGTCCACATGGGCGGGGATGGTCGAGCATCTGGACGGGTTCCGCTGCCTGCTGGTCGACCGGCCCGGCACCGGACTCAGCGACCCATACCCGATCCGCGAGGAGAACCTGGCCGAGGTGGGCGAGCGGTTCGTGGGAGGCGTGCTCGACGGCCTCGGCCTCGAGTCCGCCCACGTCGTGGCCTCGTCCTTGGGCGGCCACCTCGCTCTGCGCTCGGCTGCCGCACATCCCGCCCGAATCGGACGGATGGTGCAGATGGCATGTCCGGCGCTGGTACCGGGGGACCGTCTCCCTCCCTTCATGCGGCTCATGACCGTCGGGTGGGTCCGCCGGATCCTCGGCCATCTGCCACCCAGCCGGCGGGCCAACCGATCGATCCTTCGCCAGATCGGGCACGCGACCAGCGTCGATGCGGGGATCATCCCCGAGTCGTTCTGGGACTGGTACGCCGGGCTGCAGCAACACACCGACACCATGCACAACGACGGCGAGATGATCGGTCGCCTGTGCTCCCTGCGTGGTTCGAAGCCGGCGCTCCGGTTGACTCCCGAGGTGCTGGAGGCCGTGGCGACGCCCACTCTGTTCCTGTGGGGTGCCGACGACTCCTTCGGTGACGAGACGGTGGCTCGGCGCCTGGTGGGACTGATGCCAAACGCCGAGCTGGTGATGCTGCCCCGTGCCGGGCACCTCCCTTGGCTCGATGCTCCCGCCGCCGTCGCCGAGAGGTCGGCACACTTCCTGAGGTTGGGGCGATCACCGCGCACCCCGGAGGCGGGTGATCCCCTCGATCACACGATCCCCCGCTAGCCCGGCTCCGTAAGCTGTCCCATGGCCCGTCGCAGCCTCCTCGACCTCTTCGCCAGGGTGTCCCGTCCGTTCTACGACGCCATGTACCGACGGGGGGCGCCGTGGGAGTCGGGTCCCCGGCCCGAACTGGTGACGCTGGTGGAGTCGGGGAGGATCACGCCCGACACGGTCGGCCCCCGGGCGCTCGATCTCGGGTGCGGCTCGGGCGCCGATTCGATCTACCTCGCCTCCCGGGGCTTCGACACCATCGGCGTGGACCTGTCGCCGGTGGCGATCGACAAGGCGCGAGCCGCCGCCGGAGCGGCGTCGTCGAGTGCGGTCTTCGTCGTCGGCGACTTGCTCGACCTGCCCGAGGAGGTCGAGGGGCCGTTCGACTTCGTGTTCGACGGCGGGACCATCGACGACTTTCCGCCTGCCATGCGACCCCGGGTGGTCGACGTGGTGGCGCGGATCACCCGCCCCGACTCGGTGCTGGTCATGTGGTGCTTCTACGCCCGCGACGCCGACTTGCCCCGGTTCAGCACATCGGGACCGAGCCGCTCGGGATCCCCGGGAATCGAACCCGCCGAGCTCGCCGCCCTCTTCGCTGGCTGGGAGGTCGACCGGGTGGCGGGCGGGGAGGGTGAGGGATTCGCCTGCTTCGTGATGACCCGCCGCTGAGGCCGCTCAGTACCGATCGCGGTGGACGAGCTCGCCGAGCGGGCGGCGACCGCCCCAGCGGGCCGGAGCCGATTCGTCCGACGGGTAGCCGAGCGCCACCCCCCACCGGCAGTGGCGGTTCTCGGGCAGGCCGAGCACCCGGGCGGCATCGTCGGATCGGTGGAGGGTGACCGGGCAGGAGGCCACCCCGATCGCCGAGGCGGCCAGCATGACGTTCTGGGCGACCCGGCCGATGTCGAAGTCGTTGCCCGATGGCTCCTTGACCAGCACCACGGCCACCGGGGCGTTGCGGACCGGGTCCATGAAGTCGCCGCACTCGGCCAGCCGGGACTTCTGCTCGGGGTCGGCCACGACGACGAGGGAGAAGGCCTGGTTGTTCTTGGAGGTGCCCGTCCACCGGGCCGCCTCCAGGATCCGTTCGAGGTCGGCGTCGGACAGCGTGCGGTCGGCGAAGGTGCGGATCGCCCGGAGCTCGAGGATGCGGTCGTACATGTCGGTCATGCCGACCAGTATCGGCGATTGGGCCGGGTGGTGCGTTCATCCTGCCTACCTGGCCGGCATGGATCGGGATTCGCAGTACCGTCCCGGGCATCGTCGAGGGGAGAGCACCGTGAGCCGCGCACTCGTCACCGTCCTGGTCCTCGTGGTCGCAGCCTGCGCTCCCCAGAGCGCCCCGACCACCACCGCACCGACCACCACGACCACCCGCCCTCCCGAGACGACGACCACGATGGCCCCCGGTGATGGTTCCGTGGTCCTGCCGGTGGCCTCCGGGATGGGGGCGGGATGGATCGAGGCGTTCGTGATCCCCTACGGCGACACCCCCGACACCCTTGGTGTCTCCCTCGGCGGTGACGGTGAGGGTCTTCTCATCGGCCCCGACTATGGAGCCCGCATGTCCGACGGCACCTGGTGGTTCCTCGACTCGGCCAAAGCCCGCCTGGCCCACTTCGACGGCGAGGGTGCCTACCTCGGCGAGGTTCCCATGCCCGAGGAGTTGCTGGTGAACGGGGAGTACTTCCAGTACACGCTGCCACGCGGGCTCGAGGACGGGACCCTGGTGGCCGTCAACGCCAACTTCGGCGGCGAGACCTCGGTGCTGCGCCTTCGCGACGGGATCATCGACGCCGTGCGGATCCCGGGGGAGTGGATCTCCCGCTACGACGATGGCAAGCTCCTGTATGCCTTCACCTTCGAGAACGAGCTGCTGGTGGTCGACGTCGATGCCGCCACCGCCGAGCCCACCGAGTGGTTCCTCACCCGGCCGGGCGCCCGCTTCGGTCTGGTCGTGGAACCCGGGGAGCTTCGGCTCGACCTGCCCGACGTGCCCCAGGAGGTGGTGATCCCGGTCGAGGCGCCACCCGAGATCGGCGGCACCGTCTACGTCAGCGCCGAGGTGGTGTCGACCGCCGACGGCTCGCTCCACCTCTTCCTGCTGGGCCTGGCGGATGCGGACGAGTCCATCCAGCTCGCCGGGTACCTGACGGTGGGACCGGACGGCTCGGTCTCGGCGGTCGAGCCGGTCCGTGACCCATTCACCGAGGCCGACCCGGGCTCACCCTCCCGCCTCGGGGTGCGACCGGGCACCGACGAGGTGTCGTTCATGTTCATCGACCCCGACGGGGTGCGGGTGTTCCGCCGGGCGGGGTGAGCCGACGGGCTCAGGCGACCAACGCCGGGACGGTGGGTGACACCCGGGACGACCGGAGCGTGGCCATGGCCCTGGCCAGGGCGCGCATCCGGGCCACCTCGGGCTGATCGGGGTCGGCCAGGATGCCGGCAAGGGTCGGCAACGTTCCGGTCCGAACGAGGACGTCGGCCAGCGCTGCCAGCGCCGGGTCGTGGGCGTGGAGCCCGTCGACGGCGATTCGATGCTCGAGTTGATCGAGGAGTTCGAGGTAGTTGTGCATGGGATGTGCTCCTTCCTGGAGCGCAACCTACGCGCCCGAGAGCATCTTGAATAGCGATAGTCCCTTGTGGTGTCGATCAGTCGGGCTTATCATCGTGTGATGACCGTCACCGATGGCACGGTTCGGCTCGACGGCCTCGATCTCCGTCACCTCGAGGCACTCCGGGCGGTCGCCACCGAGGGGACCTTCGGCCGGGCTGCCGGCCTGCTCGGCTACACCCAGTCGGCGGTGTCCCAGCAGATCGCCGCGCTCGAGCGAATCGTCGAGGAGCGGCTGTTCGAACGCCCCGGCGGCCCCCGTCCGGTCCGGCTCACGGCTGCCGGCCGCCTCCTGCTCGAGCATGCCCAGCACATCCTCGACCGGGTGGATGCGATCGAGCGGGACTTTGTCGCCTTCAAGGCCGGGACGACGGGACGGATCGACGTCGGCGTGTTCCAGTCGGTGGCGGTGAAGGTGGTGCCGGAGGTGGTCCGAAGGCTGCGCCAGGAGTCGCCCGGCGTCGACGTCCGGCCCTTCGAGGACAACGACGAGCAGCGGCTCGTCGCCAAGGTGGCGTCCGGGGAGCTCGACATCAGCTTCGCCGTGTCGATGCCGGTCGCCTCGGAGTTGCGGTTCGTCGACCTGTCCCGGGATCCGTACGTCGCCATCGTGCCCCTCGACCATGGCGACTCGGGTGTCGTCAACCTCGACGAGCTCGGCTCGGTCCCGATGGTCGGCCAGCCGGCCAGGGACTTCTGCCAGCGGAAGATCGATGCCGGGCTCACCGCCTTCGGGATCACCCCGGACTACGTCTTTCGCACCGCCGACAACGCGGCAGTGCAGTCGATGGTCCGGGCGGGCATGGGAGTGGCGATCATGCCGCTGCTGGCGGTCGACCCCAACGACCCCGGCGTCCGCATCAGCCGGTTGGAGCCGCCCCTGCCGCCCCGCGAACTGGGCCTCGTGGTCGGTCCCAACCCCGCACCCGTGGTCGAGCGGTTCGTCGAGCTGGCGGTGGAGGTGTGTGCCGACGCGGTGGCCGCCGTGCGGGTGTGAAGGCCCGAGTCGGGCTCCCACCCCACAGCTGACGCTGCGGGGGTCCCTTCCCCTGTCGCTGGTTTGTCCCCCGCTTCGTGGGGGACGAAGTGGCAGGGGGTAGGGGGGTCACCATTTCAATGCGCCCGGATCGTCAGGCACGTCCACCGCATGGTCCCGAAGGGCGTCGAGGGGCACGATCTCGAGAGCCCGCTCGTGGGTGGAGGCCAGCACGACCGGCGCCGCCGCGCCGTCCTGGTATGCCCGCAGCCAGTTGCGGGCCGTGACGCACCAGCGGTCCCCCGGACGCAGGCCGGGGAAGCGGTACATGGGCATCGGCGTGACGAGGTCGTTGCCGATCCGCCGCTGATGCTCGAGGAACTCGGCCGTGACGACCGCACAGATCGTGTGGCTGCCGAGATCCTCGGGTGACGTCGTGCACGAGCCGTCCCGGAAGAAACCGGTCAGCGGGTCGATCCCGCACGGTTCCATCTCACCGCCGAGCACGTTGCGTTCGGGCATGACGCGATTATCGCCGGGCCGACGCGGGCCCACCACCATCGGGTTCCAGCTGGAATGATGGGGTCGTGGAGGTCACCAACCCCGACAAGCCGATCTTCGAGGCGGACGGTCACACGAAGGCCGATCTGGTCGGTCACTACCGGCGAGTCGGTGGGCGGATGATCGAGTTCGTGGCCGGCCGTCCGCTCACCCTCCAGCGATTCCCCAACGGCATCGAGGCGGGCGGGTTCATGCAGAAGAACGCCTCGGGGCACTTCCCCGACTCGATCCGCCGCTTCGAGGTCCCCAAGCAGGACGGGGGTACGACCACCTACCCGGTCGTTGACCGGGCCGAGGATCTCGGGTATCTCGCCAACCAGGGGACCGTCACCTTCCACATGTGGACGTCGACTGCGGATCGTCCCGACCGCCCCGACTGGCTCGTCATCGACCTCGACCCCGAGGAGGGCGACCTCGACGGGGTTCGCGCCGCCACCCTGGCGATTGGCGAGTTGCTCGACGAGTTCGGTCTCGGCGGCTTCCCGCTGGCCACCGGATCGTCGGGGTTCCACGTGTGGGTGGCGCTGGACGGTGAGGCGGGCACCGAGCAGGTCTCGACGGTCGCCCGGGCGCTGGCCGGGCTCGCCGCCCAGCGGCACTCCGATCTGCTCACTGTCGAGTTCCTCAAGAAGCAGCGGCACGGCCGGGTGTTCGTCGACTGGCTCCGCAACGGCCCGACCGCCACGGTCGTAGCGCCCTTCTCGCTTCGTCCCCGGGCCGGCGCCCCGGTGGCGGTGCCGGTGCGCTGGAACGAGGTGGGGGAGGTCGCTCCTGGCCGCTGGACCCTCGACGACCTGGGTGACCGGCTGGAGATCGAGATCGACCGGACATCCCAACGGCTCCCGGTCGACCGGATCGTCAAGGCCGCGGCCGACGCCGGGATCGACCTCGAGTCGGCGTTCGACCGCTTCGGGCGGCGGTGACCACGACGAGCGTCGCCGACACGAGAAGAGGCCGGTGGCGCAGCACAAGGTGGCGATCGTCGGGGGCGGCCGTCGGGACTGTCCGCGGCCTATCACCTGCCGAAGACTCCTGAGCTGAGGGGTCCCGGGGACCGTGTGGGTGAAGTAGCCGGCGTCGGCGACGATCGCCAGCTGGAGCATCCCGGGGTCGTGCCCGACCACACCGGTCTCGGCCGCCCGTCCGCCCGCTTCTCCAGCAGGTCGTGACGGGCTACCTTCGACGGTCTTCGGTGGAGGGGCTCGGTACGCGGTCACGCCGCTCTATGGGGCGTCGCCGGCGTGGTGCGAGACGAACGTACCTCTCGTCCGTCCGACCATGGCGAGGGGTGCCGCCCGGATGTCCGCAGATCGTGACGCCTCCGGGCTTCTCCCAACCACGCGGTTCCGCTACACTCGGTTCCGTTCGGATCCCGGGTTACTCCCGGGCTGGTGCTTCGTCCGTCGGAGGCAACGTCGCACGAGGGTCCTTCCCAGGCTGGGGAGGCGGTGACCGAGCGGAAAACAGACGCCTCCGGCGAAGTAGGAGCATCTATGAACATCTACGTCGGCAACCTGCCGTTCTCGTACGACTCGGCTCAGCTCACCACGCTGTTCTCCGAGTTTGGCGAGGTCACCTCGGCACAGGTCATCAGCGACCGTGACACCGGCCGTTCGCGCGGGTTCGGGTTCGTTGAGATGGACGACGAGGCGGCCCGCAAGGCCATCTCGGAGCTGGAGGGCCGCGACATCGACGGCCGGCGGCTCACCGTCAACCAGGCCAAGCCCCGCTCGAGCAGTGGCGGTGGCGGTCGCAGCGGTGGCGGCGGCGGCGGCGGGTACGGCAACCGCAGCGGCGGCGGCGGATACGGCGATCAGCGCCGCTCCTCCGGCCGCTGGTGAAATCCGAGGACGAATACGTCCGTATGTCCGGCACGGTCCGCAAGGTGGACCGGAATGCCTTCTTCCGGGTCGAGCTCGACAGTGGGCTCGAGGTGACGGCCAAGGCCGCGGGGCGCATGCGCCGGGGCCGCAAGATCCGGATCCTCCCGGGCGACGTGGTGGAGGTCGAGGTTTCGACCTACGACCCCACCCGTGGCCGGGTGGTCTGGCGCCACCGCTGACGCTTCATTGAGCAACCGAGTGGGCTGTGGCCTTCTCGTTGCTCAATGAACGATCGGCGCGGATGCCTGCTCACAGACGCTACGCGGTGAGGACCGTGAGGGTTTCGGCTCGGCACGACCCCTCACACGCCGGCGTCGATCTGCTCGGGCGGCGGTCCGTTTCTGATCAGCTGGGCCACCAGCTCGGGGAGTTGTTGTGGTGCCAGGGTCTCGGTGGTGTCTCGGAGGTCGGCGAGTGACCACCAGCGAATGGCTGTGACGTACTCCCGTCGGAGAACTTCCCACGAGATGGCCGGCGCGAGCGTGAACGCCTCGGTACGCACGAGGAAGAAGCGCTCTTGCTGGCCGTCATGGCTGCCGTCGATGAACGGGAACAGGTGTGTCCTCGTCCAGATCTCGGGCCCGATCTCGGCGGTCCGCAGACCCGCCTCCTCGACCAGCTCCCTTCGGAGGGCCTCGTGGGGGGTTTCGCCGGGCTCGATGCCACCACCAGGAGCGGCCCACAGCACGGTGTGAGGGAACCGGAACTGTACGAGCAGGACCCGGTCATCCGGGTCGAGGACGACGCCACGTACGCCTCTCCGCAGTCGCAGGCCATCACTCACCGAACGGATGGTACGGGGAGCCCTGGATGGGCCGCGGCCCCCGACACCGGCCCGGCTGAGACCCTCGCGCCGCACGGGCGCCCGGTTCATTGAGCAACCATGACGCCCTGGCCCATACCGTTGCTCAATCAACGGTGGTCGGGGGGCCCGAGGGCAGCCGGTCGAGCCAGGCGACGAGACCGTTGGCGTTCGCCCCTTCGGCGATCCGGCGGGCACGCTCGAGGTAGCGGTCCCGGCCGGGCCCGTCGGGGAGGTGGCGGGCCATCGCAGCCGCGGTGGCGTACTCGTCCCAGCCCAGCCCCTGCTCGGCGAGCCGCTCGATCGAGTCGTCGGCGAGGCGGATGGCCTCACCGTGGTCGCCCGATACGAGCGTCAGGACCGCGTTGGCCCGTTCGAGCGCCGCCGTTGTCGGCGAGCCAGGTGGAAGGCCTGCGACCATGTCGCGGGCTTCTTCGATGATCAGCGGCTCTCCGTCGAAGACGGCGCCTTCGACGGCGATGGCGGCGGAGAGCGATGGGGCGAAGGGCGACTCGGAGAAGTGGCGCCGGCCCACCTCGAACACGGCCCGGTAATCGCCGTCGAAGAACGCCATCCTCGCCTCCACTCGCTCCAGGTCCTGGAGAGCCTGGGCGTCGCTGATGTCGGCGGCGAGGGCGCGGGCCTCGGCGAGCAACCGGTGTGCCTCTTCGTCGTTCCCCTGCCACCTCCGCAGCCCCGTCGAGGAGATCAGCCGTCCCAGTCGGTTGGTTGCGGTGGTCCCGAGCAGCGGGTCGGTTACCAGCGTCTCGATCGTGTCGAGGTCGAGCAGGTAGAACGACAGCCCGATCAGGTTGCCGGCGACGAAGTCGGCATGGCTGCGGTCGCCCACCCGCTTCGACTCCTCGAACGCCTCCCGGGTGGCCCTGGCCGTCTCCTCCAGGTCGAATGAGGCGTAGCCGATGTTGATGAGCCCGCGCAGCTTGGTGTCCATCAGGTCGTGGCGCCGGCACAGCTCGACCGCCCCCCGGAGCAGCGCCATCCCCTGGTGGATGCGGCTGCGCGCAAGCGCCGTCCCCAGGGTCACCATGGCGTCGGCGATCTCCTCCAGCATCCCCAACTGCTCGACTGCCCCGAGGGCGGTGTCGGCCAGCTCGGCGGCCTCCCGATCGTCGCCGAGCAGCAATCGTGCCCGGGCCAGGTACACGGCGGCCCGGGCCAGGTTGGGGTCGGAGGCGAGGTCGGGGAACCGAGCAATGTGGGGTTCGAGGACGGCGGCGGCCCGGTCGGCCTGGCGGTTCTCGTTGGCGACCTTGCCGGCAACGGCGACGGCCCGGTGGAGCAGGGCCGGTTCGCCGGATGCCTCCGCCAGGGTCATCAGCGCCTCGACGTGGACGCCGGCGGTGTCGGGGTCACCGAGGCGGAGGGCGGCTAGCGCCGCCTTCTCCCGAAGCTCGGCCGCCACGTCGTGGGGCATCACCGGCAGGGCGGTCTCCACCAGCGAGAGGATCTGCTCGTGGGCGTGGAGGGCTTCGGCCCGGGCGATGGCGGCCCCAAGCGAGTCGGCCAGCTCGTGTTGGAGCGTCGGGTCCGGCCCTGCCGAGTGCTCGGACGCCGAC
>JAWOJB010000102.1:0-15238 GCA_046484325.1 Acidimicrobiia bacterium | reverse complement strand
CATGGACCGGGCCGACGTCGAGAAGATCGTCGTGCGGGCCGGGATCCCTGAGATCGTGGCCGAGAGTACGAGCCACCTCACCGGTTCCCTGCTCGACATCGTGCGACGCCAACTGGTCGCCCTCGACGAGATCGTCGGGCGGGTGATCTACCGGCTCACAGGTCGGGATCCGACAGAGCGACCCGTTGCGCCTGCCCTGCTGCGGGGGGCCGAGGGACTGCCGGGCGTGTCGACGAAGGGTCGCGCCCAGGTCACCGGACACTACGCCGGTGCCATCACCCGACTGGCCGCGTTCGCCGTCGACGGTTTCGCGGTGTTCGGGCTCTTCACGCTGGCGGCTGCCGCCGTGGCGTTCGTTGCAACGCTGTTCGGCCTGGAGTTCGATGCCTCCACCGTGCCGGGCGTCGTGTCGGCCGTCATATACACGGGCTGGGCGTTCATCTATTGGTGGGTCGGCCTCGCTCTGCTGGGGAAGACCCTTGGCAAGGGGTTGGTCGGGCTCCGGGTCGTCTCGTACGACGGTCGTCCGCTGACGGCGCGGCGAGCACTGGTGCGAACCCTCAGCCTCCCCATCAGCTTTCTGCTCTTCGGGCTGGGACTCCTCGGAATCGTCCTTGGGCGCCACCGTCGCGCCCTCCACGACGTGATCGCCGGCACATGCGAGGTCTACGACTGGGGGGACCGACCCGCCGACATTCCCGCCCCGCTCACCCGGTGGATCGAGCGGAGGGTCGACGCCCGGTGATCGAGGGTCGGAGCTGTGACTCCGACGCCGACGTCACGGCCGTGCGAGAGCTGCTGCTCCGGCCGGGGAGGGTGACGACGCCTGGGTTCGTGTGGGATCCGAGACGCTGGGACGGCTCTCGGTTCTACCGCCCGGACCCCGGCCTGGATCCGGATTGGGCCGGCCGGGTGCGGCTGTGGGAGGTCGACGGCCGGGTGGTCGGATGCGTCCATCCCGAGGACGGGGCCGACGCCTGGATCGAAGTGGAGCCGGGATACCGCCATCTCGAGCCGAGCATGCTCGAGTGGGCCGAGGAGTACCTGGCGGATGATGGTGCGCTCGTCGTCCACGCCCTCGACGGCGACGGCTACCGCCGGGGCCTGCTCGCCGGCCGGGGATACGTCGAGACCGAGGAGGGGGAGGTCACCCGGATCCGCTCGCTGGTGGGTGCGGCTCGGGCAGGATCGCCGAGTCTCGCCGCCGGGTACCGGCTCCGGGAGATCGACTCGTCGGAGGTCGAAGATCGTTGGCGGTTGGCCGATCTGCTCAACGCCGCCTTCGGGCGCCACGGGCACGGCGAGGCCGAGTTCGCCACCTTCGCCCGGATGGCGCCCGGCTACCGCGACGACCTCCACCTGGTGGCGGTGGCACCGGATGGTGCCTTCGCCGCCCACGTCGGTCTCACCTGGGAGCCGAGGCTGGGTCTGGCGGTGCTCGAGCCGGTGTGCACCCATCCCGACCACCGGCGGCTCGGGCTCGCCGCCGCCCTCATCGAGGAAGGCATCGCCCGGGTGGCCCGGCTCGGGGCGGAGCTCGCCATGGTGGGCACCGGGATCCACGCCGACGCCAACCGGCTGTATGTCGCGGCCGGGTTCGAGCTGGCCTCGGAGGGCCGCTTCTGGCGCAGGAAGGCGGGAGCCTCAGCGACCGGGCCGGGCCTCTGCGGCGAAGTCCCCATCGATCGCGTCGAACGCCGGGTAGGCGGCGGCATAGGCGGCAGTGATCCGTTCGAGCGGGAGGTCGTCGAAGGTGCCGTGGTCGCCCACGTACTCCATGTGGCGCCGGCCGGACGAATCGAAAGGATGCAACAGAGCATCGGCCTTGCCGTCGAACTCGAGCGGGAGGACGCCGAACCGCTCACACAGGCTCCGGTTGAAGGCCGGCGTGGTCTTCAACCAGCGGTCGTCGAGCGACAGCTCGACATAGCCATGCCAGAGGAAGAGGTCGGTGCCGAGTTGCTCGAGCAACTTGGGAGTCGACAGATGGTTGCGCACGTCGGCGAACCCCAGGCGAGCGGGGATCCCCCGACTGCGGGCGACCGCTGCCAGGAGCACCGCCTTGGGGACGCAGAAGCCGTACCCGCGGCGTAGACAGGCGGATGCGGTCATCTCGTCGGGGGCGAGGGAGATCCGGTAGGGGTCGTAGCGGATCTCGTCACGTACCGCCTCGAACAGCCGGGTGGCGACCACGGTCGGGTCGACGGCGTCTCCGACGACCCGGTCGGCAAACCCTGCGACCGAGGGCTCGTCGAAGTCGAGGTAGCGGGTGGCTCGCAAGAGGTCGTCCACGTGCGCCATGGTATGCGGGCCGGAGACCGCCTCCCACGAATAGGGTGAGCCACCCCCAATCCAAGGAGACCGCCGTGGAATTCGAGAAGATCCGCTTCGAGGTCGACGACGGCGTGGCCCTGGTGACCTTCGACCGGCCCGATCACGCCCATGCCATGGACAAGCCGATGATGGCCGAGCTCATGCACGCAGCCATCCGGTGCGACGAGGATCCGGCGGTCCGGGCCGTCATCGTCACGGGCTCGGGCCGCTTCTTCTCGGCGGGGGGCGATCTGGCGAGCTTTGGCGAGGCCGCCGACCAGGCCGGGGCACTGTTGAAGGAGATGACCACCTACTTCCACGCAGCGGTCTCCCGCTTCAGCCGGATGGATGCGCCGATCATCGCCGCCGTCAACGGAATGGCGGCAGGGGCGGGGTTCTCGTTCGTAGCGGCCTGTGACCTGGCGATCGCCGCCGAATCGGCCCGATTCACATCGGCGTACACCGCCGCCTCGTTGACCCCGAACGGATCCTCCACCTATTTCGTCCCACGCCTGATCGGTCTCCGGAGGTCGATGGAGCTGATGCTGACAAACCGGCGCCTCACCGCCGCAGAGGCCCTCGAGTGGGGGCTGGTCAACCAGGTGGTCCCCGACGACCAGCTCATGGACGCCGCCATGGAGCTGGCCCGGTCCCTCGCCGACGGGGCGACGCTCGCCTTCGGGGCGGTCAAGCGCATGCTGCACGACAGCTTCGCCGGCACCCTCGAGACCCAGATGGAGCTCGAGGCCCGCACCATCGCAGGCATGAGCCACACCCGCGATGGCCGGGAGGGGATCGGGGCCTTCCTCGCCAAGCGCACCCCGGTGTTCCGGGGCGAGTGATGCCGTACATTGAGCAACGGCGTGGGCTGTGCCCCTGTAGCTGCTCAATGAACGGCCAGGGGTAAGGTTTCTGGCGATCAGACCATGAGCGAGCACGGGTACCGGCCGGTCAACAAGGTGCGGTTTGTCACCGCCACCACCCTGTTCGATGGTCATGACGCGTCGATCAACATCTTCCGGCGGATGCTCCAGTCCTCGGGGGCGGAGGTGGTCCACCTCGGTCACAACCGGTCGGGGCTGGAGATCGCGGACGCGGCGGTGCAGGAGGACGCCCAGGCGATCGCGGTCACCTCCTATCAGGGCGGTCACATGGAGTTCTTCCGGTATCTGCGGGATCTGCTGGTGGAACGGGGGTGTGGGCACGTCCGGATCTTCGGCGGCGGAGGCGGGACGATCCTGCCGGGCGAGGCTGCCGAGCTGATGGACTACGGCATCACCCGGATCTACTCGCCCGACGACGGCCGGGCGCTGGGCCTCCAGGGGATGGTCGACGACATGCTGGCTGGAGCAGACCTGCCCACGGGCGACCTGGAAGGCTTGGCGCTCGAGCCTCTGACACCGCACGACCACCGGCTGGTGGCCCGGCTGATCTCGGCGGGGGAGAACCATCCCGACAAGTACCCGGATCTGTTCGAGGCGCTGGCCGAGAAGGCGGCGGCATCCTCGACGCCGGTGATCGGGATCACGGGTACCGGCGGCTCGGGCAAATCGTCGCTGGTCGACGAGGTGGTTCGCCGGTTCCTGCTCGATTTCGACGATCGGGCGATCGCCGTCGTGTCGGTGGACCCGTCGAAGCGGAAGACCGGCGGGGCGTTGCTGGGTGACCGGATCCGGATGAACTCCATCCCCCACGAGCGGGCGTACATGCGCTCGCTGGCCACCCGCCAAACCCATCTGGCGTTGTCGCCGGCGGTGAAGAGCACGCTCGACGTCGTGAAGGCTGCGGGATTCGACCTGGTGGTGCTCGAGACCTCCGGGATCGGGCAGTCGGACACCGAGATCGTCGACTTCTCGGATCTGGCCCTGTACGTCATGACCCCCGACTACGGGGCGGCGACCCAGCTCGAGAAGATCGACATGCTCGATTTCGCCGACCTGGTGGCGATCAACAAGGCCGACAAGCAGGGGGCACTCGATGCCCTGCGGGACGTCCGCAAGCAGTACCGGCGGAATCACCGGCGCTTCGACGATCCCGACGAGGCGCTCCCGATCCATCTCACCGTGGCCTCCGACTTCAACGATCCCGGCACCAACCGGTTCTACCGCGACACGATGCGGGCCCTCGAGGCCAGGACCGGTCTCGGGTTCGAGCCGGACCTCGACCTGCCGTTCGACGACGCCGCCAAGCAGCACGTGGTCCCGCCCGACCGGCACCGGTACCTGGCCGAGATCGTCGAGGAGATCCGCCGGTTCGATCGCCGGGCCGAGGAGCAGGCGGCGGTGGCCCGCGAGCTCTACCAGATGGAGGGGGCGATCGAGGCCATCGACCTGAAGGAGGGGACCGAGGACGCCGTCGATCTGCTCCGCCAGACGATCGCCGAGCTGCAGGCCCGTCTCGACCCCGAGCACGGTCGTGCCCTCGAGCGCTGGGACGGTCTGGTTGCCGAGTACGCGGGGGAGGAGTTCGTGTACCACGTGCGGGGCCGGGAGATCCGGGTCCCGCTCCACCACGAGACGCTTTCGCACACCCGGGTTCCCAAGGTGGCCCTGCCCCGCTACTCGGACTGGGGCGACCGGCTCCACTGGATGCTGCAGGAGAACGTGCCCGGACGGTTCCCCTATACGGCCGGCATCTATCCGTTGAAGCGCACTGAGGAGGACCCCACCCGGATGTTCGCCGGCGAGGGGCCGCCCGAGCAGACCAACCGGCGGTTCCACTATCTGGCTGCAGGGATGCCTGCCAAGAGGCTGTCCACGGCCTTCGACTCGGTCACGCTCTACGGAGAGGACCCCCACGAGCGTCCCGACATCTACGGGAAGGTGGGCAACTCGGGTGTGTCCATCGCCACCCTCGACGACGCCAAGAAGCTCTATTCGGGCTTTGACCTGTGCGACCCGTCCACGTCGGTCTCGATGACCATCAACGGGCCGGCCCCGATCATCCTGGCGTTCTTCCTCAATGCGGCGATCGACCAGGCGTGCGAGCGCCACATCCGGGTTCACGGGCTGGAGAACGAGGTGGAGGCGAAGATCGAAGCGATCTACGCGAGCCGGCCCCGGTCCCGATACCACGGCGACCTACCCGACGGTCACGACGGGCTCGGGCTTATGCTGCTGGGCGTCACCGGCGACCAGGTGCTCCCGTCGGACGTGTACGAGCGGATCCGGGCCGAGACCCTGTCGACGGTGCGGGGCACCGTGCAGGCCGACATCCTCAAGGAGGACCAGGCCCAGAACACCTGCATCTTCTCGACCGAGTTCGCCCTTCGGATGATGGGCGACATCCAGCAGTGGTTCATCGACCACGAGGTCCGCAACTTCTACTCGGTGTCGATATCCGGCTATCACATGGCCGAGGCCGGCGCCAACCCCATCACCCAGCTCGCTTTCACCCTCGCCAACGGGTTCACCTTCGTCGAGTACTACCTGGCCCGGGGGATGGACATCGACGACTTCGCCCCCAACCTCAGCTTCTTTTTCTCCAACGGCATCGACCCCGAGTACGCGGTGATCGGCCGGGTGGCACGGCGGATCTGGGCCAAGGCGATGAAGCACCGGTACGGCGGCAACGAGCGCTCGCAGATGCTCAAGTACCACATCCAGACGTCGGGCCGGTCGCTCCACGCCCAGGAGATCTCCTTCAACGACATCCGCACAACTCTCCAGGCGCTCTACGCGGTCTACGACAACTGCAACAGCCTGCACACCAACGCCTACGACGAGGCGATCACCACGCCGACCGAGGAATCGGTCCGCCGGGCTCTGGCGATCCAGCTCATCATCAACCGCGAGTTGGGGCTGGCCAAGAACGAGAACCCGCTGCAGGGCTCGTTCATCGTCGAGGAGCTCACCGACCTGGTCGAGGAGGCCGTCCTCGCCGAGTTCGAGCGACTCAACACCAGGGGTGGGGTGCTGGGGGCGATGGAACGCCAGTACCAGCGGACCAAGATCCAGGAGGAGAGCCTTCATTACGAGCGCCAGAAAGAGGACGGCGCCTACCCCATCGTGGGTGTGAACACCTTCCTCTCCAAGGACGGATCGCCGTTCGTGGTCCCAGAGCAACTCGTCCGCTCGGACGACGACGCCAAGCGGCGCCAGATCGCCTCGGTTCGAGCCGTCCACGAGCAGAACGCCGACCGGGCTCTCCAGGCACTCGGGGCCCTCCAGCGGGCGGCAGTCGGCGGCGGCAACGTCTTCGCCGCCCTGATGGAGACCGCCAAGGTCGCCTCACTCGGTCAGGTGTCGCATGCCCTCTACGAGGTCGGGGGCCGCTACCGCCGCAACATGTAGCCCGGTGTGGGGAACGTGAAGAGGGATGTGCCGCCCGTGGTCCGCCTCGTCGTCGCCGTCGTCGGCTTGCTGCTGCTCCTTTGGCTGGGGCAGCGTCGGTTGATCTACCTACCGTCACACGCCCTCCCCGATCCCGCCACGGTGTTGCCGCATGCCGAGGAGGTGCTGCTCGAGACCGACGACGGGCTCGAGCTCGGCGCCTGGTTCGTGCCGGCGACCGGTGACCCCGTCGGCGCGACGGTCGTGGTGTTCAACGGGAACGCCGGGAACCGGGCCGATCGGGCCCAGCTCGCCGCCAAGCTCGGCGCGCACGGCCTCAACACCCTCCTGGTCGACTACCGGGGATACGGCGGCAATCCGGGGCGCCCATCCGAGCGAGGACTGATGGCCGATGGCCGGGCGGCGGTCACCCATGTCGCCGGCCGCCCCGACGTCGATCCCGACCGCCTCGTCTACTTCGGGGAGTCGCTCGGAGCAGGGGTCGCGATCGGCCTCGCCCTCGAGCGACCTCCTGCCATCCTGATCCTGCGATCGCCATTCAGCAGCCTGCCGGAGGTGGCCTCGGTGCACTACCCGTTGCTCCCTACTTCCTGGTTGCTCCGGGATCGCTATCCCAACGAAGAGCAGATCGCCGAGGTGCGGGTGCCGGTCCTGGTCGTCGCCGGCTCGCGGGACGCCGTCGTCCCCGAGGAGCAGAGCCGGAGGGTCTTCGAGGCGGCTCCGGACCCGAAGCGGTACCTCCTCATCGAGGCGGCAGACCACAACGACGCGGCTCTGGCGTGGGGCGACCAGATGATCGAGGAGGTCGCGGCGTTCATCCAGGAGTTCGCCGGCTTTCCGGAGCCGTGATGCGCCGCTGCTCTCCGGCTGGCTCCCAGGGCGCGCCATGGCGCCGCTTGGTCTCTCGAAGAGCCCTTCCTCGGGCGTGGAGTGTCTCACCCAGTCGATGAATTGGGCTTGGTCGACCGATCCCTTCTCGTGGATGTGGAGGTGTCGCGCTCCCTCGTACTTGGAATCGAAGGGCGGAGGAGGGCTCAGCAGAGTCACCGATTAGGAACGTGATTTTGATGCATTTCGAAGAGGGATGGACCCGGTTACGACCTCTTCCCGACCACGCCGGTGCGGCCGGAACCATCGGGTTCGGTGACACCCTCGACGGCTGCGCAGCCTGAGGGGAACAGGAAGACGTATGAGGCGAGGAAGCCGACGACTCCTGCGATCAGCGACGTCGGTGTACGCGGTAGACGGTCGATGGCCGACACCCTAGATCGACGACGTTCCGTGTCTGCGCTCGTTGCGACCGGCCCTCACCCCGCCGGGTTCTCGACCACGCCCGCGAAGAGGATGGCCCCGGTGGCATCGTGCTCGATGAAGAACACGAACGGCCGGTCGAAGCGCAGCTCAATGGGCTCGCCGATCGGGGCCGAGGTCACGCCGATCACCACCGCGGTGGCGGCGGCCGCCTCCGTCCCCGCCTCGTCCACCGACACGAAGGCCTTGTGGAGGACGTCGGAGACGAAGAGTTCCCGCACCTCGGTGATGCCGGTGAAGTCGGCGCCGGCGTCACCCGAAGGTGGTTCGAAGGCGGTGGCCATCCCCAGTTCGCGGAGAGCGTCGTTGAGCCCGAGGTCGGACTCGAACTCGAACCGGGGCAGGGCGAGATCCGCGAACGGCGTGCGCGGGGCCTGGTCGATGGCGGACAGGTCGGCGACATCGAGCATGGCCAGCAGATCCTGCGGGCTGCCCTCGGGGAGCATCAGCACCATCGAGGCGCCTCCCCAGTAGGGCAGCCGCACCGCCTGGAAGCCATCGCCGGCCAGGTAGGGCAGCTCACCGCCCCGGTGCATGAACGGAACGGTGACGGCCGACCCGTCGGAGGGCGTGAACGGCTCGTCGACGGTGGCAGCGGGGTCGAAGGGATCCATCCAGCTCCCGAGGAAGTAGACCGCATTCGTGAGCACGAGCCTGGTGAGCTCGGAGACGCTGCCCTCGGGGAGCATCTCATCGATTCGCTCCTCCGTCTGCTCGGACACCCACTCGTTGATCGATCGCCGCGCCGCCTCGGTGTCGCCCACGAAGTCCACGGCATAGGCGGGGGCGTTGTACGACGACGAGAGGACGTCGAGGTAGCCCGAGAGCACCGGATAGCCCTGCTGGAGCCAGACGGAGTTCACGGCTCGCAACGTGAGCGGTTCGCCGTCGGCGTCGTCGGGGAGGGGGTCGACGGCGTTGACCTCGGCCAGCAACGCCCCCCGGGCCGGGTGGAGCCGCTCGTCGGCGAGCGTTTCGTGGAGCACCCGGGCCATCTCGGCCCGCGTCTCCCCGCGAGCTCCGGCGGAGGTCATGCCGAGGGCGGTGGTGATCGAGAGGGGCGACAGGAACGTGTTCCCGCCATCGGCCGTGAGAGCGAGGAGGTCGAGAGCGAACCGGGTGTCGGCGTCGACGATCGCGGCGACGTCCGGCTCCGGGGCGCCGGACACGTCGAACGGAGCGTCCCCTTCGAGGGTCTCGATCGCAGCGGCGGGCGCCGAGGCGCACGCGGCGGCGGTCAGGGCGAGCGCGAGCAGCAGGGCGATGGCGAGCTTGGGCATAGGTGTCCTCCTTCAGGGCTTCGACGTCCGGGAGGTCCTATCCGGTTCCCGGGTCACGAGCACGGCGGCGCCCCGCACCTCCCCCGCCTGCAGGTCGGCGAGTGCCTGGTTTGCATCCTCGAGGGGACGTGGATCGACGGCGGTCCGGACGGGGATGCGGGCCGCCAGGTCGAGGAACTCGGCGGCGTCCCCTCGCGTGAAGTTGGCGACGCTCCGGATCTGCCGTTCCAGCCACAGCGAGTCATACGAGAACTTCGGGATGCGGTCGAGGTGGATGGCGTTGACGGCCACGATGCCACCCCGATCGAGGGCCTCCAGGGCCTTGACGACGACCCACCCTGCGGGGGCGAAGGTGATCGCGGCCGTCAGCGGAACGGGCGGAGCGTCGTCGTATGAGCCGGTCCACACGGCCCCCAGCTCCCGGGCGCGACGCCGCTCGTCCTCGGAGCGGGTCACCACGAACACCTCGCAGTCCCAGTGGACGGCCACCTGGATCGTCAGCAGCGCAGATGCCCCGAACCCGTACAGCCCGAGCCGGCCCCCGGGCTCGATCCCCGACACCTTCAACGCCCGGTAGCCGATGACGCCGCCGCAGAGCAGCGGGGCGAGGTCGAGGTCGGACGGCCCTTCGGGGAGGCGCAGCGCGAACTCGGCTCGGACCGTGGCGTGGGTGGCGAACCCACCGTCGCAGTCCCAGCCGGTGAAGGCAGCCGCCTCGCACAGGTTCTCTCGATGCGAGCGACAGAACCGGCATGATCCGCAGGTCGACGCCAGCCAGCCGATTCCGGCCCGGTCTCCCAACTCCCAGCCGGTCGCCCCCTCGCCGAGAGCCCTCACCCGGCCCACGGCCTGGTGTCCGGGGACGATCGGGAGGCGGCGGGACACCAGATCGCCCTCGACCAGTTGGAGGTCGGTCCGGCACACGCCGCAGGCGCCCACCTCGATCAGCAGCTCTCCGGGTGCCGGGAGGGGGTCGGGGGACTCCTCGACCACGAGGGGCGCGGTGCCGATGGCCGCGGACCGGTGCAGTCGAAGCGCGTGCATGACCGGGACGGTAGGGGGTTGCGATGCCCGAGCCCAGGGCCGGGCCTCCTCGGTCCACGAAGGGTCGGACTAGGCGTCACCTAGGGAATTCGCCCCTACTGTCCGCCAAGATATTTATGCACAATCGGATCCTCGTGCCGCCGGGCATCGCCGGCGGTCGTCCGGCGACCCAGGGAGGGAGCGGCGATGGCCATCGAGGTACGCAAGGTCGTTCTCGAGAGCGTCAGTGACGCGTCGGGGATGGAGCGGCTGATCGACGAGGGAGCCTTCCCGGCCGACGGCGTGATCGCCATCGTCGGCAAGACCGAGGGCAACGGCGGTGTGAACGACTTCACCCGGATCCTGGCGGATCAGGCCTTCCGGAGGGTCCTCCTCGCGAAGGGCACGAGGTCGGCGGCCGAGGTGTCGGAGATCCCGATGGTGTGGTCCGGCGGGACCGACGGCATCCTCTGCCCGCACGCGACCATCTTCGCCCGTGTCGACGACAGCGGGCCGGCATCGGATGAGCCGCGACTTGCCGTTGGCTACGCGATGAGCGACGTGATCCTCCCCGAGGACATCGGCCGTCCCGCCATGGTCGAGAAGGTCGCCGAAGGGGTGCGGCGGGCCATGGAGGCGGCGGGAATCGAGGATCCCGGGGACGTGCACTACGTCCAGACGAAGACCCCGCTCCTCGTGATGGAGACCATCAACGATGCCAAGTCACGGGGGCACACGGTGTTCACCGAAGATCCGCTCGAGTCGATGAATGTCTCGAACGGGACCTCCGCCCTGGGGATCGCCGTGGCCCTGGGCGAGATCGACATGCCAGCACCCGAGCAGATCGGCCACGACCTGGGCCTCTACTCCTCGGTCGCCTCGTGCTCGTCGGGCGTCGAACTCGACCAGGCGCAGACCGTCGTGGTCGGCAACGTACGGGGGGCAGGCGGCCGGTACCGGATCGGCCACGACGTGATGAAGGACGCCCTCGATCAGGACGGCGTGTACCGGGCCATCCGATCCGCCGGGCTCGACCTGCCCGAGCGCCCACGCCCCGAAGACGTGGCGGGCCGGGTGGTGAACATCTTCGTGAAGTGTGAGGCCGATCCCACGTCGCGGTTGAGGGGACGTCGGCAGGTGTCGCTCGACGACTCGGACGTCCACCATCACCGGCACATCAAGGGGGCGGTGGGGGGCGTCGTGGCGGCCGCCGTGGACGACCCGGCGGTTTTCGTGTCGGTCGCAGCTCTCCATCAAGGCCCCTCCGGCGGGGGCCCCGTGGCCGCCATCGTCGCTCTCGGGTAGGCGATGGGTTCGACTGGCCTCCTGGCTCGGCCTTTGCCGGCACCGGTGCGGGTGCCGGCCGTGGCCAGCTCCGCCATCGGGGAGGCCCTAGGCGGAGGAATCCGGGGCCACGTGATCGGATCCTCTGCGTACGCCGTGTGGGTATCGGTCGGGTCGGAGGTCGTCGTCGTCTCGGCCAGGGACGCCATCCGGCTCCCGAACGGTGTCGCGATCGGAGCGCCTGCGTCCGACCAGCCGTTCGGCAGGGTCGGTCCGGGCGACGACGTGGTGTTCGAGGGCCGCCGCATCACCATGCCGGGGCTGGTCGTCGAGATCGTCCGGCACTGGAGCCCGAGCCCGTCGGTCCCGGCGATCTCGGCACCTGCGCTGACCGGGCGGGTCCGGGGCCTGCCTTCCGAGGTCCCGGGGGTGGACTCGGGGCCCGTCATGGCCGCCCTTCTCCACCGGAGCGCCGCCGAGCTGCTGGAGGCGGCTCGAAGGATGCTCGGACGCGGCCCCGGGCTGACGCCGGAGTCCGACGATGTCCTGGCGGGCGCACTCGCGTCTGTCCGGATCCTCGCCCCGGCCTGCGGCCAGGCCGGGGCGGCGGCGCCGCTCGAGGAGTCCGAGGGTCGACTCGTCGCCCTCGCCAAGGCCCGTACCACCGCATTGTCGGCGACGCTCATCCGCCATGCGATTCACGGCGAGCTGGCCGAGCCTGCAGCAGCGTTCGCTCGGGCGCTGGCCGGTCGGGGCGATGTCAGGGCCGCCCACTTCCGACTCTCGGCGGTCGGTCACAGCTCGGGGCCGGCGCTCGCCGCCGGCATGGTGGGGGGAGCCCTGGTACTCGCCCAAGGAGGCTTTGCATGATCTCGCGAGTCGAGGTGCATCGCGGCCGCTACCACGACTCGGTGCGCCTGATGCAGGCCAGTCGGTCACTGCAAGGGGTTCCCGGGGTGGCCGAGGCCCTCGTCGCCATGGCCACCGAGCTCAATCTGGAGCTCCTCCACGGCATGGGCTTCGACGGGTCGGCGGTGTCGGATGCCGGACCCAACGATCTCATGGTCGCGGTGCGGGCCGAGACCGAGGAGGCGATAGACGAGGCACGGCGTGTCCTCGAAGATGCCCTGACGGCGCGACGGGCGGATACGGAGGGGTTGGAGGCGCCCGAGCCGAGGACGATCGGGACCGCTGCCCGAGCGAGCGGTGGCCGGATCGCCCTCATCTCGGTCCCTGGTGAGCACGCGTTCGTCGAGGCGATGGACGCGCTCGAACACGGGCTCCACGTGATGATCTTCAGCGACAACGTGGCGGTCGAGCAGGAGGTGCGGCTCAAGGAGCATGGTGCCCGTCACGGTCTGCTCGTGATGGGACCCGACTGCGGCACCGCAATCGTCGGTGGAGTCGGTCTGGGGTTCACCAATGTGATCAGTCCAGGGCCGGTTGGCATCGTCGGGGCGGCGGGCACGGGGATCCAGCAGCTGTGCTGTCTGCTCGACGACGCCGGGGTCGGTGTCCGGCATGCGATCGGCACCGGCAGTCGCGACCTGTCCGAGGCGGTCGGGGCCACGTCGACCCTCCAGGGCCTGGATGCCCTCGACGCCGACCCCGGCACCGAGATCATCGCCGTCGTCTCCAAGCCTCCTGCGCCCGGCATCGCCGAGGCGATCCGACGGCGGGCCGCGGCCTGCACCAAGCCCGTGGTCGTGAGCTTCATGGGGGAGACCACCCTCGAGCAGGGAGCAGGAGAGGTCCTCGCTCTGCTGGGTGTCTCGCACCGCGGGTATGCGTCGTGGGAGGCTCCGCAGGGCGGGCACCGGCCCGGTTCGGTGCGAGGCGTGTTCTCGGGAGGCACGCTGGCCGAGGAGGCGAGATTCGTCGCCGCCCCGGAGCTGGGCCCGATCGGCGCACACGAGGGCGACGCCGGTCACACGTTCGTGGATTACGGCGATGACACCTACACCCGCGGGAGAGCGCATCCCATGATCGACCAGACGGTTCGCATCGGTCGGCTCGACCAGGCGGCCGGGGACGAATCGGTCGGTGTGATTCTCCTGGATGTCGTGCTCGGTTATGGCGCCAACCCCGACCCCGCCTCCGAGCTGGCGCCGGTGATCCGCCGGTCGGTCGACCGGGGTGCGGCGGCGGTCGTGTCGTTGTGTGGGACTCGGGGCGATCCCCAAGGCCGGGATGGCCAGGCCTCGGTCCTCAACCAGGCGGGGGCGTCGGTGTGGCTGTCGAATGCCGCCGCAGCCCGCCATGCCGCCCGGCTGGGGCGGGGCATCGGCAGAGAGGACACACTCGCATGATCGATCTCCAGGACCTCCTCGACTCAGAGCCGGTGGTGGTGGCGGCCGGGCCCGATCTCCTCGCCGACGCCATCGAGCAGCAGGGCGCCCGGGTGGCGCGGACCGACTGGCGTCCACCCGTGGACGGAACCGAGGGGGCGCTGGGGCGCCTGGCGGCGGCGGGGCGCACCCACGAGGCCAACACCGTGGCCCTCGATCGGATGCTGGCCGTCCGCCCGCACCTCGTCGACGTGGGGGTTGCGCTCGAGGTGGTACCCGGGATGACCGAACGGACCTTCTTGCACGCCGGGCCTCCGCTCGCCTGGGACGACGCCTCCGGTCCGATGCGGGGTGCGCTGATCGGTGCATTGCTGTACGAGGGACTCGCCCGAACCCAGGAGGAGGCAGAGGCCAGGGCCGCCCGCGGCGAGATCGAGCTCTCGCCGTGCCACCACCACGCGTCGGTGGGTCCGATGGCCGGGGTGATCTCACCATCCATGCCCGTCGCCGTCGTCGAGGACGCAGCGGGCGACGGGGTGGCGTACGCCACGCTCAACGAGGGCCTGGGCAAGGTGTTGCGCTACGGCGCCTTCGGGCCCGAGGTGATCGACCGCCTCCGCTGGATCGAGGAGGTGCTCGCGCCGGTGCTCGGGGCGGCCCTTCGCAGCCGGGGGCCGATCGACCTCCGCTCCCTGATCGCCCAGGCCCTGCAGATGGGGGACGACGGGCACAATCGCAACCGGGCGGTGACCTCGCTCTTCCTGCGCGAGATCGGCGCAGCGCTGATCGACGAACAGGGATCGCCTCCGGATCGGCGGCGGGCGGTCTTCGAGTTCATCAACGGCAACGACCACTTCATGCTCAATCTCGTGATGGCCGCCGGGAAGCTCGGTTCGGACGCCGCCTCGGGGGTGGACGCCTCGAGCCTGGTGACCGTGATGGCCCGCAACGGCACCGAGTTCGGCATCCGCCTGTCGGGCACCGGCGACACGTGGTTCACCGCCCCCGCCCCGCCCGTGGAGGGCCTCTACCTGGGGTCGTTCACGGAGGGCGATGCCAGCCCCGACATCGGTGACTCGACGATCACCGAGACGGTCGGGTTGGGGGGGTTCGCGATGGCGGCGGCACCGGCGATCGTCGGTTTCGTGGGGGGGTCGGCGGCCGGGGCGGTTCGGCGGACCCTCGCCATGTACGAGATCACGCTCGGGGAGCACCCTGCCTATCAGATACCCATGCTCGAATTCCGTGGCACGCCCGTGGGCATCGATGCGGCCCTGGTCGTCCGGCCTTTTTTCGTAATCCGATTGATCGAGCGGGTGGCATCTCCCGAACCAGGTGGCTGTGCTGCCACCAAATTGCCTGCGCCTCGTAAACTCCAGTGGGGTAAAATTGCGCCCTGCTGTTTCTCCGCGGTAGAGGAATTGGGTATGATGGTTGAAATCCAATC
>JAWOJB010000064.1:0-12502 GCA_046484325.1 Acidimicrobiia bacterium | reverse complement strand
GTCGGAAGAGGCGGAGGCGCGACTTGGGAGGTGTAGCGGGCGACGACGTGGTGGGCGATTCAACGCTAGGTGTACCCGGCCATCAGGTTGGTGACAGGCGGCTGATGGGTGGTTGTCCTTTGAGCGAGCTGTGGTTGCGCTGGTGGTTGTAGTCGTCGAGCCAGGCAGGCAGCGCGTGGGAGCGTTGGTCGTTTGAGGTGAACACGTGCCGGTATGCCCATTCGGTTTGAGGGTCCGGTTGAACCGTTCGACCTTGCCGTTCTGCCAGGGACAGTGCGGCCGGATGGTGATGTGGTCGGCTCCGATGAGGTCGATCACTCGGCGGAAGCTCCGGCTGTTGGTGTAGGCGAGGGCGTTGTCGGTCATCACCTGACGGATCTGATCGATGCCGTGGTCGGCGAACCAGTCGGCGGCACGGAGCATGAACCCCGCACACGTCTCGCCGGTCTCGTCGGGGAGGATCTCGGAGTAGGCGAGCCGACTGTGGTCATCGACCGCAGAGTGCACATAGTCATAACCGACCCGCTGCCCACGTCTGGCCCCGTCCCGGCCCCATACCCGCCAGCCGCCCCCATCGGGGATCCGACCGAGCTTCTTGACATCGACATGGACCAGATCGCCTGGCACCGGCCGTTCGTAACGGACGGCGGTGGTCTTCGAGGAACGGATCACCTCACCGGTCAACGGATCACACTCGGCCAGGCGTGGGATGCCGTGCCGACGCAGAATCCTGCTGACCGTCCGGGCGGGGACCCCCAGCTTCGGTCCGAGCATGTCTGGCCCTTGCCGGAGCCGGCGACGGGCGTCGATCACCCGTTCCTCGACCTCGGACGGGGTCTGATTCGGTGAAGTACGAGGACGGGACGACCGGTCCTCCAACCCGGCGTCGCCCTCTGCGTCCCAACGTGCCAGCCACCGGTGGGCGCACTGCCGGGAGATACCCATCGCCTTGGCGACATGTGCCACCGGCCAATCCTCACCGCGGACACGTTGAACGATCAGACGACGTCCACGCGGCGTGAGCCGGGCGTTACGGTGAGCCATGAAGACCTCCTTGTGGGTGATGGCGCAATCACCACTCCACTCGGAGGTCTTCACTCATCCAAGGACTGTCACCAACGTCCCGGCCGGGTACACCTAGGAGCGAAGCTCCTTCTCTCCCATCTCCCGCAGCAGGTACTTCTGGACCTTGCCGGTCACCGTCATCGGGAAGTCGTCGGCGAACCGGATGTAGGCCGGGATCTTGAAGTGGGCGATCCTCCCCCGGCAGAACTCGCGCAGCTCCTCTTCGGTGAGCTCCGACCCGGGCCGGCGCCGCACCCAGGCCATCACCTGCTCCCCGAACCGGGGATCGGGGACGCCCACCACCTGGGCGTCGAGCACGTCGGGGTGGGTGAAGAGGAACTCCTCGATCTCGCGTGGGTAGACGTTCTCCCCGCCCCGGATGATCATGTCCTTGATCCGCCCGACCACCCGCACGTAGCCGTCCTCGTCCATGGTCCCCAGGTCGCCGGTGCGCATCCACCCGTCGGGGTCGATCGCCTCGGCGGTGCGCTCGGGGTCCTCCCAGTACCCGAGCATCACCGAATAGCCGCGGGTCTGGATCTCGCCCGACGCCCCCCGCTCGAGGGCCTCCCCGGTGTCGGGATCGGCGATCCGCACCTCGACATGGGGATGGACCCGTCCCACCGTGGAGACCCGCCGGTCGAGGTCGTCGTCCACCCGGGTCTGGGTGGACACCGGTGAGGTCTCGGTCATGCCGTAACAGATCGTGATCTCGGGCACGTGCAACTCGTCGACCACCCGGCGCATCACCTCGATGGGGCAGGGGGCGCCGGCCATGATCCCGGTCCGCAGCGACGAGACGTCGTACCCGGTCTCCTGGAGTGCCTCGAGCTCGGCGATGAACATCGTCGGGACGCCGTAGATGCTGGTGCAGCCCTCCTGCTCGACCGCCGCCAGCACGTCCCCGGGGTCGAAGGCCGGCCCGGGCAGCACCATCGCAGCCCCGTGGGTGGTGGCCCCCAGGTTGCCCATCACCATCCCGAAGCAGTGGTAGAGCGGCACCGGGATGCAGACCAGGTCGGCCTCGGTGTACCGGCAGATCTCGCCGACGAAGAACCCGTTGTTGAGGATGTTGCGGTGGCTGAGGGTGGCCCCCTTGGGGAACCCGGTCGTGCCTGAGGTGTACTGGATGTTGATCGGGTCACCTGGTTCGAGGCCCTGCTCGACCGAGGCCAGCTCGGACGGAGTGACCCCTTCGCCGGCGGCGAGGAGGTCGTCCCAGTCGGGCCCGTCGAGGAACACGACCCGCTCGAGCCGGGGGAGCCCAGGGCGCACTTCCTCGACCATCGCCACGTAGTCGGAGCCCTTGAACTCCGGGGCGGAGACCAGCATCCGGCAGCCCGAGCGCTCGAGGGCATAGGCGAGCTCGGACGTCCGGTAGGCCGGGTTGACGTTGACGAGGATCGCCCCGATCCGGGCGGTGGCGTACTGGGTCACCACCCACTCGGCCTGGTTCGGCGCCCAGATCCCGACCCGATCCCCGGGCCGGATGCCGGCCCCCAGCAGGCCTCGGGCCAGCCGCTCGACCTCGGCGGCGAACTCCCGGTAGGTCCAGCGGATCCCCTGCTGGACGACGATCAGGGCGGGCCGGTCGCCGTGGGCGGCCACCGTCCGGTCGAGATTGGCGCCGATGGTCTCCTCGAGCAGGGGGACGGAGGTGGGCCCGGCGTCGTGGGACAGCATGGCCTCGATGCTATGCGCTGTGTGCTGTGTGCCGTGTGCTTTGTGCTGTGCGCCAGAGGCGCATCGCGCATCGCTCACCGCGCATAGCCTGTCTCCCATGCACGCCGACCCGCGACCCCGTCGCCGAATCCCCGACTGGCTCGTGGGCCTGGTGCTGGCTCTGGTGGTCGTGCCCCTCGTCCTATGGGGACTCCGGATCATCGGTGCGGGTGACGATCCCTCGTTCTCGCCAGACCCCTCGACCACCGTCACGACCGAGAACCCTTGACGCGTTTCCCACTCTCGGGATAGGATTCCCGGTGAGCCGGACCAGGCTCCGCCCGCCCGGGAGGCGGGTGTCAGTTCGTATTGCCGATGCCGGCGGGCGCTGGTATCGTGGCGTGCCTGCCGTCCGGACCCCGAGGAGGAATCCCTTGGCCTCGCGCGTGTCTCAGCGCCTTTCGTTCGCAAAGATCCCCGAAGTTCTCCCCCTCCCCGATCTCCTGGAAGTCCAGCGCCGATCCTTCGAATGGTTCATCGAGGACGGCCTGGCCGAGATCCTCGAAGAGATCTCCCCGATCGAGGATTTCACCGGCGGCCTCGCCCTCGAGTTGACCGATCACCGGTTCGGCGACCCTCCCCTCTCGCTCGAGGAGTGCCGCGAACGAGATTCCAACTATGCCCGCCCGTTGTTCGTCACCGCCAGGTTCCAGAACCGGCAGACCGGCGAGATCAAGGAGCAGCAGGTCTTCCTGGGCGACTTCCCGATGATGACCGAGGACGGCGTCTTCATCATCAACGGCACCGAACGGGTGGTCGTGTCCCAGCTCGTGCGCTCCCCCGGCCTCTACTTCGATCGCACCGCCGAGAAGGGCGCAGACACCTGGATCTACTCGGGCAAGGTCATCCCCGGCCGGGGTGCGTGGCTCGAGTTCGACACCGACAAGCGCGACACGATCGGCGTGAGGGTCGACCGGAAGCGCCGCCAGTACGTCAGCGCCTTCCTGCGGGCGCTCGGCATCGCCGAGACCGACGAGGAGATCCTCGACTTCTTCGGCGGGGCCGAGTCGATCCGCAACACCCTCGAGCGGGACACCGCCCACGACAAGGAAGACGCCCTGATCGATCTCTACCGGAAGCTGCGTCCGGGGGAGCCGACCACGGTCGAGTCGGCCCGCTCGCTGATCCAGACCCTCTTCCGCAACCCGAAGCGCTACGACCTGACCCGGGTCGGGCGGTACAAGGTCGCCCAGAAACTGGGCGACGAGGTCCCCGATGACTACCGGACGGCCAACCTCTCGCTGCTCCGGGACGAGGACATCCTCGACGCGATCCGCTACCTGGTGGCCCTCCACGCCGGGCAGGCCACCATGACCACCCACCGGGGGGTCGAGGTGCCGGTGATGCTCGACGACATCGACCACTTCGGGAACCGGCGGGTGCGCACGGTCGGCGAGCTCGTCCAGAACCAGGTTCGGGTCGGCCTCACCCGCCTGGAGCGGGTCGTGAAGGAGCGGATGACCACCCAGGATCCGGACGCCATCACACCCCAGAGCCTCATCAACATCCGGCCAGTCACGGCTGCGATCAAGGAGTTCTTCGGGACCTCCCAGCTCAGCCAGTTCATGGACCAGCCCAATCCACTGGCCGGCCTCACCCACCGCCGTCGCCTCTCGGCGCTCGGCCCGGGCGGGCTGTCGCGGGAGCGGGCCGGGTTCGAGGTGCGCGACGTCCACTCGTCCCACTACGGGCGGATGTGCCCGATCGAGACCCCGGAGGGCCCCAACATCGGGCTGATCGGCTCGCTGGCGACCTTCGCCAGGGTCAACCGGTTCGGCTTCATCGAGACCCCCTACCGCAAGGTGGTGAAGGGGGTCGTGACCGACCAGGTCGACTTCCTCACCGCCACCGAGGAGGAGCGCTACGTCATCGCCCAGGCCAACGCCCCGCTGCGGCCCGACGGCTCCTTCGTGAACGATCGGGTGCTGGTGCGCCTCTCCGGCGGCGAGGTCGACACCGTCGGCCCGGCCCAGGTCGACTACATGGACGTGTCGCCCAAGCAGATCGTGTCGGTGTCGACCTCCCTCATCCCCTTCCTCGAGCACGACGACGCAAACCGGGCACTGATGGGATCCAACATGCAGCGCCAGGCGGTGCCGCTGCTCCGGGCCGACGCCCCGCTCGTGGGCACCGGGGTGGAGGGGCGGGCGGCCCGAGACTCTGGCGACATGGTCGTGTCGCCGGTGGCGGGTGAGGTCGTCGAGGTGACCGGCGACCAGATCGTGGTGAAGGAGAGCGGGGCGAACCGCAAGCTCACTTTCCCGCTCGACAAGTTCGAGCGGTCGAACCAGGGCACCTGCATCAACCAGAAGCCGATCGTGGCGGTCGGCGACAAGGTGGAGCCCGGCGACGTGCTGGCCGACGGCCCGTCCACCGACCAGGGCGAGCTCGCCCTCGGCCGCAACCTGCTGGTGGCCTTCATGCCGTGGCAGGGCCACAACTACGAGGACGCCATCATCCTGTCCGAGCGGATCGTCAAGGACGACCTGCTCACCTCGATCCACATCGAGGAGCACGAGATCGACGCCCGCGACACCAAGCTCGGCGCCGAGGAGATCACCCGGGACATCCCCAACGTGGCCGACGAGGTGCTCGCCGACCTGGACGAGGAGGGGATCATCCGGATCGGTGCGGAGGTAGGGCCGGGCGACTACCTCGTGGGGAAGGTCACGCCGAAGGGGGAGACCGAGCTGACCCCCGAGGAGCGGCTGCTGCGGGCGATCTTCGGCGAAAAGGCCCGCGAGGTCCGGGACACCTCCCTCAAGGTCCCCCACGGGGAGGCCGGCAAGGTCATCGCCGTCAAGGTGTTCAAGCGCAGCGAGGGCTTCGACCTGCCCCCGGGCGTGAACGAGCTGGTGCGGGTCTACGTGGCCTCGCAGCGCAAGATCTCGGAGGGCGACAAGCTCGCCGGGCGCCACGGCAACAAGGGCGTCATCGCCAAGATCCTCCCCGAGGAGGACATGCCGTTCCTCGCCGACGGAACCCCGGTCGACGTGATCCTCTCCCCACTCGGGGTCCCCTCCCGGATGAACCTCGGCCAGGTACTGGAGACGCATCTCGGGTGGGCGGCCGCCCAGGGATGGGAGCCGTTCGAGTCCGACGGCCCGGCGGCCGTGGGAGCCGAGCCCTGGACCAAGGTGGCCACACCGGTGTTCGACGGCGCCCGCGAGGACGAGATCATGCAGGTGATCAACCACGCGCTGCCGAATCGCGACGGGATCCGCCTGCTCGGCGACAACGGCAAGGCGACGCTCTACGACGGACGCAACGGTGAGCCCTTCGACAGCGACGTGACCGTGGGCTACATCTACATCCTGAAGCTCGTCCACCTGGTCGACGACAAGATCCACGCCCGCTCGACCGGTCCCTACTCGATGATCACCCAGCAGCCGCTGGGCGGCAAGGCGCAGTTCGGCGGCCAGCGGTTCGGCGAGATGGAGGTGTGGGCGCTCGAGGCATACGGAGCGGCCTACGCCCTCCAGGAGCTGCTCACCATCAAGTCCGACGACGTCCAGGGCCGCGTCAAGGTGTACGAGGCGATCGTGAAGGGCGACAACATCCCCGAGCCTGGGATCCCGGAGAGCTTCCGGGTCCTGGTCAAGGAGATGCAGAGCCTCTGCCTGAACGTCGAGATGCTGTCCGCCGGTGAGGAGGTCGAGCTCCGCGAGCTCGACGAGGACGTCTACCGGACGACCGAGTCGCTCGGCATCGACCTCTCGCGGCCGGAGCGGCCGGAGATGGATGTCTGAGTACCGAGTGCCTAGATAGGGAGAAGCGTGGCGAGACAGATCTTTGATGAGCTGAGGATCGGGCTGGCGTCGAGCGACCAGGTGCGGGCCTGGTCCTACGGCGAGGTGAAGAAGCCCGAGACCATCAACTACCGGACCCTCAAGCCGGAGAAGGAAGGCCTCTTCGACGAGCGGATCTTCGGTCCGCAGCGTGACTGGGAGTGCTACTGCGGCAAGTACAAGAGGATCCGGTACAAGGGGATCATCTGCGAGCGGTGCGGCGTCGAGGTGACCCGTTCCAAGGTACGGCGCGAGCGGATGGGCCACATCGAGCTGGCCGCCCCGGTCACCCACATCTGGTTCTTCAAGGGTGTCCCCAGCCGTCTCGGCTACCTCCTCGACATGTCCCCCAAGGAGCTCGAGAAGGTCATCTACTTCGCCGCGTACATCATCACCTCGGTCGACGACGATCGACGCCAGAAGGACCTGCCCGAGCTCGAGGAGCAGATGCGGGCCGAGGTCCAGGTGGTGCGCGAGGAGTTCGCCGAGTGGAAGGAAACCCGCCTCGAGGCCCTCGAGGACGAGCTCGAGCGGATGGAGGAGGGCGGGGCCAAGGCCCAGGAGATCTCGGCCCGCCGCCGCGAGGTCGAGCGGGAGATCCGCGACCGCGAGGATCGCGCTGAACGCGAGGTCGAGCTCATCGAGGAGGCATTCGACGCCTTCCGGACCTTCCGGCCCAAGCACCTGGTCGAGTCCGAGCAGCTGTGGCGGGAGATCCACGAGCGCTACGCCGCCTACTTCCACGGCGGGATGGGGGCCGAGGCGATCAAGGGCCTGCTGACCCAGCTCGACCTGGACGCCGAGATGGCGCGGCTCAACTCCGACCTCGAGGGCGGCTCCCAGCAGAAGCGCCAGCGGGCCACCCAGCGGATGAAGGTCGTGAAGCCATTCTGGGAGGGCAAGAACCACCCGACCGATCTCATCCTCGAGACGGTTCCGGTGATCCCCCCGGACCTCCGGCCGATGGTCCAGCTCGACGGTGGCCGGTTCGCCACCTCCGACCTCAACGACCTCTACCGACGGGTCATCAACCGCAACAACCGGCTCAAGCGCCTCCTCGACCTGGGTGCGCCCGAGATCATCGTCAACAACGAGAAGCGGATGCTGCAGGAGGCGGTCGACGCCCTCTTCGACAACGGCCGTCGCGGCCGGGCGGTGACCGGTCCGGGCAACCGCGCCCTCAAGTCGCTCTCCGACATGCTGAAGGGCAAGCAGGGCCGGTTCCGTCAGAACCTGCTCGGCAAGCGGGTCGACTACTCGGCCCGATCGGTGATCGTCGTCGGCCCCCAGCTCAAGCTGCACCAGTGCGGCCTGCCGAAGGTGATGGCCCTCGAGCTCTTCAAGCCCTTCGTGATGAAGCGGCTCGTCGACCTCGACCTGGCCCAGAACATCAAGTCGGCCAAGCGGATGGTGGAGCGCCAGCGACCCCAGGTGTGGGACGTGCTCGGCGAGGTGATCCAGGAGCACCCGGTGCTCCTCAACCGTGCCCCCACCCTCCACCGACTGGGCATCCAGGCCTTCGAGCCCGTGCTCGTCGAGGGAAAGGCCATCCAGATCCACCCGCTCGTGTGCGAAGCGTTCAACGCCGACTTCGACGGCGACCAGATGGCGGTCCACCTGCCGCTCTCGACCGAGGCCCAGGCCGAGGCGCGGATCCTCATGCTGTCGACGAACAACGTGCTCTCACCCGCCTCGGGGCGCCCGATCGTCACGCCCTCCCAGGACATGGTGATCGGCGTGTTCTACCTGTCCGAGATGATGGAAGGCGCCGCCGGCTCCGGCCGGATCTTCGCCGACCTGGACGAGGCGATCATGGCCTACGACATCGGCGAGCTGTCCCTCCACGCCCCGATCAAGCTCAGGGTGGGCGACCTGGCGGGGACGCGCGAGCGGCACGACGACCTCATCGGGATCCTCGGCGGCCTGCTCACCCCCGAGCCGGTCGCCCCTAGGGTGCTGCTCGACACCACCCTCGGGCGGGCGATCTTCAACCAGGTGCTGCCGACCACGTTCCCCTACGTGAACTCGGTGATCGTGAAGTCCGAGCTCCGCAAGGTCATCGAGTCGATGATCGAGCGTTACCCCCGCACCGAGGTGCAGGAGGCGCTCGACGGCATCAAGGACCTGGGGTTCCGCTTCGCCACCCGAGCCGGCCTCACGATCGGCCTCGAGGACGTGAAGACCCCGGCCAACAAGGCGGAGATCCTCGCCGAGTACGAGGCTCGCGCCGACAAGGTCCAGGGCCTGTACCAGAAGGGCGTCGTCACCGACGAGGAGCGCCGCCAGGAGCTGATCGAGATCTGGACCGAGGCGACCGACCGGGTGAAGGACGCCATGGAGGCGACCCTCAAGGCCGAGCAGTTCAACGCGCTCGAGATGATGGTGGGCTCGGGGGCGAGGGGCAACATGATGCAGGTCCGGCAGATCGCCGGCATGCGCGGACTCGTCGCCAACCCGAAGGGCGACATCATCCCGAGGCCGATCATCTCCAACTTCCGCGAGGGCCTGTCGGTTCTGGAGTACTTCATCTCCACCCACGGCGCCCGCAAGGGCCTGGCCGACACTGCCCTCCGGACCGCCGACTCGGGCTACCTGACCCGGCGGCTGGTGGACGTGTCGCAGGAGGTGATCATCAACGAGGCCGACTGCGAGACGGACAAGGGCATCCGGATCTCGATCCTCGACGAGCGTGGCCGCCCGATCCGCAACCTCCGGTCGCGGATCTTCGGCCGGGTCCTGGCCGACGACGTCAAGGTCGAGCGCAAGGTGATCACGACCTCGGACGGCGATCGGATCGTCGCCGGATCCACGGTGATGGCCAAGGCCCTCCTCGCCATCGAGGAGCACGCCGTGGAACTCGAGACCGTGCGGGTGCGCTCGGTGCTGACGTGCGACTCCCGGCTCGGCGTGTGCCAGCAGTGCTACGGCATCAGCCTCGCCACCGGTCGCCCGGTGGAGATGGGCGAGGCGGTGGGGATCATGGCCGCCCAGTCGATCGGCGAGCCCGGCACCCAGCTGACCATGCGGACGTTCCACACCGGTGGGGTGGCGGGTGAGGACATCACCCACGGCCTCCCCCGGGTCGTGGAGCTGTTCGAGGCCCGGACCCCGAAGGGCAAGGCGATCCTCGCCGACGCCGGCGGGCCGGTCCGGATCGTCGACGGCGAGGACGGTCGCCGGGTCGTCGTCGAGACGAAGGAAGGCGCCGTGGAGTACCCGATCGCCCGCCGAGCCCGCGTGCGGGTGGCCGACGGCGACGTCATCGAGCCCGGCACCCAGCTCACCGAGGGATCGCTCGATCCCAAGGAGGTGCTGGAGGTGCGTGGTGTGCGGGCGGCCCAGCAGTACCTGGTCGACCAGGTGCAGGAGGTCTATCGCTCCCAGGGCGTCGAGATCCACGACAAGCACATCGAGCTCATCGTCCGTCAGATGCTGCGGAGGGTCCGGATCGTCGCCAACAACGACTCGCGGTTCCTCCCGGCCGAGCTGGTGGACGAGCAGGTCTTCCGTGACGCCAACCGCGAGCTGCTCGAGGAGGGCCGGCGCCCGGCCGAGGGTCGCCCCGAGCTCATGGGGATCACCAAGGCCTCGCTGGCCACCGACTCGTGGCTGTCGGCCGCTTCGTTCCAGGAGACGACCCGGGTGCTCACCGACGCCGCCATCCAGGGCAAGTCGGATTACATGCGGGGTCTCAAGGAGAACGTGATCATCGGCAAGCTGATCCCGGCCGGCACCGGTTCGCCCACCTACCAGGTGCTGCAGCCGGCGCTGCCGGGAGCCACGACGGTGGTGTCGTCGCTGCTCGGCGGCGACGGCGTGCCGGTGTCGATGGAGGAAGGGCTGCCCGAGAACCCGGCCGAGTGGCTGGCGTCGCTGGGCGCCCAGCGCCAGGCCGACCGTCCCGCCGGTCCCGACGAGGGCTCCGGCGAGGAGGAGTGAGCAGGCCCTGATGGGGTTGGATGGAGGGCCGGGTGGATCCCGGCCCTCCTTTTGACCCCTGCAGCCCGTACCCGTATACTTCCGCCCCGTGGTCTGTGCACCACCTCTCCCCTCTCCTGTAGGGCGTCTCTCGGTCTGACCCGGCCGGAGGACGTGCCGGGAGTCGGGTCACAACACGGGTCGGCGTATCGGGGCACCCGAGGCCACCGGACGCCGATTCGCCGCGTAAGGAGCGACATGCCGACGATCCAGCAACTCGTCCGCGAGGGCCGGAAGCCGAAGAAGAAGAAGGTCAAGACGGCAGGCTTGGCCGGAGCCCCGCAGCGCCGCGGCGTGTGCACCCGCGTCTACACGGTGACCCCGAAAAAGCCCAACTCCGCCTTGCGCAAGGTCGCCCGGGTCCGCCTGTCGTCCGGGATCGAGGTCACCGCCTACATCCCCGGCGAGGGCCACAACCTCCAGGAGCACTCGATCGTGCTCGTCCGCGGCGGACGGGTACGGGATCTCCCGGGCGTCCGCTACAAGGTCATCCGTGGCACCCTCGACGCCGCCGGCGTCGGTGCCCGCAAGCAGGCACGTTCCCGCTACGGCGCCAAGAAGGAGGGCTGATGCGTCGCGCCCCCGCCCAGAAGCGCAAGGTCGAGCCGGACCCGGTGTTCCGGAGCGTCGTGGTGGCCCAGGTCACCAACAAGGTGCTGCTCGAGGGGAAGAAGGATGTGGCCCGCAGCATCGTCTACGACGCCCTCGAGATCGTCGAGCGTCGCTCGAGCCAGGACCCGGCGACGGTGCTCAAGCGTGCCGTCGACAACCTCCGGCCCCAGGTCGAGGTCCGCTCGCGACGCGTGGGCGGATCCTCCTACCAGGTGCCGGTCGAGGTGCCGCCCCGTCGGGCCAACTCGCTGGCGATCCGCTGGCTGGTCGTCTACGCCCGCCGCCGCAAGGAGCCGATGATGGCGATGCGCCTCGCCAACGAGATCCTCGATGCATCCAACAACGCGGGGGCGGCGATGAAGCGCAAGGAAGACATTCACAAGATGGCCGAGTCGAACAAGGCCTTCGCCCACTACCGCTGGTAACCACGCCGGGCGGGGATCCGCCGCCCGGGTTTCACAAGTCCATAACGACCGGAGTACGAGAAGGATGAGCAACCCGAAGAACGACGCCCTGTCGCATCTGCGCCAGGTGCCGCTGAGCCGGACCCGCAACATCGGGATCATGGCCCACATCGACGCGGGCAAGACCACGCTGACCGAGCGCATCCTCTACTACACCGGCAAGAACTACAAGATCGGCGAGGTCCACGAGGGCGCAGCCACGATGGACTGGATGGCGCAGGAGCAAGAGCGCGGCATCACCATCACCTCGGCCGCCACCACCTGCATCTGGCACGACCACTGGATCAACATCATCGACACCCCCGGTCACGTCGACTTCACCGTCGAGGTCGAGCGGAGCCTCCGGGTCCTGGACGGGGCGGTGGCGGTGTTCGACGGCGTGGCCGGCGTCGAGCCCCAGTCCGAGACCGTGTGGCGACAGGCCGACCGGTACCGGGTTCCCCGCATCTCCTTCATCAACAAGCTCGATCGGACCGGCGCCGACTTCTACGCCGACGTCGACTCGATCAGAAATCGGCTGGACGCCCGGCCGCTCGTCATGCAGCTCCCCATCGGGTCAGAGGCCGAGTTCGTGGGCGTGATCGACCTCGTCGAGATGCGGGCCCACCTCTGGCGGGGAGACGACGGGAAGCAGTGGGACACCACCGACGTCCCCGCCGACATGCGGGTCGAGGCCGAGAAGTACCGGGCCAGCCTGGTCGAGACCGCCGTCGAGGCCGACGAGGAGTTGCTCGAGAAGTACCTGGACGACCAGGAGATCACCCCCGACGAGGTCCGGCGGGCGGTCCGGGCGGGCACGATCGGACACGCCTTCACCCCGGTGTTCTGCGGCTCCGCCTTCAAGAACAAGGGCGTCCAGCTCCTGCTCGACGC
>JAWOJB010000086.1:0-33469 GCA_046484325.1 Acidimicrobiia bacterium | reverse complement strand
TCTTCGATCACCTCGACGATCCACTCGAGGAGGTGTGGGCATTCGTCCAGGACTTCGGCTCGCGACTCGCCGAGGCCTATCTCCCGACCCGCCGTCGGAGGATCGGGAGATAGGCCTCGGCGAGTCGGGACTGCCGTCACCCCCGACCAGGAGTTGTGGCACCTGCGGCGCCGGGGCCGGTACGCCGAGTTCAACCTCGTGTGGGACCGCGGGACCAGGTTCGGGCTCCAGACCGGCGGCCGCTCGGAGAGCATCCTCGCGTCCCTCCCACCTCGGGTCCGGTGGGACTATGGCGTCGAGCCGGCCGCCGGTACGCCCGAGGCCGAGCTCGTCGATGTGCTGCGTCGCCCGCGCGACTGGGTCTGATTCGACGCCTTGTCGCCTCGGTTCCGACATGCGGTTGGGATCCAATCGGACCATCCTCGCCACCCGAGCCGTCCGGAGCGCCCCCATCGCCACGTCCCTGAGCCTCATCTCGCTGGCCTACCCGCAGGTCCCGGCCGGGACCAGGGCCTCGGTGGCGGCTGCCCTCGGCGACCCTGCCGACGCCTACGCCCGCCTGGTGGCGGCCGGCCTGCAAGGGTTCGTGCTCTCCACCTGTCTCCGCGTCGAGGTGGCGGTGTCCGGTTCGCCCGACCACCTCGATCGTGCCCTCGGTGCGCTCGGTGCCCACGAATTCGACGGATCGGCGGGCACCCGGATCACCGGGGAGGAGGCCGTCCGCCACCTGTTCAGGGTGGCCGCCGGGCTCGAGTCCCCGGTCTCCGGCGAGCGGGAGATCCTGGTGCAGTTCCGGGAGTCGATGCAAGAGGCCGTCCGGCAGGAGGCGGCCACCGGCATGCTCGTCGGCCTGCTCGACTCGGCGGTGGCGGCCGGGCGGAGGGCCCGGGAGATCCTGCCCGGCTCGCCCCACCGCTCGCTGGCGGCGGTCGCCGCCCAGATGGTCGGTCCGGCCGATCGGGTGGCCGTGTTCGGGGCCGGAGTGATGGGGAGGGCGGCCGTCGAGGCACTCGGGCTGCTGCCGGCCCCGCCCGAGATCACCGTCTTCGTGCGCAGGCCGGACGAGATCGAGATCGGGGGGGCCGCGGTGGCCCCCTTCGAGCAGGCGGTCGAGGCCCTCGCCGGGTTCCCGGCGGTGATCTCGGCCACCTCCGCTTCGTCCCGGATCGTCGACCTCGTCGACGTGGAGGGTGCGGTGGCCGTCCGTCGCGATCCGCTGGTGCTCGTCGACATGGCGATGCCACCCGACTTCGACCCGCCCACGTCGCCGTCGATCCGGTATTTCGACATCGACGCGCTGGCGAGGCAGGCCCGGCGGAGTAGTCACGGCCACGTCGCCGACGACCTGGTGGCCGGGGCGGCTCGGGACGCGTACGTGAAGCTGAGCGGACACGACCTCGTGGCACCCGTCATCCACGGCATGTTCCGTACCGCCGACGACGCCGTCGACGAGGTGGTCGACCGGTTCTCCGGGAGGCTGTCGGACCCCGAGGATCGCGAGGTCCTGCTCGCCGCCGCCAGGGCCGTGGCGAGGAAGATCCTGCACCACCCCGTCTCCTTCCTCGGCGGCGGCCACCGGGAGGAGACGATCGACGCCGTGGCTGCGGCGTTCGGAATCGACCGTGGATGAGCTGCGGATCGCCACCCGGTCGTCGGCGCTGGCCACCGCCCAGGCCGAGCAGGTGGCAGCCTGCCTGCGGGGCGCCCATCCCGATCTGACCACCCGACTCGTGCCGGTCCGCACGAGCGGCGACGAAGACCGGACCAGCCCGGTCACGTCGCTCACCGAGGTCGGGGCATTCGTCCGGGCGGTGCAGCGGGCGGTCGTCGAGGGTCGGGCGGACCTCGCCGTGCACTCGGCCAAGGACCTCCCGGTGCTGGGGCCTTCCGAGTTGACCCAGTTCCATCCGGTGAGGGGGCCGGTGTGGGACGTCCTCTGCGGGGCCAACCTCGCCGCCCTTCCAACGGGTGCCCGGGTGGGCACCGGCAGCCCCCGACGGGCGGCCCAGCTCGCCCGCCTTCGCCCCGACGTCGCCATCGTGCCAGTTCGGGGCAACGTCGACACCCGCCTCGGGCTGGTGACGAGGGGCGAGGTAGGCGCAGTGGTCCTGGCCGAGGCCGGGCTGGAGCGCCTCGGGCGGAACGGCGACTTCCACCACCGGTTCTCGCTCGAGGAGATGGTGCCGGCCCCGGCCCAGGGTGCGCTGGCGATCGAGGCGCTTGCCGGCAGTCGGGCGGCCCGGCTGGCCGAGGTCCTCGTGGATCCCGCCACGGTCGCATCCGTGGGTGCCGAGCGGCGCTTGCTCGGGATCACCGGGGCGGGATGCCGGTCGGCCCTCGGGGCCTTGGGCGAGGTCGAGGGCGACCACATCCGCCTCACCGGGTTCGTGGCGGACGAATGGGGGCCTCGTAGGGCGGAGGTGCTGGGAGCCGATCCCGAGCAGGCCGCCGATCTCCTGTCCCGCGCCCTCGCCGCCGGTGGTGGCACATGGTGAGGGTCGCCGTCACCACGAGCGCCGACGGGGTTGGCCGGGTGGCCGGGCTCGTCGCCGGCGCCGGGCTCACGCCGGTGGCCCTTCCCTGCATCCGGATCGAGCCGGCGCCTCCGCGGGTGCTCGCCGGCCTCCGGGAGGCGGCGGCCTCCGCCGATCTGATCCTCGTGACCTCGCCCAGGGCCGTGCGCCTCCTGTGGCCGGAGGGCGGCATGCCCCGGGCTCCGGTGGCGGCCGTCGGCGAGGCGACCGCCGACGCGGTGCGGTCGGCAGGTGGCCGGGTGGAGCTCGCCGGCGAAGCCGGTGCCGAGGTGCTCGTCGACCGGCTGATCGACGGCGGGGTCGAAGGCAGGACCATCGTGTTTCCGCGCGCCCGGGCGGCGGATCCGACCGGCGCCCGGCGGCTCGTGACGGCCGGGGCGCGGATCGTCTCCGATGTCGCCTACCGGACCATCCCGGTCGCTCCCGGGCCGGACCCGGTGGCCGCGGCGCTGTTCGGGTCGCCCTCGGCGGTCACGGGATGGATCTCGGGGCGTCCGCTCGACCGCCTGGTGCTGGCGGCCATGGGTGGGCGCTCCGCCGCCGCCCTGGTCGCAGCGGGGCGACCGCCCGACGTCGTGGCGGAGCGCTCGGGATTCCCGTCGCTCGTCGCCGCGCTGGCCGACCATCTCGCCGAGAGGAGTGCTCCATGACCGGTTTCCCCGCCGTCCGCTCCCGCCGTCTCCGGCGCACACCGGGCCTGCGGAGGATGGTGGCCGAGACCCGGCTCCATCCCGCCTCCCTGGTGTTGCCGATGTTCCTGGTGCCGGGGCGCGGGATCGAGCGGCCGATCGGCTCCATGCCGGGGCACGCCCAGCTCTCGGTCGATCGGGCGACGACCCTGGCAAAGGCGGCTGCGGCTGTCGGCGTCGGGGGCGTGATCCTGTTCGGGATCCCATCCGAGAAGGACGAGGAGGGGAGCGGGGCGTGGGACCCGGCCGGGCCGGTGCCCGAGGGCATCCGGGCGATCAAGGCTGCCGCCCCCGAGCTCGTCGTGTGGGCCGACGTCTGCCTGTGCGAGTACACGAGCCACGGCCACTGCGGGGTCCTGGACGGCGGGCGCATCGACAACGACCGTTCCCTCCCGCTGCTCGCCATGGCCGCCCTCGCCTACGCCGAGGCCGGGGTCGACGTCGTCGCCCCCTCGGACATGATGGACGGTCGGGTGGGGGCGATCCGGGCGGCGCTCGACGGCGGCGGTCACCTCGACACGGCCATCTGCTCGTACGCCGTCAAGTACGCCTCGGCCTTCTACGGGCCGTTTCGCGAGGCGGCCGAGTCGACCCCGGCCTTCGGCGATCGCCGGACCCACCAGATGGATCCCCCCAACCGCCGGGAGGCGCTCGTCGAGGTGGCCCTCGACCTCGCCGAGGGAGCCGACATGGTCATGGTGAAGCCGGCCGGGCCCTACCTCGACGTGCTCGCCGACGTCCGTGCGGCCGTCGACGTCCCGGTGGCCGCCTATCAGGTGTCGGGAGAGTTCTCGATGATCCGGGCCGCGGCAGAGCGGGGATGGGTCGACGGTGACCGGGCGATGATCGAGTCGCTCACCGGGATCGCCAGGGCGGGTGCAGGCGTGATCCTGACGTACTTCGCGATCGACGCCGCACGACTGCTGCAGGAGGCCCCGTGACGTCCTCGGCGGAGTGGTTCGAGCGGGCGTCCGCCGTGCTCCCCGGGGGAGTGAACTCGCCGGTACGCGCCTTCAACGCGGTTGGCGGCACGCCGCCGTTCGTGATGTCGGCGGCAGGTCCGCATCTGGTGACCGTCGACGGCGACCGGCTCGTCGACTTCATCGCCTCGTGGGGCGCGATCATCCTCGGTCATGCACGAGGCGAGGTGGTGGAGGCGATCGCGGCCGCCGCTCGGAGCGGGAGCTCGTATGGCCTGCCCACACCCGGTGAGGTGGAGCTGGCCGAGCTGATCTGCGAGCTCGTGCCGTCGATCGAGGTCGTGCGCATGGTGAACTCGGGCACCGAGGCGTGTGCGTCGGCGATCCGGGTGGCTCGGGCCGCCACCGGCCGATCGGGGATCGTCAAGTTCGAGGGCTGTTACCACGGCCACGCCGATCCCTTCCTGGTCAGGGCGGGGAGCGGGGCCGCCACCCTCGGGGAGCCGGACAGCCCCGGGGTACCCGCCGCCACCGTGGCCGCCACTCGACTCGCCCGGTTCAACGACCTCGGCTCGGTGGAGGATGCCCTCGGCGGCGGGGACGTGGCCGCCATCATCGTCGAGCCGGTCACCGGCAACATGGGGGTGGTGCCGCCCGAGCCGGGGTTCCTCGAGGGTCTCCGCCGGCTGTGTGACCGGGACGGCTCGGTGCTGATCTTCGACGAGGTGATGACCGGGTTCCGGGTGGCGCTCGGCGGGGCTCAGCAACGGTACGGGGTCACCCCCGATCTGACCTGCCTCGGCAAGGTGGTGGCGGGTGGTACCCCGGCCGCCGCCTACGGGGGCCGGGCCGACCTGATGCGACTGGTAGCTCCCGACGGGCCGGTCTATCAGGCGGGAACCCTCGCCGGGAACCCGCTGGCGGTGGCCGCCGGGTTGGCCACCCTCCGCCATCTCGCCGGCGACCCGCAGATCTACGACCGGCTGGAGGCTCTGGGTGCGCGACTCGAGGATCGGCTCGCCGCCGCCCTCCGATCCACCGGCCTGCCCGGCTGCGTCCAAAGAGTGGGGGCCATGCTCACGGTGTTCTTCGGGCCTGAGCGGGTCCGGTCGTGGGACGACGCCGCCACGGTCGATCGCGAGCGGTTCGGCGCATGGTTCCGCGCCTCCCTGAGGCGCGGAGTGCTGCTCCCACCGTCGCCGTTCGAGGCTCTCTTCCTGATGGAGGACCACGAAGGCGTGATCGACGGCGCGGCAGAGGCCCTGGCAGGTGCGTTCGGGGAGGTGGGATGACTCGCCCGCTCGTCGAGGCGCTCCACCGCCGGCCCCTGTCCCGCCCGCCGGTGTGGGTGATGCGTCAGGCCGGCCGCTACCTGCCCGAGTACCGGGAGGTTCGGTCCCGGTACGGTTTCCAGGAGGCGGTGTCCACCCCGGCGGTGGCCGCCGAGCTCAGCCTCCAGCCGATTCGCCGGTTCGGGATGGACGGAGCGGTGATCTTCGCCGACATCATGACGCCCCTCGAGGCGATGGGCGTCGACATGACCTTCGACCCGGGTCCCCGGTTGCGGCCGCACGACCTCGGCGAGGTGATCGCCCTCGGAGAGCTCGACGAGGCCCGCGTGGGCTTCGTGGCCGAGACGGTGCGCCTGGTCAGGGATCGGGTGCCCGACGAGGTCGCCGTGATCGGGTTTGCCGGAGCCCCGTTCACACTGCTCGCCTACCTCCTGGAGGGAGGCGGCTCGAAGGAGTTCCTCGCGGTGCGACGGGCGCTGTGGGAAGACCCGTCGGCTGCGATGGAGGCGCTGTCGGTGCTGGCGAGGGCGATGGGCCGGTATCTCCGCATGCAGGTCGACGCCGGCGCCGACGCCGTCCAGCTCTTCGATTCGTGGGTCGGGATGCTGTCGCGCGACCACCTCGATCGGTACGCCCTGGCCGCTGCCCGCGCGGCCTTGGCGGGAATCCCCGCTCCCACCATCTACTTCGGCCCCCACGCCCATCACGCCCTCGACCTCCTCCCGGTCGTCGGAGCCACCGCCTACGGGCTCGACTGGCGACTCCGGCTCGACGAGGCATGGGGGCGCCTCGGAGACGTGGCCGTGCAGGGCAACCTCGACCCGGCGGTTCTACTCGCCCCCGAGGATACGATCCGCCGGGCGGTCGCCGACCTGCTCGAGCAGACCGGTGGGCGACCGGGCCACGTCGTGAACCTCGGCCACGGCATCGACCCGTCCACCCCACCCGAGCACGTCTCGGTGCTCGTCGAGGCCGTTCGGGGAACCGGGACATGATCACCGTCACCCCCGACCTGCTCGAGCGTCACGATCGGCCCGGTCCCCGGTACACCTCGTACCCCACCGCCGTCGAGTTCCACCCGGCGGTTGGGCCGGCCGAGTATGCGGAGCGACTCGCCGAGGCCTCCAGCCGGCCCGCCGATGCACTCTCGCTCTACGTCCACCTGCCGTTCTGCGAGGCGCGGTGCTCGTTCTGCGCCTGCCACGTCGTCGTGACCAGGCACCCGGAGGTGGCGGAGGCCTATCTGGGTCGGGTCGTGGCCGAGGCGGGCATCGTGGCCGGCCGGCTCGGAGATCGCCGCCGTCTCGTGCAATACCACTGGGGCGGGGGGACGCCCACCCATCATCCGTCCGAGGCGCTGGCGGCCCTGCACCGATCCCTCCTCGGATCCTTCGAGCTCGACGCCGACGCCGAGGTGGCGGTCGAAGTCGACCCCCGGGTCACCACCCGGGCACACCTCGAGACGCTCGCCGAGCTCGGCTTCAACCGCCTGTCGCTGGGCGTGCAGGATCTCGACGAAGGCGTCCAGGAGCTCATCGGCCGCCACCAGACGGCCGAACAGACCGAGGAGCTGTACCGGCAGGCACGCGACCTCGGATTCGGATCGGTCAACCTCGACCTGATCTACGGGCTCCCGGGCCAGGACGAGGCCGGCCTCGCCGCCACCCTCGACGAGGTGGTGCGCCTGCGGCCCGACCGTCTGGCCGTCTACTCCTTCGCCTGGGTTCCGTGGATGCGACCCCACCAGCGGAGGATGGATGAACGGGCGCTCCCGGATCGGGCGACCAAGTTCGCGCTGCTCGCCCTCCTGGTCGAGGCGCTCTCGGCGGCCGGGTACCAGCGGGTCGGGATGGATCACTTCGCCCTCCCCGACGACGAGCTGGCGAGGGCGGCCCGGGACGGGACGCTCACCCGGAACTTCATGGGCTACACGACGAAGCGGGGTACCGAGGTCGTGGCCTTCGGGACCAGCGGGATCTCCGACGTCGCCGGTGCCTACGCCCAGAACCACCGCAGGCTGGCCTCCTACTACGGGTCGGTGGATCGGGGCGAGCTGCCGGTGGAGCGAGGGTACGTCCTGACCGCCGACGACCGGCTTCGCCGGCACGTCATCACCGAGCTGATGTGCAACGGGTCGGTGTCCGCAGCCGACGTTGCCGGGCGCTTCGGCGTGGCCTTCGCCGACGTGTTCGCCCGAGAGCTCGCAGAGCTCACCGCGCCGGGGGGTCTCGTCGACGAGGGCATCGCACAGGTCGACGGCTCCGGTGTGCGGGCCACCGAGCTCGGTCGGCTGTTCGTGCGGCGGCTCGCCGCCGTCTTCGACGATCATGCCCGTCGCCGGTCGGGCGACGGGCCCGTCTTCTCCCAGAGCATCTGAGGTGGGATCGTGAGCGCACATCGAGTGGTGGTCGTGGGCGGCGGCCTGGCAGGGCTCTTCACCGCCTCGGAGCTGGTTGCCGCCGGGGTCGACGACGTGGTGGTCCTGGAGCAGGCCTCGCTGCCGGGAGGCGTCGCCCGAACGATCCAGCGGGACGGCTACTCGCTCGAGCCGGCCGCCGGCACCCTGCTCCTGCCCCACCCCCACCTCTCGGACGTGCTCGGCCGACTCGGGGCCGAGGTTCTGCCTGCCGAGGCGGCGGCTGCTCTCCGGTACGTCTACACCGGTGGGCGGCTGGTGACCCTGGCCTCGTCCCCGAAGGCGCTGGCGGCGCCGCTCGTACCGTTCCCGGCGAAGGCGCGGGCCGCCGCCGAGCCGTTCATCCGGTCCCGCCCGGCCACCCCGGACGAGTCGCTCGACGCCTTCCTCCGCCGCCGGCTGGGTGGGGGCCTCGGCGGCATGCTCGCCTCGTTGGCGGCCTCGGGGGTGTTCGCCGGCGATCCCACCAGGCTGTCGGCCCGGTCGTCGTTCCCGCTCTTTCCGGCTCTGGAGGACGAAGCCGGTTCGATCGTGCGTGGAGGGCTCCGCCGTGCCCGATCTCGGAGGTCGGGTGGGCGGCGGACCCGTCCGACGGGCCACCTGCCCGTCGGAGGGATGCAGGGGGTGGTCCGGGCCGCCGTCTCGCGGCTGGGGGACCGCCTGAGGTCGGGTCGCCAGGTGACGGCGGTTCGCCCGGACGGGGCCGGCTGGGCCGTCGAGGACGGGGAGATCCTCACCGCCGAGCACCTGGTGCTGGCGATTCCCCCGGACCGGGCGGCGGGCCTCGTGGGGGGCGACCTCGGGGAGGTGCTGCGGCGGGCGGTCACGGCCCCGGTGGTGGTCCTCGGGCTGGGCGGTCCCGCCGGCCGGTTCCCGCTCCCGGCCGGGTTCGGGGCGCTCATCGGTCCCGATGCGGGGATGGTCACCCTCGGGATCCTCTTCGAGTCGTCGTATGCACCCGAGCGTGCTCCTGCCGGGCACTCCCTGGCCAAGGTCATCGCCGGGGGCGCCCGACGCCCCGAGCTGGTCGAGTGGGACGACGCCCGATTGGTGGAGACGATCGGGGCGGAGGTGGCGCGGGCGCTCGGGTCCGACCTGGACGTCTCGTACGTCGAGGTCGTGCGCCATCCCGCGGGAATCCCCCAGTACGAGGTGGGTCACGGCGACTGGCTGACGGAGGTCGATCGCCTGCGTGCCGCCCGCCCGGGTCTGCACCTGACCGGGTGGGGGTACCGCGGGGTGGGCGTGGCCCATGTCGCCACGGACGCGGTGCGGACCGCGGGGGAGATCGCCGGGGTCGGGGGGTGACGAGCCGGACCCCGGCGGGGTTCTGGACCGTGTGGACGTCCGTGGCCGTCGACCTGCTCGGCTTCGGGATCATCCTGCCGCTGCTCCCCCTGTACGCCGAGTCGTTCGGGGCGACGCCACTGACGATCGGACTGCTCTTCGCCTCGTACTCCCTGGCCCAGTTCCTGTTCTCACCGGTGTGGGGGCGTGTCTCGGACCGGGTCGGTCGTCGTCCCGTGCTGCTGGCGACGATCGCCGGATCGGCGGTCGGGAGCCTCGTGCTGGGGATGGCCGGCTCGATCACCATGCTGTTCGTCGGCAGGATCATCGACGGGGTCTCGGGCGCCAGCGTGGCGGTGGCCCGCGCCACCGTCGCGGACGTGGCACCTGCCCACGAGCGGCCGAGGCTCATGGGGCTGCTCGGTGCCGCCTACGGCCTCGGGTTCGTGATCGGGCCGTCGATCGGGGCACTCGCCGCCCTGTTCGGCCCGGCCGTGCCGTTCTTCGTGGCGGCCGGGATCTCGCTCGCCAACCTGGTGGCGGCGGCGCTTCGCCTCCCGGAGACCCGGCGGGCGGGGGTCTCGGCGGCACCCTCCCGTGCCGGTGCGGCGGGGATGCCCCCGGCGGTGATCAGGTTCGTGCTGCTCACCTTCGTCGGCGTCACCGCCTTCGGTGCCTTCGAGGCGACCTTCGCCCTCCTCGGTCGGTCGCGTTTCGACCTCACCGACTCGATGGTGGCACTCGTGTTCTCGGCACTCGGCGTCGTGCTCGTCGCCACCCAGGTCGGCCTGGTGGGGCCCGCCACCCGCCGTCTCGGCGAGGTGGGCGTCATCCGGCTCGGCCTGGCGGGCACCGCCGCCGGCTTCCTCCTCATCGGGCTCGGGTCCCGGTGGCTGACCCTGGCGCCGGGGCTGGCGGTGGTGGCGGCAGGCCAGGGACTGGCCATGCCGGCGATCTCGTCGGCGGTGGCGGGGGCGGCGCCCAGGGAGCGATCCGGTGCGGCCCTCGGCATCCAGCACTCGGCGGGGGGTCTGGCGAGGGTGGTCGGTCCGATCCTCGGTGGAGCTCTCTTCGCCATCGCCGCCGGCCTGCCCTATGTGGCGGCCGCCGGACTCGCCGTCGTCGGACTGGTGCTGGTCCCGGCTCCGGCGGGGACCTCGAGGTCCGCCACGTCCCGACGGGGTTGACCCGGCGATCCGGCTAGCCTCTACGCGATCCGGGAACCCGGCGTCCCTCGGCGCCGTCCCATCTCCACCATGCCATCGCATCCTGTCATGAACCTGTCATGAACGACGACACCCGAATCGACACCGTCCACCGACCGGCACCGGCCCGGCCCGTCCGCCGCCGCCGGGGCCGGCGATGGGTCATCGGCATCCTGCTCACCCTGGTCGTGGCCACCGCCGGGCTGCTCGCCGCCCTGACGCTGACCGAGTTCCGGACCGGTGACACCGGCCCGCTCCCATCCCTGGCGTCGGCCGGCGAGGTCTACCTGATCGTCGGCACCGACAGCCGGGAGAATCTTCCCGACGACCTGGAGGGTGCCTTCGGCGACTTCGCAGGGTCCCGGGCCGACGTCATCATCCTCACGCAGGTGGTCGACGGGCGGGTCCAGCTCCTCTCGATCCCTCGCGATCTCCGGGTCGAGATCCCCGGGCACGGCACCAACCGGGTGAACGCCGCCTACGCCTTCGGGGGGCCCGATCTGCTCGTGGCGACGGTCACCGGTGCCACCGGCATCCCCATCAGCCACTACATGGAGGTCGAGTTCGGCGGCTTCGCCTCGATCGTCGACGCCCTCGGCGGGATCGAGCTCGACATCCCCTACCCGGCCCGTGACATCAAGTCCGGCCTCGAGATCGAGGCCGGCCGCCAGGTGGTGAGCGGCGCCACCGCCCTCGCCTATGCCCGCTCCCGGTCCTATGAGGAATATCGGGATGGATCCTGGGTGGGCACCGGTGGAGGCGACATCGTCCGCACCGCCCGCCAGCGCGAGGTGCTCCTGAAGATCATGGACCGGGCCACCAGCCCCTCGGGCCTCGTCCGCAGCCCCGGTGTGCTCCTGGCGGTGACGGGGGACCTCACGACCGACCCGAGCGTGACCCCGCTCGTGCTGGCCCGCACGGCATTGGGCATGCGGGCCGCCGGTGTCACCGACACCGTCACTCTGCCCGTGCGCGGTGCGACCGAGGGGGGCCGGTCGTACGTCGTCCGGGACGAGCCCGCGGCGACGGCCGTGCTCGAGGCCTTTCTGGCCGGGAACCCGCTGTCGCCGGAGGGTTGAGCGGTCCTCAGCCGGCGGCGGCCCGGATGGCCTCCCACACCCTCCACGCCGTGAGCGGCATGTCGACGTGCCGGACCCCGAGGTGTGAGAGGGCGTCGATCACGGCGTTCTGCACGGCCGGCGTCGACCCGATCGTCCCCGACTCCCCGATCCCCTTCGCCCCCAGCGGGTTCTCGGGCGTCGGGGTCTCGGTGTGGTCGACGACGAACGAGGGCATCGTCGTCGCAGTGGGGAGCAGGTAGGTGGTGAGGTTGCCGGTGAGCGGGTTGGCGCCTTCGTCGTAGAGCACCTGCTCGAAGAGCGCCTGGCCCACCCCCTGGGCCACGCCACCGTGGACCTGGCCGTCGACGAGCAGGCGGTTGAAGATCACCCCGCAGTCGTCGACGGCGACGTGGCGGACGAGTCTCACCTCACCGGTCTCGATGTCGACTTCGACCACCGTCACGTGGGCGCCGAACGGGTAGGTGGCGCCGTCCTGGGCGATCACGTTCTCGACCGACAGCCCCGGGTCCATGCCCTCGGGGAGGAGCGCCGGGTCGGCCGCGGCCGACGCCAACTCCGCCCAGGTCCGCCCGCTGTCGGGGACGCCGGCCACGCCGATGCGCCCGTCGTCGAACAGGACCACGTCGTCTGTGGCAGCCTCGGCCAGGTGGGCGACGATCTCCCGGGCCTTCTCGAGCACCCCCTCGCCGGCTCGTAGCACGGCGGTCCCGCCGAGCTGCATCGACCTCGAGCCCATCGTGCCGCCTCCACGGGCGATGGTGTCCGTGTCGCCCCACTCCAGGTGGATCCGATCGAGCGGGATCCCGAGCAGGTCCGAGACGATCTGGGCGAAGGACGTCTCGTGACCCTGGCCATGGGGGGAGACACCCGTCCGGGCCGTGACCGTGCCGTCGGCGTGCACCTCGACCGCTCCCCACTCCTTACGGGCCTCGGGGGCGGTCACCTCGACGTAGGTGCTGATGCCGATCCCGATCTGCATTCGTTCCCCGCCGGCGCGTCGGGCCCGCTGCTCGGCGCGGACCTCGTCGTACCCCGCCAACTCGAGCGCCCGGTCGAGGGAGGCGTGATAGTCCCCCGAGTCGTACCGGGCACCGGTGGCCGTCACATGGGGGAACTCGTCGGACCGCAACAGGTTCCTCCGCCGCAGCTCGGCCGGATCCATACCGAGCTCGGCGGCCAGGAGGTCCATCGCCCGTTCCACCATGGCGGTCGCCTCGGGTCGGCCCGCTCCCCGGTAGGCGTGGATCGGGGTGGTGTTCGTGAGGACGCTCCGGCGGGCGACCGAGATGGCGGGCACGCGGTAGGGACCGGCCGCCATGAGCTCGGTCCACTCCGAGATCTCCGCTCCGAAGTAGACGTAGGCCCCGACGTCCTGGACGAGCTCCACCTGCATCCCCACCAGGGTCCCGTCGTGCCGCGCTCCCAGGCGGACCCGCTGGCGCTGGCTGCGCCCGTGGGTCATCGTGAGCATGTTCTCGGTGCGCCGCTCCTGCCAGCGGACGGGACGGCCGACGGCGCGGGCCAGGGCGGCCACCACGATCTGCTCGGGGGCGGTCATGATCTTGGCGCCGAAGCCACCACCGACGTCGGGAACCCGGACCCGCACCTGGGAGCGGTCGAGGCCGAGGCAGCGGGCGATGTGGAAACGGGGTCCGAAGACGTTTTGGCTCCCGGCCCACACGTCGACGCGCTCTCCATCCCAGGTTGCCGCCGCCCCGTTCGGCTCGAGCGGGATGGCCATCAGCCGCTGGTTGTGGAACTCGCCGTCGACGACTACCTCGGCCCCGGCCAGCGGGTCGGGCCCGGTTACCCGGTGGTCGACCACCACGTTGCTGCCGAGGCCGGGGAAGAGGAGTGGCGCCCCGTCGGCCTCGGCGGCGGAGGTCGAGGCGACGGCGGGGAGCGGGTCGATGTCGGCCCACACGAGGTCGGCGGCATCGATCGCCTGGCGCTCGGTCTCGGCCACGACGACCGCCACGATCTCGCCGACGAATCGGACCGTGTCGACCGCGATCGGGGGCCTGCCCACCGAGTCGTCGAGGTCGGCCAGGGCCGGGGCGATCGGCCGCATGTCGAGCTCGGCCGCCGTGAACACGCCGACCACGCCTGGGGCGCTGCGGGCGTCGGCGGCATCGATCGAGACCAGCCGTCCGTGGGCCACCGGTGAGCGCACGAAGGCCGCCCACACCGCCCCCTCGAACGGCAGATTGCCGAGGTAGCGACCCCGACCGGTGATGAACCGGGGGTCTTCGACGCGCTTGACGGAGGCTCCGAGGATCGATCCGGCCATCCGGCGATGGTATCCGAGGACGGCGGCGACCCGGGAAACGGCGAACCGTGGGCCGGGAGCCACACCCAGTGTGTTCCCCAGCCCTGGGTTGCGGGTAGCGTCGGGGGGTGTCTGCGGCCGTCGAGGTCTCCTCTCTCGTCCATGCGTACGGGTCGCTCCGCGCCCTCGACGGGGTGGACCTCTCCATCGAGGCCGGCCGTATCTTCGGGCTGATCGGGCCCAACGGCGCCGGCAAGACCACCCTGATCCGCACGCTGACCGGCTTCCTGCAGCCCTCGGCGGGCTCGGTCTCGGTGCTCGGCCTCGACCCTCGCGCCGAGCGGTGGGCGCTGCGGGAACAGCTCGGGTACATGCCCCAACAGCCCGCCTTGTACGAGGACCTGACCGCCCGGGCCAACGTGGCCTTCTTCGTGGCCGGTCATCGGCGGGACGGCTCCCGGCGGATGGTGGACGAGGCGCTCGAGCTCGTCGGGCTCTCCGATCGGGCGGAGCATCGTGTCCACACCCTGTCCGGCGGGATGCGTCAGCGGGTGTCGCTGGCCTGCGCCATCGCCCACCGACCGCGCATGCTCCTGCTCGACGAGCCCACCGCCGGGGTCGACCCCGAGCTCCGGGTCGCGTTCTGGGAGCGCTTCCGGTGGCTCGCCGACTCGGGTGTCACGATCGTGGTGTCGACCCACCAGATGGACGAGGCGTTCGCCTGCGACCGAATCGCCGTCCTCGCCGGCGGGAACTTGGTGGCCGATGACGATCCCCACAGGCTGGCCACCCGGGGGCGCGCCCGGATCCGCCTCGTGCGCGGCGACCGGGAGTCGCTGCACGACGTGGCGGACTACCGGGTCGAGCTCCCCGCGCTGCTCACGGCCGCCGGTGGGGTCGACCGGATCGAGATCGAGCAGGAGACCCTCCAGGACGTCGTGCTCCGGATCATGCGGGGCGAGGGGTGACCGCCGAGGCGACCAGCGTGAGCCGCGGCCTGGCGGTCGGACGCCGGGTCCTCGACCAGCTCCGAGGTGATCGGAGATTCCTGGCGGTGAGCATCGTCGCTCCCCTGGTCGTCATCTTCCTCCTGAAGACGTTCTGGGAGGCGATCGACACCGCCCTCCTCGACCAGACCCGGTTCGCCGTTCCCGCCGCGGTCTTCATCGTGCACTTCGTCACGTACGTCCTCACGGCCATCGTGCTGGTGCGGGAGCGGGTCAACGGGACCATGGAGCGGATGTTCGTCGACGGCTACTCCCCTGGGTCCATCGTCGCCGGTTATTTGGGGGGGTACACGGGACTCGCCACCGTCCAGTCGCTGCTCATCCTGCTCGAGGTCAACCTGCTGTTCGAGATCGACTTCGACCTCGCCGACAACCTCCAGGTGTTCGTGGTGATGTGGCTGATGGCGATGGTGTCGCTCGCACTGGGAACCCTCGTGTCGAATGCCGCCAGGAACGAGGGGCAGGTGTTTCCGTTCATCCCGCTCGTGATGATTCCGCCGGTGTTCCTCTCTGGCCTGATCGTCGCCGTGGACCGGCTTCCCGAATGGGCGCAGGCCCTCGCCCGGGTCGTTCCGCTGAGCTACGCCGTCGAGGTCGTGAACGGCATCGTCGCCGGCGGAACGATGTTCGATTCGCTCGGCGCGCTCGTCATGCTCCCGATCTTCGCCGTGGGCATCCTGGTGCTGGCGGCCCGCACCCTGCGCGAACGGGCCTGAGGCCCAGTCGATCGATCAGATCTTGGGGAGCCTGAACCCCGACTTCTCGATCACGTGATCGCGGGCCTGCTCCGCCATCCGCCGGACCGCCCCCCAGTCGACGTGCAGCAGCCGGCCGGCCCGCTTCATGGGCCTCCCGGCGATGATCACGGTGTGGACGTTCCCGGTGTCCATGCCGGTGACCACCGCGGTGGCGGGGTCGTTGAGCGGGATCACGTTGAGCCGGTCGGTGGATCGTCGGGGGCACCGGTGGGATCGGCCGGGAGCTCGCCCGGCGCTACGCCGGGGCCGGGCGGGACGTGGTGATCACCGGGAGCGACCCTGATCGCTCGGCGGCGGTGGCCGCCGAGCTCGGGCAGGGCGTCACCGGCATCGGGTACGATCTCGCCGACCCGACCTCGATCGCCCCCGGGTTGTCGGGGGTCGGTCGCGTCTCCCACCTGGTGCTGGCGGCCATCGCCCGTGACAACAACCCGGTGAAGGAGTATTCGATCTCTGGGGCCATCAGCCTGACGACCATGAAGCTGGTCGGCTACACGGAGACGGTCCACACCCTCCTCGACCGTCTCTCGCCCGAGAGCGCGGTGCTCCTGTTCGGTGGCCGTGCCAAGGATCGTCCCTACCCCGGCTCAACCACGGTGACCACCGTCAACGGCGGCGTCTCCGCGATGGTGCGGACCCTCGCCATCGAGCTGGCGCCCATCCGGTTCAATGCCATTCACCCTGGGATCGTCGGTGACAGCCCGTTCTGGGAGCAGAAGCCGCTCGATGCGGTCCTCGCCCGGACGCCGACCGGCCGGCTGGTGACGATGGAGGACGTCGTCGATGCCTGCGTGTTCTTGCTCGAAAACCGGTCGGTCAACGGGATCGACCTGTACGTCGATGGCGGCTGGATGCTGATGTGAGCGGCCGGCGCGGGACGGTAGGGGAGTACCAGGCGCTGGACGGCATCGCCGACCGCCTGCGCGCCGAGCGGACCAGGGCAGGGCTCAGCCAGCGGGAGCTGGCACGGCGGCTCGGCCTCTCGGCCTCCCTCATCTCACAGCTGGAGAACGGGGTCTCCAAGCCCTCCGTCGGCACCCTGTACGCGATCGTGACCGAGCTCGGGATCTCGCTCGATGATCTCTTCCGTGGGGACGGGGACCACGTCGCGACGGCCGCCGTCGTCGGCGAGCGAGCCGCCGACATCGTGGTCCATCCGGGGGCGAGGCAGGCGATCGACCTGGACTCCGGGGTGCGCTGGGAGCAGCTGACGGGGACGATCGAGGAGGGGATCGACTTCCTCGAGGCGATCTACGAGGTGGGCGGTGCCTCCACACCGGACGAGTCGCTGATGCGACACCACGGGAGGGAGTACGGGTATGTGATCTCCGGGACTCTCGGTATCCAGATCGGCTTCCGGGAGTATGTGCTGAGCCCGGGCGACTCGATCGCCTTCGACTCCTCCCGGCCCCACCGGCTGTTCAACAAGGGCGACGTACCGGTGCACGCCATCTGGTTCGTCGTTGGCCGCGACCCCGACTCCCGGGCTCGCGAGGACTGACCACCGCCGGACAACACCTCCAACCCAGGGTTGGGGAACACGGAAATCGTGTTCCCCGGCCCACGGTTCACCCGCCCGCGACTCACGAGAGCAGCAGCGTGCCGAGCCGGCGGGAGGCCACCGACCATCCGGCCATCCCCATCACGACGAGGACGGCGGCGTGCCCCAGCAGCGACCAGTCGAGCACGCCGAGCGTGAGGCCTCGGAGGAGCACCACGCCGTGGTAGAGCGGGGACAGGGCCGTGAGCGTCTGGAGGAACGGTGGATAGACCTCGAGCGGGAAGAAGGTGGCCGAGAAGAGGAACAGCGGCAGCGTCACCAGTGACACGAGGTCGAAGTCCTGCCAGCCCTTCATGAAGGTGGTTGCCGCCATCCCAACCGCCCCGAAGGCGAAGCCGATCAGGATGGTGGCGGGCAGGGCCAGGATCCCCCACCACGACCGGATGAGTCCCATCGCCACCATCACGGTGAGGAATCCGGCGGCATAAAGGGCACCCCGGAACAGCGACCAGGTGATCTCCCCCAGCGCGATGTCGCCGGGTTGCATCGGCGTGGCGAGGATGGCGTCGTAGGTCTTGCCCCACTTGAGCTTGAAGAAGATGTTGAACGTCGACTCGAACACGGCCCCGTTCATGGCAGACGAGGCCAGCAGGGCCGGCGCGACGAATGCGGTGTACGACACCGCCCGTCCATCGGGGAGATCGAGGTCGCCGACCAGCGCTCCGACGCCGATCCCGATCGACAGCAGATAGAAGACCGGCTCGAAGAAGCCGGACAGGATGACCACCCAGATCCTCCGATACACGAGCAGGTTGCGCTCGAGCAGGTGTCGAGCCCGTCGACTGGGCCGCGTCGAGGGAGGGGCGACCCGGGCCAGCAGGGTGGGCGGCGAGGTCACGACTTGAGCCTCCGCTCGAATCGACGCATGGCCACGGCGGTGCCGGCGGTCAGCATGGCGATGAGGTAGCCGACGCTCACCCAGGCCGGGAGGGTGGTCGGCGTCCCCAGCGCCAGCGCCCGGCTGAGGTCGACCCCGTGCCACAGCGGGGTGGCGTAGGCGACCCGCTCGATCCAGTCGGGGAGCTGGGAGATCGGGAAGAACGTACCCGAGAACAGGAAGAGGGGGACGATCCCGAACCGGAACAGGTTGGAGAGCCCGGTCTCGTTCTCGAGGGCGGCGGCGTAGGCGGTGGTGGCTGCCGCGAACGCCACCCCGGTGAGCAGGGCGGGTCCCGCCGCCAGCAGGGCTCGCGCCGGGGTCAGGGCCCCGAACGCCGAGATGGCAACCGCGTAGACGATGAGCACGAACGCCAGGCGGATCGCCACCCAGCCGAGGTGACCGACCACGAGGTCCCGGCTCGTGACCGGGGTGGCGACGGCGGCGTGGAAGTTCTTCCTCCACTTCATCCCGGCCATGACCGGCCAGGCCCCGTCCCCAGCCCCCGTCTGCATGGCGGTGGCGGCGAGCAGCCCGGGGGCCACGAAGGTGAGGTAAGGGACGCCGAGGCCCCCGCCCCCGTCATCGACGAGGGCCCCCAGCCCGACGCCCATCGCCAGCAGGAACAGGACCGGGCTGAGGAAGGTGCTGATGACACTGCCTCGCCACGTCCGCCGGTAGTTCCGGGCGCTCGCCTCGAGCACGCGAAGGGATCGCGCCGTCATCCGTCTACCAGCCTCCTCCCGGTGAGCCGGAGGAACACGTCTTCGAGTGTCGAGCGGCGGGTGACCGTCGACTCGGGATGGATGCCGCGGGCGGCGGCGCCGGCCAGGGTCTGTTCGGCGTCGTCGGTGTAGAGCAGGACCCGGTCGGGTAGCACCTCGCGCCGGGCGGCGAGGTCCTCGAGGCCCGGGAGCACGGACTGCTGGGTGCCGGCGGCGAAGCGCATCTCGACCACCTCTCGGGGTGAGTGCTCCTGGATGAGGTCCCGGGGTGACCCTTCGGCGACGATCGCCCCGCCATCCATGATCACGAGCCGGTCGCAGAGTTACTCGGCCTCATCCATGTAGTAGGTGGTGATGATGAGGGTCACCCCGTCCCGCTTGAGGCGGTACAGGCGGTCCCACAGCAGGTGCCGGGCCTGGGGGTCGAGACCGGTGGTCGGCTCGTCGAGCAGCAGGAGGTCGGGCCGGTTGACGAGACCCCGGGCGATGGTCAGGCGCCGCTTCATCCCCCCGGACAGCGGCTCGACCCGGTGGTCACGTCGCTCGGTGAGCTGGGCGAACTCCAGCAGCTCCGCGATCCGGGGCTCGATCTCCCGGCGGGACAGCCCGAAGTACCTCCCGTAGATGAGCAGGTTCTCGTGCACGGTCAGCTCGAGGTCGAGGTTGTCCTCCTGGGGGACGACCCCCAGCCGGGCTCGGATCGCCGGGCCGTCGGTGGCGGGATCGAGGCCCAGCACCCGGAGACGTCCCGAGCTGGGCGGGGACACGGCGGCGATCATCCGCATCGTCGAGCTCTTGCCGGCTCCGTTGGGTCCCAGGAAACCGAAGGCCTCGCCCTCGGCGACGTCGAAGTCCACGCCGTCCACGGCGGTGAACGTGCCGAATCGCTTCGTGAGCGAACGCGCCTCGACGAGGGGGGCGGACATCCCCTGCAGGCTACCCGGGAGCCCCTTCCGGCTCTCCGGCCTCCTCGGCCTCCCAGACCCCTGTCCGCAGGTACTCGTCGACCGACCGCGCCGCCCGCCGCCCCGCCCCCATCGCGAGGATGACCGTGGCACCGCCGGTGACGATGTCGCCGCCGGCGAACACGCCCCGCCGGGTGGTACGGCCGGTGTCGGGGTCGGCCTCCACCGTTCCCCACCGGGTGTGGCGGATCGAGGGATCGGAGCGCCGGATGAGCGGGTTGGGGTCGTTGCCCACCGCCACGATCGCCACGTCGACGGGTTCTCGGAACTCGCTGCCCGGGACCGGGACCGGCCGGCGACGACCGGAGGCGTCGGGCTCGCCCAACTCCATCCGCTGGAGCACCACCTCCCGGAGCCACTCCTCGGCGTCGCCGACCAGCTCGACGGGTGAGACGAGGAAGTCGAGCCCGACCCCCTCCTCCTCGGCGTGGCGGACCTCCTCGACCCTCGCCGGCATCTCCGTCCGCGTGCGGCGATAGAAGATCGTGACCCAGGCCGCCCCCAACCGAAGGGCGGTTCGGGCGGCGTCCATGGCGGTGTTACCGCCACCGAACACCGCCACCCGTCGCTCGTGCAGGTCGTAGACGGGCGTCTCGGCGTGCGGCTGCCACGCACGCATCAGGTTGACACGGGTCAGGAACTCGTTGGCGGAGTACACACCGATGAGGTTCTCGCCGGGAATCCCGAGGAACTTGGGGAGGCCGGCGCCCACCCCGAGGAAGACGGCGTCGTGGTCCTCGAGGAGCTCCGAGACGGTCTCGGCCATGCCGATCGGGGCGTCGGTGACGAACTCGACCCCCATGTCCCGCAGCCGCTCGATCTCGGCCCGGACGATCGCTTTCGGGAGACGGAACTCGGGGATGCCGTAGACCAGCACGCCTCCCGGTTCGTGGAGGGCCTCGTAGACGGTCACCCGGTGTCCCCACCGTGCCAGGTCGGATGCGCAGGCGAGGCCCGCCGGACCGCTTCCGACGACCGCCACCCGCTTGCCGGTGGGCGGGGCGGGGCCGGTGCCGTGGCCGCCGCCGTGCTCCCGTTCCCAGTCGGCCACGAAGCGCTCGAGATGGCCGATGGCGATCGGGCGTCCCTTGCCTGCCAGGACGCAGGTGCCTTCGCACTGGGCCTCCTGCGGGCACACCCGCCCGCACACCGCCGGCAGCGAGTTGTCCCGGGCGATCACCGCGGCGGCGGTGGTGAGGTCACCTTCGGCGACGGCGGTCACGAACTCGTCGATGCGCACCCCGACCGGGCACCCCGCCACGCACTTGGGACGCGGGCAGCGAAGACAGCGGTCCGCCTCGAGCATGGCGAGCTTGGTCGTGTAACCGAGGTTGACCTCGGTGAAGTCGTGCCGGCGGTCGTCGGCCGGACGCTCGGGTGCCTCGACCCGGGGCAGCGCCATCCGCTCCTTGCGGGTCAGCTCGCTCATCGGGCCTGCTCCAGCCGGCATTCTTCCTCGTAGTCCCGGCGATGCTCGACCTCGAACTCCCGATAGGCCTGGTTGCGACGGGCGAGCAGCTCGAAGTCGACCGCGTGGGCATCGAACTCGGGCCCGTCGACGCAGGCGAACTTCGTCTCCCCGCCGACCGAGACCCGGCATCCCCCGCACATCCCGGTGCCGTCGACCATGAGGGGGTTGAGGCTCACCGAGGTGGGGATCCCGTGCCCGGCGGTGAGTCTCTCCACGGCCGCCATCATCGGGATCGGCCCGATGGCCAGCACGTGGTCGATCGTGGTCCCCGACTCGATCAGGTCCTCGAGCGCGTCGGTTACCAGCCCGGGCCGCCCGTAGGAGCCGTCGTCGGTGCAGGCGATCACCTCGTCGCACACCTCGGCGAGCTCGTCCTCGAGGATGACCAGCTCACGGGTCCGCCCGCCCACGATGCCGATGACCCGGTTCCCCGCCCGGTGGAGGGCGGCGGCGGTGGGGAGGGCGATCGCCGTGCCGACGCCGCCCCCGATCACGGCCACCGTTCCGTACCGATGCACGTCGGACGGGCGACCGAGGGGCCCGACCACGTCGGACACCTCGGCACCCTCGGGCAGGTCGTCGAGCAGCATCGTCGTCTTCCCGACCCCCTGGACGATCAGTTCGATCCAGCCCTCGACCGGGTCGGCGGCCGAGATGGTGATGGGGATGCGTTCGCTGTCGGGGAGTGGACGCACGATGACGAACTGCCCGGGGCGCTGATGGCGCGCCACCCGCGGCGCCTCGATCCGGAGGCGACGAACACTGGGGGCCAGGGTCTCGGTGGCGAGGATCGCGTATCCCACGATCGAATCGTGACGCATCTGCGTCCTCTGGTCCCAGGGCCGAACGCCTGTCGATGGCCGCCCGGAAGACCGGAGGGTACGCTCGGGCCTATGCCCAGGATCACCCCTCAGCACGCCTCCGCCCTGCCCGGGCCACTGCGACGCCTCCGTCCATGCGCTCCAGGTCACACGGCATGACGGCCTTCCTCCATCCGTTCTCGTCCCCCGCCAAGACCGAGTTCATCACCGTCGTCGGCGGTGAGGGAGCGGTGATCTGGGACGACCGGGGCCGCCGCTACATCGACGGGATGGCCTCGCTCTGGTACATGAACGTCGGCCACGGCCGGGAGGACATGGCCGAGGCCATCGCCGGCCAGGCCCGGCTCCTCGCGTCCTACAACACCTTCGACCCCTGGACGAACGAGCCCGCCGAGCGGCTCGCGTCGACGATCGCCGGGCTCGCCCCGATGCCCGATGGCAGGGTGTTCTTTGCCAGCTCCGGGTCCGAGGCGGTGGACACCGCCATGAAGCTGGCCCGGATCACCCAGGTACGGCGTGGCCACCCCGAGCGAACCGTCATCATCAGTCGTGAGCACGGGTACCACGGGACCAACTACGGGGGCACCTCGGCCCAGGGCATACCGCTCAATCGCGAAGGCTGGGGCCCGCTCGTCGGGGAGGTCGTCCAGGTTCCCTCGGACAACCCCGAGGCGCTGGCCCACGTCTTCGCCGAGCGATCGGGCGAGGTGGCGGCCGTGCTCACCGAGCCGGTCCAGGGGGCCGGGGGGGTGTATCCGCCCGCTCCGGGTTACCTCCAGGCGGTGCGGCGGATGTGCGACGAGCACGGGGCCCTCCTCATCGCCGACGAGGTGATCTGCGGGTTCGGCCGGCTCGGGACGTGGTTCGGGAGCGGCTTCTACGGTTTCGAGCCCGATCTCGTGACCTTCGCCAAGGCGGTGACGTCCGGCTACGTCCCGCTGTCGGGCGTGATCGTGGGGCGATCGGTGCGAGAGGCGATCGAGTCCGACCCGGCGTTCGTGCTCCGCACCGGGTACACGTACTCGGGCCATCCGATCGCCTGTGCCGCCGGCCTTCGGAACATCGAGATCCTCGCCGAGGAGGGCCTGCTCGATCGGGCCCGGGTGATCGGCTCCCGGCTCGCTCCGGCCCTGCACAGCATGGAGGCCGACGGGCTCGTGCGCGACGTGCGCGGCGAAGGTGCGATCTGGGCGGTCACGGTGCCGGAGGGTCGGGATGCGGTGGCGGTCAGGAACGGATTGCTGGAGAAGGGCGTCATCATGCGGCCGCTGGGTACGTCGCTGGCGATGTGCCCGCCACTGGTGATCACCGACGACCAGATCGACACGATGATGGACGCGCTGGCCGAGGTCATGTCCGCCTGAGCTGCCGCGGAGCCCGGACGAGAGGAAGCCATGACGACGATGCACAGACCCCACCTCGCCGATCCGGAGCTGTTCCGTACCCTGGCCTACATCGGGGGCGAATGGGCGGGCGCCGACTCGGGAGGCGAGTTCGAGATCACCAACCCCTCCACCGGCGGGGTGATCGGCACGGTTCCCGACATGGGCCGGGCCGAGACCGCCCGGGCGGTCGAGGCCGCCGACGCCGCCTTCCCTGCGTGGGCGCACCTGACCGCCGGTGAGCGGTCGCGCCTGCTCCGCGCCTGGTTCGACCTGATCGTGGAGCACACCGACGATCTCGCCCTCCTGATGGCGATGGAGATGGGCAAGCCGATCCGGGAGGCCAGGGGAGAGGTCACCTACGGGGCCGGCTTCGTCGAGTGGTTCGCCGAGGAGGCCAAACGGACCTACGGGGACGTGATCCCCACCCACGATCCGACCAAGCGGCTGCTCGTCGTCAAACAGCCGGTGGGTGTGTCGGCCGCCATCACCCCCTGGAACTTCCCGCTCGCCATGATCACCCGCAAGGTGGGGCCTGCGCTCGCCGCCGGCTGCACCGTCGTGGTCAAGCCGGCCGGGGATACCCCCTACTCGGCGCTGGCCCAGGCCGAGCTCACCCGCCGGGCAGGCATCCCTCCGGGGGTGTTCAACGTGGTCACCGGACGACGGCCGGGCCCGATCGGCCTGGAGCTCACCACCAATCCCAGGGTGCGGAAGGTCTCGTTCACCGGCTCGACCGAGGTCGGGCGGCTCCTCATGGAGCAGTCGGCCTCCACCATCAAGCGGGTGTCACTCGAGCTGGGGGGGAATGCCCCGTTCATCGTGTTCGACGACGCCGATCTCGACGGCGCCGTCGAGGGGGCGATCGCCTCGAAGTACCGGAATGCCGGTCAGACCTGCGTCTGTGCCAACCGGATCCTGGTCCAGGACTCCGTCTACGAGGCTTTCGCCGAGAAGCTGACGGCGGCGGTACGGAACCTCACGGTGGGCCCGGCCACCGACACCGCCACCGACATCGGCCCGCTCGTCAACGCATCCGCGCTCGAGAAGGTGCAGCAGCTCCTCGACGACGCCGTGGGAAAGGGTGCCCGGGTCCTGGCCGGCGGAGGCGTGCACCCGCTCGGGGGCACCTTCTTCGAGCCGACCGTGGTGTCGGGGGTCACGCCGGACATGGAGATGGCGGTCGAGGAGATCTTCGGCCCGGTGGCTCCGCTCTACCGGTTCGGCTCCGAGGCGGAGGCGGTGAGGCTGGCCAACGACACCCCCTATGGTCTCGCCTCCTATTTCTACGCCCGCGATCCCGGCCGGATCTTCCGGGTGGCCGAGGCGCTCGAATATGGGATGGTCGGCATCAACACCGGCCTCATCTCCACCCCGATCGCACCGTTCGGCGGGGTGAAGCAATCGGGAATCGGCCGCGAGGGCGGCGCCTATGGGATCGACGAGTACCTCGAGACGAAGTACCTCTGTCTCGGCGGGGTCTAGCCGGAAGCCTCTGGTCGCGCCCTCAGGGGCGCGCGAGCCTCACGGGTGCGACGTTCCCCGGCGTCTCTCCGGCCGTGCCGGGCACGGGCGACGGGCATGAGGAGGAAGGACAGTCATGAGACAGGCACGTTCGCGCCGCTGGGCCCTGGTCCTGGCGCTGGCTCTCGTGATCGCCGCCTGCGGCGCCGACGAGGGCACGACCACGACCACGGCGGCCGGTGAGACCACGACGACCGGCGAGGCCCCGGCTGCGCCGCTCACCTTCGGCATGATCCTCGTCGGGCCCCAGGACGACCGGGGTTGGAGCCAGGCCCACCGCGAGGCCGGCGAGTATGTCGAGGAGATGCTGGGCGCCACGATGATCGTCATCGACAAGGTGAATCCGGCCGATCGGCCCGACACGCCTTTGACCCAGATCGTCGACGACATGATCGACCAGGGCGCGCAGCTCATCTTCGCCACGTCCGACGACATGAAGGACGGGATCCTCGAGGCCGCGGCCGCCCACCCCGACGTCCCGATGATCTGGTCGTCGGGCGACAGCGCCTGGGAGGACGGCAAGGCCTTCGCCGGGCTGGACAACCTCGGCAACGTGATGGGCGAGATGGAGTACGGCAAGATGATCGCCGGCTGCGCCGCCGCCCTGAAGTCCGAGACAGGCTCGATCGGGTACGTCGGCCCGCTGATCAACGACGAGACCCGGCGGCTCGTCAACGCCGCCTATCTGGGAGCGAAGCACTGCTGGGAGGAGTACCGCGGCGGCGACGCCGCCGAGCTGACCTTCGCCGTGAACTGGATCGGGTTCTGGTTCCAGATCCCGGGGGTGACGCTCGACCCCACCCAGGTCACCAACGAGTTCCTCGACGGTGGGGCCGACGTGGTGATCTCGGGCATCGACACCACCGAGGCGCTCGTGCGGACCGGCCAGCGGGCCGCGGCCGGCGAGAACGTGTGGGCCATCCCCTACGACTACGAGGGGGCATGTGAGGAGGCGCCCGAGATCTGCCTGGGCGTCCCCTACTTCCACTGGGGCCCGGCGTATCTCGACATCGCCCGGTCGGTCCAGGAGGGAACCTTCACCGCCGAGTGGCAGTGGTTGGGCCCCGACTGGTCCGACATCAACAACCCCGACACCTCGATCGTTGGGTTCGTGAACGGTGAGGGCCTCGGCGAGGCGGAGGCCGATCTCGACGCCTTCATCGCCGAGCTGGCCGGCGGGCTCGAGCTGTGGACGGGGCCGCTGAACTACCAGGACGGGTCGGCCTTCCTGGCCGAGGGCGAGGCGGCGACCGAGTTCCAGGTCTGGTACATGCCCCAACTCCTCGAGGGCGTGATCGGCGCCAGCAGCTGATCCTGCAACCGATGGGATGGCGGGGGGAGCGAACGGCTCCCCCCGCCATCGTCACCCACACGCACCCATGAGCCTCGACGTCCGACAGGTCACCAAGCGATTCGGGCAGGTGGTCGCCAACGACCAGGTGAGCCTGCTCGTCGAGCCCGGCTCGTTGCACGCCGTGCTCGGGGAGAACGGCGCCGGCAAGTCCACGCTGATGAAGATCCTGTCGGGGTATCAGCCGGCCGACCACGGCGAGGTCCGGCTCGACGGATACCCCATCCGGCTGGGGTCCCCCCGAGCCGCGGTCGATGCCGGGATCGGGATGCTCCACCAGGATCCTCTCGTGTGCCTGCCGTTCTCGGTGCTCGACAATTACGTGCTGGGACGGGCCGACGGCGACCGAAGCCGGGCCGGGGCCGAACTGGAAGAGGGGGCCGGCCGGCTCGGGTTCCGGCTCGATCCCGAGCGCGAGGCCCGCAGCCTGTCGGTGGGCGAGCGGCAGCAGCTCGAGATCGTGCGACTGCTCGCCCTGGGGATCCGGGTGCTGATCCTGGATGAGCCGACGAGCGGGATCTCGACCGGACAGCGGCAGGCCCTGTTCGAGGCGCTCCGCCTGCTGGCGGGCGAGGGACTCATCGTGCTCTTCGTGTCGCACAAGCTCGAGGAGGTGGAAGAGCTCTGCGCACGGGTGTCGGTGATGCGCTCGGGCCGGATCGTGGGTGATCGCGATCTCCCGTGCCCCGCCCCGGACCTCGTGGGCCTGATGTTCGGCAAGCAGGTGGCGGTGCAGGCGGCCGACCGGGGGCCGATCGGCGCGACCGTGCTTGCGGTGAGAGATCTCGCGTCGCACGCGGGCCGTCGGCGGGTGGAGCAGGCGACCCTCGACGTGAGGGCCGGCGAGGTGGTTGGGCTGGCCGGGCTGGCGGGGAGCGGCCAGCGGGCGCTGTTGCGGGCCGTGTCCGGGCTCGACCGCCCCCACGCCGGGCGGGTGGAGCTCGCAGGGGTCGATGTGACCGGGCTGGCCTACCGGCGGCTGAGGGCGCTCGGCCTCCACTATCTGCCGGCGGGTCGGCTGGAGGAAGGCCTGTTCCCCGGCCTGACCGTGACCGAGCATGTGCGCCTCGCCCGGCCCGGAGGAGGGGTGATCGACTGGGACGCCGCCGACGCCGACGCCCGGGCCGCCATCGAGCGGTACCACGTGGTCGGTAGGCCGGGGTCGGCGGTCGACGACCTCTCGGGCGGGAATCAGCAGCGGGTCCTCCTGGCGATGATGCCCGACGAGGTGCGTTTGCTGCTGCTCGAAGAGCCCACCCGGGGCCTCGACATCGAGTCCGCCAACGACGTCTGGCGACTCCTGCTCGAGCGAGCCGAGCACGGGACCGCGATCGTCGTGTCCTCGGCCGATCTCGACGAGCTCATCCGCTATTGCCACCGGATCGCCGTGTTCTTCGATGGCCGGATCCTCGAGGTGGTGGAGGCGGCGACGGTGGATCCGCTTCGTCTCGGCGCGCTCATCGGCGGGAGGCGGACGGCATGACCGCGGCCCGCCGGCTGGTGCTCCCGGTGCTCGGCGCGGTCGCCTTCTCGATGCTGTTGCTCGTGGTCGTCGGCGCTCCGCCGATCCAGGCTCTCGGCGTCATCGTGACCGGTTCGGTCGGGTCGGTGGCCAAGCTGGCCGACACCATCACCGCCTGGGTCCCGCTGGCCCTGGCGGCCGCCGGCCTCGTCGTCACCTTCAAGGCCGGCCTCTGGAACATCGGTGTCGAGGGCCAGATCATCGCCGGCGCCATCGCCGCCACCTGGGTGGCTCGGACCATGCCCGGGCCGGGGTGGATCGTCATGGTCGCCGCCCTGCTCGCCGGCATGCTGGGGGGGGCGCTGTGGGCCGGCCTGGCCGGAGTGTTGCGGGTTCGGTGGGGGATCAACGAGATCTTCGGCGGCCTCGGCCTCGGCTTCGTCGCCCAGGCCTTCGCCACCTATCTCATCATCGGCCCCTGGAAGCGGGCGGGGATCGCCTCGACCTCGGGAACCGACCTCTTCCGGATGGACGTGTGGCTCCCGACGATCGCCTCGACTCGGCTTTCCCTTCCGGCGGTGCTGCTCGCGCTGGGGGGGCTCGGCCTCATCGGATGGCTGCTCGCCCGGACCAGCCTCGGCCTCGACCTCCGGGCGGTGGGGAGCAACATCGAGTCGGCCCGGCTCATCGGACTGAGGGCCGAAGCGGTCATGATGGGGGCATTCGGCATCGGCGGAGGGCTGGCCGGTGTCGCCGGCGGGGTGCTGGCCATCGGCGTCCAGCACAAGTTGGTGCCGGCGATCGGGGGAGGACGTGGGTTTCTCGCGATCCTCGTCGTGTTGCTCGCCGGCTATTCGATCCGGTGGGTGGGGCCGATCGCCTTCTTCTTCGCGGCGATCTCGGTGGGATCCTCCCAGCTCGACCTCCGCCTCGACCTCAACTCCTCGCTGGGCGGTGTGATCCAGGGCACGCTGGTCCTGGTGGCGCTCCTGGTCGGCGGTTGGCAGACGCGGCGGGGGGAGCGGGCCGGGTCGGCCGGGGCCCCGGCGCCGTCCGTGTGGGCACCCGGCGGGGGAGGCGGCCCCTGATGGATGCGACTCTCGCGTCGATCATCGCCGCCGCCTCGCCACTCGTCTTCGCCGCCGTCGGCGAGGCGATCACCGAGCGGTCGGGTGTCATCAACCTCTCGCTCGATGGGTCCATCCTGCTCTCGGCGATGGCGGGCTTCGCCGCCGCCTACGTCACCGGCTCCGTCGTCGCCGGGTTCGCGGCAGGGGCCGGGGTCGCCGCCCTCGTGGCGCTCATCGTGGCGTGGTCGGGGGTGACGTTGCGCCTCAATCAGATCGCGGTCGGCTTCGTCCTCACCCTGCTCTGCGGCTCGCTGTCGGCCTTCCTCGGCCAGGACTTCGTCCGGCTTCGCGGTCCTCAGGTCAGCCCCCGTCCGATCCCGGTGCTGTCGGATCTCCCGTTCGTCGGCCGGGTGCTGTTCTCCCACAACGTGTCCGTGTACGCCAGCATGGTCCTGGTGGTCGCGGCCGCGCTGTTCCTGGCTCGGGCCCGTCGGGGTCTCGAGCTCCGGGCGGTGGGTGAGCGTCCCGAGGCTGCCCACGCCCGGGGGATACCGGTCCGGTGGTATCGCTACGCCGCCACCGTGGTCGGCGGCTCCCTGGTGGGCGTGGGCGGGGCGGCGTTCTCGCTCGATCAAAAGGCAGGGTGGGCCGAGGGCCTCACCCAGGGCTTCGGCTGGATCGCCCTCGCAATCGTCATCTTCGGAGGTTGGCAGCCGGTCCGGGTGGCCTTCGGCTGCTACCTGTTCGGCGCCCTCCAGGTGCTCGCGCTGCGGCTGCAGCCGGTCGTCCCCGGCCTCGCCCAGATCCTGCCTTCGCTGCCGTTCCCGCTCATGATCTTCGCGCTCGTCCTGGTGAGCTCGCGGATCCTGCGCGCCGCCACCGAACCGTATCCGCGTCTGCGTCGCAGGCTGGTCCCAGAGCCCCCGGGTGCCCTGGGGACCAACTTCGTCCTCGACTGACACCAACCCAGGGCTGGGGAACACGGAAATCGTGGTCCCCGGCCCACGGTTCGGACGCCCGGAGGTGCTCGTCTACCGTCGGGGCGCCACCGACCCTGGAGCCGCGCCCATGCCCACGCCCCACAACTCCGCCGAGCCCGGTGACTTCGCCGAGGCCGTTCTCCTCCCGGGCGACCCGCTCCGGGCCGAGCACATCGCCACCAGCTTCCTCCAGGGCGTTCGCCAGGTCACCGCGGTCCGCAACATGCTCGGGTTCACTGGAACCCACGAGGGAATGCCGGTGTCGGTGATGGGGACCGGGATGGGCATCCCCTCGGCCTCCATCTATGCCACCGAGCTCATCGACGTCTATGGGTGCCGGCGCCTGGTGAGGGTCGGCTCCTGCGGCGGCATCCTGTCCGACATCCGATTGCACGACGTGGTCGTGGCAGCCGGCGCCTGCACCGACTCGTCGACCAACCGGGCGAGATACGCGGGGTGGGACTTCGCCGCCGTTGCCGACTTCGACCTCGTCCGGGCGGCGGTCGACGCCGCCGGCCAGGTCGGGGTTACGGTGAGGGTCGGGAACGTCCATACGGCCGACCTGTTCTACAACCCGCACCCGGATGCCTTCGACGTGATGGAGCGGATGGGCGTGCTGGCGGTGGAGATGGAGACGGCGGGCCTCTACGGCGTGGCGGCGGAGCGGGGGGCGAGGGCGCTGTCGGTCCTCACCGTCTCGGACCACGTCCGCACCGGGGAGTGGACCTCGTCCGAGGAGCGTGAGCGGAGCCTCGACGACATGGTGCGCATCGCGCTTCGCGCCCTCCACGTCGACGCCGGGATCTGAGCCCCTCCGGGCCCGACGCCGCCCGGCGCGATCCCGTAGGGTTGCGGACATGGCGTTGCTGTCGGACTGGGGGTTCTTCGTCAAGGCCCAGCGCGCCGACGAGTTCCGTCGATGGCTGGTCGACCATGAGGCGTCGTTCGTGGAGCTGGCCCCGCCCACGTACGAGTACCTCGGGACCTACCTGCCCATCTGGCGGGGATCGGGAGAGCAGAGCGAGTACCACCAACTCTGGCGGTATCACACCGACCGGCCGCCGGATCTGCGGCGGGCGGCGGGTGACTCGGGCGGCGCCTTCACCGGCCTCGCCCGGGATTTCCTGGGATTCGTCGACGAGGAGCGGCGAGGCGATGAGGTATTCCGGCTGTACCGATCCGTGGAGAGCGGGATCCCGCCCCGGGGGTCGTGACGGCCGATGAACCGTGGGCCGGGGAACACGATTTCCGTGTTCCCCAGCCCTGGGTTGGTCCGATCGGGGTCAGAAGCGCCAGGGGGTGATGGGTTCGAAGCGGGCCTGGAAGAAGCGGAGCTCCTCCGGCTCGTAGGTGAACCGCAGCCCGCCGATCTCCTCCCGCCGCTCGTAGACCTCGACCACCGACTCGGTGACCACGTCCATGTGCGCCTGGGTGTAGACCCGGCGGGGGATGGTGAGCCGCACGAGCTCGAGCTTGGGGTAGTGATGGTCGCCGGTCTCGGGATCGCGACCCGCCGAGACCACCCCGCGCTCCATGCCCCTGACCCCCGAGTCGAGGTAGATGGCGGCGGCGAGGGACTGGGCGGGCAGGTCGTGCTGGGGGAGGTGCTCGAGGATCGCCCGTGCGTCGAGGAACACCCCGTGGCCGCCGATGGGCCGGACCACCGGCACCCCCGCCTTGAGGAGGTTGTGCCCGAGGTATTCGACCTGGCCGACCCGCGTCCGCACGTGGTCATCGGTCTCGACCATCTCGCGGATGCCCTGGGCGAGCGCCTCCATGTCCCGGCCCGACATCCCGCCGTAGGTGTGGAGCCCCTCGAAGGCGACGAGCAGGGCGCGGGCCTTGCGGGCGAGATCGGGGTCGCGTAAGGCGAGGAACCCGCCGATGTTGACGAGGTTGTCCTTCTTGGACGACACGGTGGCGCCGTCCGAGTGGGAGCAGATCTCGAGCAGGATCTCCCTGACGCTCCGGTCCTCGTAGCCGCCCTCGCGCTGCTTGATGAACCAGGCGTTCTCGAGCGCTCGGGTGGCGTCGAGCATCACGAGGATGCCGTGGCTGCCGCACAGTTCGTGGACGGCGGACAGATTGGCCATCGACATCGGCTGCCCGCCGGCCATGTTGACGTTCGTCTCCACCGAGATGTACGGGATCCGGTCCGCCCCCACCTCTTCGATTACCCGCCGCAGCTTGTCGAGGTCGACGTTCCCCTTGAAGGGATGATCCGAGTAGGGATCGTGGGCCTCGTCGATGATGACGTCGACGAACCGCCCGCCCGCGTACTCCTGGTGGAACTTGGTGGTGGTGAAGTACATGTTCCCCGGGATCACGTCGCCCTCGGAGATCAGGATCTGGCTGAGGATGTGCTCGGCGCCCCGGCCCTGGTGGGTGGGGATGAGCTCCTCGTATCCGTACACCTCCCGGACCGCATCCTCGAGGTGGTAGTAGCTCCTGGCTCCGGCGTAGGCCTCGTCTCCCAGCATGAGCGCCGACCACTGGCGATCGGACATCGCCGAGGTGCCGGAGTCGGTGAGGAGGTCGATGTAGACATCGTCGGACCGCAGGAGGAAGGTGTTGTAGCCGGCCGACCGGATGGACGCCTCCCGCTCCTCGCGGGTGGTCATCCGGATCGGCTCCACCATCTTCACCTTCCAGGGCTCGGCCCAGCTGCGGCGGCGGTCCTGCACGTTCGCCTCCTCCTCGGTCACACGGCCTCGAAGGCCTGGGTCAACGTTCACGGATCATTATTACCACGTTGGCGAGGAGCAGCTCCTATCCAGTCAGCAATTCGCCATGGTGATGAAAAAACTGGTATTACCATCATGAAGATGGATGCAGGCGTAGATACTGGTCCAATACTTAATCAAAAAGAAATTCCAATCAGTAAAACTGATACAGCTGAAAGTCTAAATCGCCAAAAAGGAAGGGGCCGATGCCGTCTCCCACGGCGCCACCGGCAAGGGGAACGACCAGGTGCGCTTCGAGCTCGCCTACTACCACTTCGATCCGGCCATCACCGTTATCGCTCCCTGGCGCGAATGGGATCTGAACAGCCGCGAGGCTCTCATCGCCTACGCCAAGAAGCACGATATCCATATCCCGGTGACCAAGGCGCGCCCCTGGAGTTCGGACCGTAACCTGCTGCACATCTCCTTCGAAGGAGCGGTCCTTGAAAATCCGTGGGCCGAAGCGCCCGAGGAGATGTACGCCCTCACCGTTCGCCCCGAAGACGCTCCCGATCAAGCCGAATACGTCGAGATCGCCTTCGAGAAGGGGGACGCTGTGGCCGTCAACGGCGAGCGCCTCTCGCCTGCCAACCTCCTGGCCAAACTCAACGAGCTCGGCGGCAAGCACGGCATCGGCCGCGTCGACCTGCTGGAGAACCGTTATGTGGGGATGAAGAGCCGCGGCGTGTACGAAACCCCCGGCGGCACGATTCTGGAGGAAGCGCATCGCGGCGTCGAATCGATCACCATGGATCGCGAGGTCATGCACCTTCGCGACTCCCTCATGCCGCGCTACGCCGCCATCGTCTACAACGGCTACTGGTTCTCCCCCGAACGCCTCGCCCTGCAGGCTCTCATCGATCAGACCCAGCAGAGCGTCAACGGCGTCGCCCGCATCAAACTCTACAAGGGGCACTGCCGCGTGGTGGGACGCCAGTCGGAGACCGATTCGCTCTTCAACGTCGATTTCGCCACCTTCGAGGCCGACGAGGTCTACAACCAGGCCGACGCCGAAGGCTTCATCAAGCTCAACGCATTGCGGATGAGGATTGCGGCCATCCAGCGTGGGAAGAAGTAGAAAGCAGTATCCAGGAGCCG
>JAWOJB010000035.1:0-2775 GCA_046484325.1 Acidimicrobiia bacterium | reverse complement strand
AGACGTCGTATTCAGGAATGCGAACCCGAATGACGCCAACGACACGAAGAATGCAGCGAAGGCTGCGACCCTGCGGCGGACCGATGTACTCATCTCCGACCTCCCTATGTCCCCAATAGCCCAACTCGGGAGAGGGTCGGTCTCACCACTGGCTCGCTCCGACCCATCGGTGACCGATCTTCGGGTCGGAGGTCGTTGCCTCCCAACTTCCCCGCTGCCACACCTGGTGGTGTGGCCAACACTGTCAGTGAACCCCGGGAGTGGGGGCTGTCAAGCCCAGCCTCCCCGCACCCCCCATCGTTGTGACGAACGCCGGCGGTTCCATGGGTCGTCCGGACCAGCGTACGGGGCCAGACGGACGCCTGAGACCGGTCAGCGCCTGATGGTCTCCTCCTCCGGGCGGGTGGCCCCCAGCAACGCGATGAGCCCGATGGCCACCACGGCCATCGCCACCGGAACGGCCATGAGGTCGTCCCCTGGCCCGGTGAAGGGCAGCGTGGAGGCGGCTACGGCAGCCGTCGTGGTAGTCGTTGGGGCGGTTGTGGTCGTGACCTGGATGCCGCGGACAACCGCCAGGCTGTTGACGAAGGTGCAGGTCACGGTCTCACCAGCCGCGAGGGTGATCGCGGACGGCTCGTCGCCGCTGCTGCATGAGACCGTCATCGTCCAGGACTTCGTCTCCTCGGGCGTCGACGTCGGGGTTGGGAGCGTCTCGGCCACCGAGTAGGTGCCGGGCTGGAGACTGGAGAACGTCGTCGATACCTTGCCTGCGGCACCGGTGGCCGTCGTCGTCAGGGCGAAAGGGCCGAGTTGAGGCGAGGTGAACTGGAATGTCCCCGTCCCGATGTTGCTCACCTTCTCGATGACGATGGCACCTGGCGCCGGAGGCGTCATGGGTTGCGTTGGCTCGGTGGGCGGCGTCGTCGGCTCGGTCGTCGGCGTGGTCACGACCCTGTACGACCAGTGGGAGAGATCCCCGGTCGAGTGAGAGACGATCTGGGTGATAGGTTCGCCCCCCTCGTCCTCCTCATAGGTGACCTGGTAGAACTCGCGGCCGGTGCCTGCAGCCTCGGCGCCGCTCTTCACGCACACGATCAGCTCGTAGCCCTCGTTGAGGGTCACCTCGACCGACGTGCCCGTTCCCTTGGCCGTGCCCCAACCGCCACTCCTCGAGGCGAGATCGCTCTCGTTGACGTGAGTCGACCACCCCTCTTGACCGTTCGGACAGATGTCCCCCGCCTGGCCAAAGTTCGGATACTGCGCTCCATCCTCGACCGGAGTCACCGCCGCCAGCGCCACCAGTGGAATCAGACCCAACAGGAGAACGAGGACGGCGAGACCTGCCGCCCTCCGATGTGCCAGCTTGCCCATAGCGAATGCCCCTCGAGTTGCCCGTCCGGAAGGGCCGGTCTCACCACTGGCTCGCTCCGGACCATCGGTGACCGATCTCGGACCGGAGGTCGTCGCCTCCCTCGTTCCTTCCACGCGCCACGCACTCTGACGTGGCCAGGCAATCATGTTGGCCGAATGACTAGACACCCGCCATAGGTCGACCGGACCAGCAGCCGGCCTAGTCGGTGCCGGTCGCCCTTCGCGATCGTGTTAGGACGATCCAGACCGCCCCCACCCCGAGCAGGGCCAGGGCGAGAGCGGGCTCGGCGCCGCGGATCGGGCTTCCCGTGAAGGGCAGCGTCACCACCGTCGGCACGACAGCGGCCGTCGTGGTGGTGGCCGGCGCGGTGGTGGTCGTAACCTGGATGCCGCCGACCTCGACGAAGGCGTTGACGAACGTGCAGGTCACCGTGTCACCGGCCCCGATCGTGATCGCCGAGGGCTCGTCGCCGTTGTCACACTCCGCGTCGATGAGCTCCCAACGGGCGTTCGCAGTTCCAGGAGGGACGTTCTCCGACACAGCATAGATGCCCGGCGGCAGGTCGCCGGACACGTTCGACTCGCCGTCGGCGAGCGAGAAGCCCGTGGCACTCCACGACGCGACGAACGGGAACGATTGGGCCGGCCCGATGCCCTGGACCTCCTTCACGACGAGGATCCGGCCGAGCTCGGCCCCGGGTGCGCTGGTCGGTGGCGTCGTCGGCGGGGTCACCGGCGGGATCGTGACAGGTGGCGTCGTCGGCGGGGTCACCGGCGGGGTCGTGACAGGTGGCGTCGGCGGGGTCACCGGCGGGGTCGTGACAGGTGGCGTCGTCGGCGGGGTCACCGGCGGAGCCGTGACAGGTGGCGTCGTCGGCGGGGTCACCGGCGGAGCCGGCGGGGTGGTCGTCGGCGCGGCCGGCACACACTCGGAGATCACGAGGATCTTCGCCACCTTGGAGTAGACCCAGTGGAGCTCCCCCTCGCAGGGCAGGTTCTCGGAGCCCTGCCCATCCCACACCACGTCGCCGTACCTGGCCTCGTCGACCTCGTCGACGCCCGGGGTGTACCAGTGGATCGTCCCCCGGGTCTCGAAGGCGTGGTCGTACTCGACTCCGTCGACCACGAGGATATGCGGATCCTCGGCGGAGGCGGGAGGCATGCCCATCCCGATCGTCGCGGCGCCGATCAGCACCAACAGCAGCACGAGTCCGGCCACCCGCCGGAAGGCCAGCGCTTGGATGTTCATGTCGTCCCCTATGTGCCCGTGTGCCCCTGGGGAACGGGGCCCTCTTCGCCCCGTGTGCCCACTCGTACCAGCACCTCGGAGCTTATTCGCACAGCGGCCGGTTTCCGGTCTTTCCGTCCGGGCACGGTTCGGGGCCCGGCAGCTGCCGGGCCCCG
>JAWOJB010000033.1:0-12758 GCA_046484325.1 Acidimicrobiia bacterium | reverse complement strand
CGGGGCCCGGCAGCTGCCGGGCCCCGATCGCGAGCACGGACACGGTCAGGAGATCCGCCGCCCGCCCTTCGCCATCGACAGCATCGCCGCGCCCATGCCCAGGAGCGACATGGCCAGGGGCACCACACCGGCTCCGACCGGAGTGCCCGTGAACGGCAGCGTGGCGACCACCGCGGTGGTCGCCGCCTGCTGCGGGGCCAGCGTCACCGTCGTCGGCAGCACCGACACGGGGACGGACGAGGGAACCGTGCTCCCCTGGGACGGCAGGGTCACCTCCGAGGTCGCCGGCGTGGTCGGCTCGGTCGCCGGCGTCGTCGGCGTCTCACCCTGGCACACGATCACGAACGAGATGGCATGAACGATGCCACCCACCTCGGGAACCGTGAAGGTCCCGGAGGCGGCCGGGCCCCACGTGTAGAGATCCTCGTTGGCCGCCTTCACCGTGCCGCCGGCGATCCCGCCCGTCGCCGCCCAGGTGAACCCGATCCACTCGCCGGGCTCGCCTTCCTTCGGGATCCAGGTGAACGTCACCGTGACGTCACCGACGACCACCGGCCCGTCCACCCCGACCACCCGCGGGGTCCCCTCCTCCTCCATCTTGATGCAGCCCGCCGGTGGCTCGTACTGGCCGCCCTGTTCTTCGAGCCCGACGGCGGGGCCGCCCATCGTGAACACCAGCATGGACAGGGTCAGCAGGAACGTGCCGAGACCGGCCATCCTGCGTCGCGCCGGATCGCTCATCTCGCCTCCCCTCTCTCCTACCGGGGAGGGCCGGTCTCACCGTTGGCTCGCCTCGGGCCCAGGTGACCGCCTACAGGCCGAAGGTCATCGCCTCCCTGGCCCGGGCGGGGCAACCGCCCCGCCACGCCACTTGGCCGGCGTCGAATCGGCGTCGGCCAACTTCGACTTCATTGGACGTCCGATCGCACCTCGCGTCAAGGGGACGGCAGGCTCAGATCAGGCAGAGCGCTCTTCGAGTCCGGGGCCTGGCTCGATCGAAGGGCTGATGCGCTGGGTGACGACGTGCTCATCGATGACGATCCGTCCGCCGGTGGGATGGGAGGGAACCTCGAACATCGGGCCGAGCAGGATGTCCTCGAGGATCGCCCGGAGCCCGCGAGCACCGGTGCCGCGCTCGATCGCACGGTCGGCGATCGACTCCAGGGCACCCCGGGTGAACACGAGGTCGGCGCCGTCCATCTCGAGCATGCGCTGGTACTGCCGGGTGAGAGCGTTCTTCGGCTCGGTGAGGATCTGGATGAGGGCCTCTCGATCCAGGTCCTCCACGGTTGCCACGATCGGCAGCCGGCCGATGAACTCGGGAATCAGCCCGAATTTGATCAGGTCCTCGGGGAGGACCTGCCGAAGCAGGTCACCGGTTCGGGAGTCGCGCTTCGACCGCACCTCGGCGCCGAACCCGATCTTCTTGCCGCCCACCCGGGAGGCGACGATGTCCTCGAGCCCGGCGAAAGCCCCTCCGCAGAGGAACAGCACGTTGGTCGTGTCGATCTGGATGAACTCCTGGTGGGGATGCTTGCGGCCGCCCTGAGGAGGCACCGAGGCGACCGTTCCCTCGAGGATCTTGAGGAGTGCCTGCTGCACCCCCTCGCCCGAGACATCACGGGTGATCGAGGGGTTCTCGGCCTTGCGCGCGATCTTGTCGATCTCGTCGATGTAGATGATGCCCTGCTCGGCCCGCTTGACGTCGTAGTCGGCCGCCTGGATGAGCTTGAGGAGGATGTTCTCGACGTCCTCGCCCACGTAACCGGCCTCGGTGAGGGCGGTGGCGTCGGCGATGGCAAACGGAACGTTGAGCTGCCGGGCGAGGGTCTGTGCGAGGAGGGTCTTGCCCGACCCGGTGGGCCCGATGAGGAGGATGTTCGACTTCTGCAGTTCGACGTCGTCGCGCCGGATGTCTCCCGATCGCACCCGCTTGTAGTGGTTGTACACCGCCACCGCCAGGGCCTTCTTGGCGTCGTCCTGGCCGACAACGTAGTCGTCGAGGTAGGTGTTGATCTCGATCGGCTTGGGGAGCTCGGAGTACGAAGTCTCCTCGACCCCCGCCACCTCCTCCTCGATGATCTCGTTGCAGAGGTCGATGCACTCGTTGCAGATGTAGACGCCGGGCCCGGCGATGAGCTTGACGACCTGCTTCTGCGACTTGCCGCAGAAGCTGCACTTCAAGAGGTCGCCGCCCTCACCGAACTTGGCCATGAGTCCTCCTCAGGACGACGAGGCTACCGCAGTCAGCTCCCGCCGCGTGAGCACCTGATCGACCACGCCGTAATCCTTGGCCTGGTCGGCCAGCATCCAGAAGTCGCGCTCGGTGTCGGTCGCCACCTTCTCGTAGTCCTGTCCGGTGTGGTCGGCCAGGATCCGGTTGAGCTGTTCCCGCATCTGCACGATGAGGCGGGCCTGGATCTCGATGTCGCTCGCCTGGCCCTGGGCTCCCCCGTGCGGCTGGTGGAGCATGATGCGGGCGTGGGGCAGGGCGAAACGCTTGCCGGGGGAGCCACCGGCGAGGATCACGGCCGCCGCGGAGGCCGCCATCCCCATGCAGACCGTGTTCACCTCGGGCTTGATGTACTGCATCGTGTCGTAGATCGCGAACAGCGAGGTGATCGAGCCGCCAGGCGAGTTGATGTAGAGGAACACGTCCTTGTCGGGATCGTCCGACTCGAGATGGAGGAGCTGGGCCATGATGAGGTTGGCCACGGTGTCGTCGATCGGCGTGCCGAGGAAGATGATGCGGTCCTTGAGCAGACGGCTGTAGATGTCATAGGTCCGCTCGCCGCGGCTGGTCTGCTCGGTTACGTAGGGGACCGGCACGTATCCTTCGGCCTTCATCTCACTCCTCCTCGAATCCGTCGCCGACCCGACCCTCGCCGACCCGACCCTCGCCGACCTCGCCCTCGACGATCGCCTCGACGATCTCTCCTTCGACCACCTCGGCCTCCACCTCGACCGGTGGTTCCGGCTCCGAGACCGTGAGATCGACCGGGTTCCCATGCTCGTCGACCGGGGAGGCCAGGGCCACGAGGGCGTCGAGGGCCTTCGAACGCAGGATATCACCGCGCAGTGACTGTCCTCGGGGGGTTCCGGCGAACGCCTCTCTCACCTGGTCGGGCTGTTCACTCTGGAGAGCCACCACCTCGACGACGGCTTGCAGCTCGTCGTCGGGGACCTCCACCCCCTCCTGATCGGCCACCGCCTCGAGCACGAGGCGGGTCCGGATGCTGCGCTCGGCCTGCGCACGCAGGTCGGCGACGAACTGATCCTCGGACACGCCGGTGACCCGGAAGTAGTCGTCCAGGCTGACGTTGTCGCCCTCCAGCCGGTGGGCGAACCGGTGGAGCAACTCGTCCATCTCGGCCCGGACGATGGCATCGGGCAGATCGAGCTGGATCTCGTCCACGAGCATCCCGAGCGTCCGCTCGCGAAACTCGGAGGCGAGCGATCGCCGCTTGATGTCGCCGATTCGCCCGCGGAGGTCGGCCTCGAGGTCGGACACGGTCTCGAACTCGGTGATCTCGGACACCCACTCATCGGTGAGATCCGGCAGCACCTTCGCTTTCACGTCCTTGACCGCCACCGAGAAGACCACTCCGAGCCCGGCCTTGTCGCCGAACCCCGGCGGCAGGGTCCCATCGAAGCCGACGGTGTCACCCGCGGAGACGCCGACCAGCACGTCGTCGATCCCTTCGAGGAATCCCGACGAGCCGACCTCGTAGAGGAGGTCGGTGGCCGACGCCTCGGGGACCGGCTCACCCGCATGGGAGACGGACAGGTCGATGGTGACGTAGTCGCCATCGGCGGCGGGGCGGTCCGCCGGCTCGAGGGCAGCGAACTGCTCCCGAATCCGGTCGAGCTGGGTCGCCAGCTCCTCGTCGCCGACATCCGGGGAGCCGACCTCGATCAGGCGGCCGGCGTACTCGGGCAGTCCGTCGAGAGTCGGCCACATGGTCACCCGCACCTCGACCTCGACCCCCCCGCCGATCACGTCGTCGAGACGCTCGAGTCGGGGGCTGACAGCCGGGTTGAGGCCCTCGTCGACCAGCACCTCGGCGACTTTCGAGGGGAGCAGGTCGTCGATGGTCTCCGACCGGAGGCGCTCCTTCCCGACCGTCGCCTCGACGATCGGCCGGGGGGCCTTGCCGGGACGGAATCCCTTGATCCGGATCTCCTGGGACAGCCGGCGGGCGGTGCGAGCCGCCGCCGCCTCGAGCTCGTGATGCTCGACGGTGAAGGTGACGAGCTTCTCGAAGGGGCCTGCATCGGTGACGGTGGCGGTCACGGCGTTCTCCTCGGATGGCCTGCTCATGCGGCGCCGGGAGGCGCGTGCCTCCCGGCGGTGGGGTGACCGAGGGGACTCGAACCCCCGACCTCCAGGGCCACAACCTGGCGCTCTAACCAACTGAGCTACGGCCACCATCGGTGGAAGGGCCGATCTCCCGTGCCCCCGGGAGGATTCGACCCCCCGACCAAGAGCTTAGAAGGCTCCTGCTCTGTCCTCTGAGCTACGGGGGCATGTGGCTGCCGACAGCGGCGACGACCCTTCGAGCGGGTGAAGGGAATCGAACCCTCACCTCCAGCTTGGTAGGCTGGGGCTCTACCATTGAGCTACACCAGCGGAGCTCCACAGGTTAGTGGCCGAGGCGGGTCGTCTCCTGGTCACGCCTCGACCGCCCGGTAGTCTCCACCCAGCCGGGATGTGGCGCAGCTTGGTAGCGCGTCTGCTTTGGGAGCAGAAGGTCGCCGGTTCGAATCCGGCCATCCCGACGAACATCGACAGATATCGCCGTCGATCCTGTCATACCTTCCCACTACCTTGGGCTCATGCTCGAGGTGCCACTCGATGTCCACGCCGCCGTGCAGGTTTGGGACCGGCTCTCCCGCTGGGAGCGTGCCGAGGCCGGCCGTCGCCTGCGGCGACTGGGATGGAGCTACGGCGAGATCATGTCGATCCTCCCCGTCGCCAAGGGCACCCTGGCCGGCTGGTGCCGTGAGATCCGCCTGAGCCAGGAGCAATGCCGGGCTATCGCCTGGCGCGCCGGCGGCCAGTTGGGGGTTCCCCGCGACACCCAGCGGAAGCGGCGAGCGGAAGTCGAGCAGATCCGAGCCAAGGCTCGCTCCGAGGTCCCGTCGCTGCTCGCCGAACCGTTGTGGGTGGCAGGCACGGTGCTCTATTGGGCCGAGGGATCGAAGACCACCAGGATGGTGGAGTTGACGAATGCCGACCCCGACGCTCTCCGGCTCTTCATGAGCTGGGCCCGTCGGTACCACGATCGGGGAGCCCGGTTCCGTGCCAATCTCAACCTCCACGCCGACAACGACGAGAACGCGGCGATCGCATGGTGGTGCGAACGACTCGGGCTCGTGCCCGGCGACTTCACCAAGACCTTCATCAAACCGGACGGCACCGGGCACCGCAAGAACCATCTGGTCCAGGGCGTGTGCAGGGTTCGCATGCGACGCAGCGGCGATGCATGGCACCGGACAATGGGCTGGCTCGAGGCTCTCCCCGGCCAGTTAGGTCTCGAGCCCTCCTGGTAACCTCGACTCGGGTCGCTAGCTCAACTGGCAGAGCAGGGCGCTCTTAACGCCAAGGTTGTGGGTTCAAGTCCCACGCGACCCACAATCCCCTGTTCGAGTCGAGGCCCCGGCATCATCCGGGGCCTCGTTCGTGACAGAATCGGCGACTCGCGGGTGTGGCGGAATTGGCAGACGCGCCGGGTTTAGGTCCCGGTGGGCAACGTCCCGTGGAGGTTCGAGTCCTCTCACCCGCACAATCTCTCATCCGGACGTCACCCGGCTCCGTATGTCTGCTGTCGCAGGGATGAAAGAGAGAAGGAGGAGTCATGCGACGTCTCACCATCATGGCGGTTTCGGCCGCCCTCGCACTCGGGGTGTTCGCCGCCCCGGCCATGGCCCAGTCAGATGCCGCCGCCGGCGCCAAGCCTGGGCAGGCTTCGATCGTCGACATCGTCGTGTCCAATCCGGGCGGCAACTTCGACGTGCTTCGTGAAGCCGTCGTCCGGGCGGGCCTCGTCGATCTGTTGAGTGGCGGACGCCAGCTCACGGTGTTTGCGCCGACCGATGCCGCTTTCGAGAACACGTTCGGCGCACCCGAAGCCGCCATCATCGGACTGATCCAGGGTGGCGCCCTCGACGGTGCACTCGGCGACATTCTCGGTTACCACGTGACCAACGGTCGCCGGATCGGCACCTCGGTCCTGGCAGCCCCGAGCTACAAGATGCTCAACGGCGACACCCTCACCAAGGGCGAGCTGGTGGCGGCCGGAGTCGTTGCAGCCAACATCTCGGCCAGCAACGGGGTGATCCACGTCCTCACCACGGGCGTGCTCCTGCCCTGACCTGAACCAGTACGTGCCACGGTGGGCGGGCCTCTTCGGAGGCCCGCCCACTCGCGTCCAACCATCTACCCTCCCCCCAATGGAAGTGACCACGTTCATCGGCCTGGGGGCCGGCGTCCTCGCCCTCTTCGCCGGTCGCAGGCTGCTGTGGCTGGTCGTGGCCGCCGCCGGATTCCTGCTGGGCTATCTCCTCCCCGAGCTCATCCCGGCCACCGCCGACTGGTCCGATGCCGTACGGATCGGGATCGGCGTCGTGCTCGGCTTGCTCCTGGCACTTGCCGCTCGAACGCTCACCAGGTTCGGGGCGGCGATCCTCGGCTTCCTGTTCGCCTCGACGTTCGCCCTCCCGATCGTGAACGGGCTCGAGCTCGTCGGTGATGCCGGAGACACCACCCAACTCATCGTCGCCGTGGGGGTCGGTCTGATCGGGGCGATCGTTGCCGCCCTCCTGCTGGATCCGGCCTTCATCGGGCTCACCGCGCTGTGGGGCGGCACCCAGGTGATGCGAGTGGCCACGGCGGAATGGGAGGTCCCCCCGGGCTGGTACGGCCTCATCCTGGCCGGGCTGGTGGCCGCCGGCGTGGCCGTCCAGTTCAAGAGCCGGTAGTCGCCCGGCGGTCGCTTCACGCCCCCTACCCCAGTGCGCGGTTTGTCCCCCAGCCGCAGGCTGGGGGAAGGTCCCTGCCGGCGAGCGTCAGCGAGCCTGGAGGTAGGGGGAACGAAAGCCCGCCAGCAGACCTAGAGAGCCGGCCCCCTACCCCACCGCCTCCGGCGGCGGGGGCCCCTTCCCCCACTGCGTGGGGGACAAAGCCGAGGTGTTTGTCCCCCAGCCGTCAGGCTGGGGGAAGGTTCCTGCCGGCGAGCGTCAGCGAGCGGGGAGGTAGGGGGGTCGAACTCTCGCGAGCGACGTCAGAGAGGCGGCCCCCCTACCCCACCGCCTCCGGCGGCGGGGGCCCCTACCCCACCGCGTGGGGGACAAAGCCGAGGTGTTTGTCCCCCAGCCGTCAGGCTGGGGGAAGGTCCCTGCCGGCGAGCGCCCGCGAGCCGGGAGGTAGGGGGGCCGAACCCTAGCGAGCGACGTTGGTGAGGCGGTCCCCCTACCCCGCGGCTGACGCCGCGGGGGCCCCTTCCCCCACTGCGTGGGGGACAAAGCCGAGGTGTTTGTCCCCCAGCCGTCAGGCTGGGGGAAGGTTCCTGCCGGCGAGCGCCCGCGAGCCGGGAGGTAGGGGGGTCGAAAGCCCGAGACCGGACTTGGAGAAGCGGCCCCCCTACCCCACCGCGTGGGGGACATAGCTTCGAGCGGTCCTACCTCCACGGCCCGCCGAGCGCCTCCACCAGGTTCTCGATCGCCCTGGCCCGGTGGCTGAGGCGGTTCTTCTCCTCCGGCGTCATCTCCGCCAGCGTCCGGCCGCCCACCTCGAACACCGGGTCGTAGCCGAACCCACCGCTGCCCCGCGGCTCGGCGATGATCTCGCCCTCCACCGTCCCCTCGGCCAGCATGAGAGCCCCGTCGGGGAACGCCAGGGCGACGACCGTCCGAAAGCGGGCCCGCCGATCTTCCACCCCCGTCATCTCGACCAGCAGCTTCCGGACGTTGTCGGCGTAGGTGGCCTCGGACCCGGCGTAACGAGAGCTCCGCACGCCCGGAGCCCCACCCAGGGCGGGTACCTCCAGGCCGGTGTCGTCGGCGAGAGCGGGGAGGCCGGTGACCTCGGTGACCGCCTCGGCCTTGAGCCGGGCGTTCTCCTCCAGGGTCTCACCGGTCTCCTCGACCTCGGACCAGTCGAGCCCCTGCACGATCTCGTCCGCCAGGCCGGTCGGGGCGAGCAGCGCCTCGACCTCGCGCACCTTGTCCGGGTTCTGCGAGGCGACCACCAGGCGGGGGATCATCATTCGGGCTCCGTGGCCCGCCGCTGCAGGTCGACGAGCTCGGCGATGCCGGCCCCGGCGAGGTCGAGCATCCGGTCGAGCTCGTCGCGGGTGAACGGGGCGGCTTCTGCGGTGCCCTGCACCTCGACGAGCAGCCCCCTCCCCGACATCACGACGTTCATGTCGACATCGGCGGCGACGTCATCCTCGTACTCGAGATCGAGCAGCACCTCGCCACCGACGAGCCCCACCGACACGGCGGCTACGTGATCGATGATCGGATTTCGGGCGATCATCCCGTTGGCCACCCCCCACTCGAAGGCGTCCCACATCGCCACCCATGCGCCGGTCACCGCCGCGGTGCGGGTACCGCCGTCTGCCTGGAGGACGTCGCAGTCGACCCGAACCATTCCCTCCCCCATCGCCGGCATGTCCACCACCGACCGCAAGGCCCGGCCGATGAGACGCGAGATCTCGAGCGACCTGCCCTTGGCGTAGTTGTCCCTCCCGATTCGCTCGTTGGACGACCCGGGGAGCATGCCGTACTCGGCGGTCACCCAGCCCTTGTTCGAGTTCCGCATCCATCGCGGTACCTCGGAGTCGATGGAGGCGGTGCACAGCACGCGGGTCCGTCCGACCTCGATGAGGACCGAGCCCGGGGTGGCGTCGGTGTACCCGCAATGGAGACGCACGGAGCGGAGCTCGTCGGGGGCGCGGTCGCGGGGCATGGGTCCTCCCTACACCTTGTGGCTGGCACCGGGGACGGCGATCGCCACCGGACGGTCGAAGGTTCGCTCCGCCTCCCCGACCGAGCGGTCGGGGTCGAGGTTTGGCGGGATGTGGGTGATCATGAGCTCGCGGACACCCCCCTCACGGGCGATCCTCCCCGCCTCGGCGGCGGTGAGGTGGTGGGGGTACTCGGGCTCCTCGTCGGACTCCTGGTAGGTGGCCTCGCACAGCAGCAGGTGGGCGCCCTCGACGATCGGGTGCCACGATCCCTCCGGCCCGGTATCACCCGTGAAAGCGAACACCCGGGAGCCGTCCGAGAATCGAGAGGCGACATTCGGAACCGAGTGATCCGTGATGACGAAGCGGACGTCGAGCTCGCCGATGTCCGCCCGGCTGCCGTCTCCGACGGGATGGAAGTCGAACACCCGGTGGAGGTCGTGACCGGCGTCGGCGTCGAGGAACGCCTCCAGCGCCTCGAACACCGAGATCGGGGCGTACAGGGGCACCCCGAGCCGGGGCTCCGGTCGGTACGCCCAGGCGTGAAGGGCGGCGAGCAGGTCGGCACAGTGGTCGGCGTGTCGGTGGGACACGACGATGGCGTCGACCAGGTCGATGTCGATGGTCCGGGCAAGGGCGTCGAAGGTACCGGGCCCGGCATCGCACCAGACCCGGGTTCCCCGCTGCTCGAGGAGGTACCCGGAGCCGGGGCGGCCGGCTGCCGGGTACGAGCCGCTGGAGCCGAGGACGGTGAGGCGCACGAGGCGGCAGGCTAACTGCCGATCACGGGGCGAGCCGCTCCACGAGCCATCGGCCCCCGACCTCCCGGTACTGGAGCCGGTCGTGGAGGCGGTCGGGCTGACCTTGCCAGAACTCGAAGCGGGCCGGCCGGACCCGGTATCCACCCCAATGGACGGGTCGGGGAACCGAGCCGTCGGCGAACCGGCGCTCAAGGTCGGCCAGGCGCTCGTGGAGCCACGCCCGGTCGGGGATGACCCGGCTCTGCGGCGAGACGTGGGCCCCGAGGCGTGCCCCGAGAGGGCGAGTGGCGAAGTAGGCGTCGGACTCGTCCTCGGCCAGCCGCTCGATCGAACCCTCGATCCGCACCTGCCGGTGGAGCGGCAGCCACAGGAAGACCAGCGCCACCCAAGGATTCTCGGCTATCTCGGCCGCCTTGCGGGACTCGAAGTTGGAGTAGAAGGCGAACCCCCGCCGATCGAACCCCTTGAGCAGAACCGCCCGGGCGGACGGGTGGCCGCCGCCATCGGCGGTCGCCAGGACCATGGCGTTGGGCTCGTCGAGACGAGCGTCGATCGCGTCGCCGAACCAGACCTCGAACTGGTCGAACGGGTCGGGATGGACGTGGGCGACATCGAGTCCGGCCGCCTCGTACTCGGCCCGGAGGGCGGCGATACGGGGGTCTTGCACGGCGGCGACGATACCGGGCCCGAGGGATAGGCTGCCGGGGTGCCACCCCGCGATCCGGATGCCGGTTTCGTGACGCTCGCCGGCAGGGCGCTCGCCCTCCGCTGTCCGCGCTGCGGGTCGGGGGGCGCGGTGCGGGGCTTGGTGATGGCCGAGGTCTGTCGCGGGTGCGGCCTGCGATTCGAGCGGGAGCCGGGGTACTGGATCGGGGCGATGATCATCGACACCGCCGTCACCTTCGCCACCTTCCTGCTGGTGTTCGTGGGCGGCATGGTTCTCACCTGGCCCGACGTCCCCTGGACCGGTTTGCTGGTGGGAACGATCGCGGTGAACGCCGTGGTTCCGGTGGTGTTCTATCCATGGGCGAAGACGCTGTGGGCGGCGATGGAGCTCTCGTGGCATCCGCTCGAGCCGACCGAGATCGAGGCGGCGGACTCTCGGGCACCCTCCTAGGACCGCTTGGCGATCTCCTCGAGCATCACCTCGGTGGCGCCGCCGCCGATCGAGTGGATGCGGGCATCCCGGTACATCCGCTCGATCGCCGTCTCCTGGATGAACCCCATGCCCCCGTGGAACTGGGTGCAGGCATAGAGCACCTCGTTGACGAGCTCGCCGACGAAGGCCTTGACCATCGACACCTCCCTGGTGGCGTCGACCCCCTGTTCCATCAGCCAGCCGGCGTGATAGGTGAGCTGGCGGCCCGCCTCGACCTTGGCCTGCAGCTCGGCGAGCCGCAGCCGGATTCGCTGCTTGGTCCAGAGCGAGGCGCCAAATGCCCTACGGTTCTTCACGTAGTCGATGGTCAGCTCGATCGCCTTCTGCGACTCGCCGAGCGCCATCCCACCGAGGACGAGGCGCTCGTTCTGGAAGTTGGCCATGATGGCGTAGAAACCCTTGTCCAGGTCACCCACCAGCTGAGCTTCGGGCACCCAGCAGTCGTCGAAGGTGAGGAGCGCGGTGTCGGAGGACCGCCATCCCATCTTCTTGAGGGCCCGGCTCACCCCGAAGCCGCCGGTCCCCCGGTCGATGGCGAAGATCGAGATGCCCCGCGACGGCTTGGCCGTCGGGTTGGTCTTGGCCGCCACATACACCACGTCGGCGTTGATGCCGTTGGTGATATACATCTTCGAACCGTTCAGCCGATAGCCCTCGCCGTCGCGGGTGGCGGTGGTCCGCATGCCTGCCACGTCCGTGCCGGCGTCGGGCTCGGTCACCCCGATCGCTCCGATGATCTCCCCGGTGAGCGAGCCGGGCAGGTAGCGGTCCCACAGGTGCTCGCCCCCGAAGTTGAGGAGATACGGCATGGCCAGGTCGGTGTGGACGATTGCCGTGGCCGAGAACCCGCCGAAGGTCGACCGGCCCAACTCCTCTGCGAACACGAGCGAGGCGAGGGGGCCCATCCCGATCCCGCCCCGGTCTTCGGGTACCCGCAGGCCGAAGAAGCCGATGTCGCCCATCCGGCGCAGCACCTCGCGGGGCACCCCCTCCTCCTCCCACGGGTCGGCCTTGGGGGTGACCTCCTCTTCGACGAACCGGCGGGTCAGGGCGCGGATCGCCGCCAGGTCCTCGGTTTCGTAGATGCTCCTCGGCGCCACCTCGGCTCCTTCACGTCGCCCGAGTGTCGATACGGTACCCCCCGCTGAACCGGGCAACCTCGTCGCTCAGCCCTGGGTGCGCACCCAGGTGATCACGGCGTCGACCTGGTTGGGTCGGAGCCTGGTTCCCGGCATGGGCGGCCAGTCGGAGCCGTCTCCCACGCCTCGGGTGATGATCCGGGCGAGATCCTCGTCGGTGAACCGGTCGAGGTCATCCAGCGGGGGACCGAGCAGGGTCCCTTCGAGGGCGTCGCCGTGGCAGGCGGCGCAGGCCGTTCCGTACATCGTCTCCCCGAGACGCAGCCGGTCCTCGGGGCTCAACGCCGTGTCGGTGTCGCCGCAGGCTGCGAGCGCCAGAGCGAACCCGAAAATGAGTGTGAGATGGAGCGGAGAAGGCATCGAAATCGTCAGTACAACGGTGGAGGTGCGGGGAGTCGAACCCCGGTCCGCTGAGCCCTTGGCGCCGGCATCTCCGAGCGCAGCCATCAGCGAGCTCTCGGGGACGGGATGCCGATGGCACATGACCCCGTCGCCCCAGCCGGAGTTGGTCTTTCGCCGCCGGTCCCGGCCCCCGGCGACGGCATCCCGCATTGCGACGCCCGACACCGGCGAGGCGGGTGCCCACCGGGCGGACGGGCTGCTACCGAGGGTTACTCAGGCAGCCAGTGCGAAGTTGTCTTCGGCACTTGTTGGTTGGTTCCGGCTCTTTAACGAGGACTCCGGAGACCTCGGCTCGCTTCCGGCGCTTCGACACTCAGCGTCGAAACCA
>JAWOJB010000041.1:0-24230 GCA_046484325.1 Acidimicrobiia bacterium | reverse complement strand
CGTCGTTTCTCCAAACCTGAATTGGGCCGGATAGGTCGGCGGTGACCAGGTCCAGATAGCCGTCCAGGTCGAAATCGGCCAGGACCAGGTCCATGCACAAACTGCTGACCTGGCCGACGAACGTGCCGGACCAGTAACTATCATCCCAGGGCGTGCCGTCATTTTCAAAGACGTACAAGGCACCTTTTACGGCGGCAATGTCTATATCTCCGTCGTTATCCAGATCGCCCAGAGCCAGTTCCGTAATGCCACCACTCCAGGTTGTTGAAATCCACGTGCCGTTGCCTTCGTTGCGCCACAACTCGATGGCGTATGAGGCAACCACCATATCCTGGTCGCCGTCATTGAGGCGCCATGGGAGGTCTCGACGACCGCCCTGACCATCCGGTTGATCCACTCCCGAGACGTGTCCCCGAACAGCCGCACCGATGCCGGGGGCAGGTCGCCGAACTCGATCACCCCGGCCCGAATCGCATCGGCAACGTCGTGTGTGAGGTAGGCGATGCGGTCGGCGAATCGGCACAGCATCCCCTCGGGCGTGCGCGGGGGAGGGTCGATCTTCCAGGAGTGACCGCGCACCCCGTCCAGGACTTCCCGGGTGAGGTTCAGCGGTTCGAGCACCGACAGCACGCGGACTCCCTGGGCGGAGTGCAGCCACTCCCCGCCCGCGAAGGGGCCGAGCGCCTCCTCGCCCGTGTGGCCGAAGGGGGCGTGACCCACGTCGTGGGCGAGGCAGATCGCCTCGGTCAGCGTCTCGTTGAGCCCGAGCGCCACCGCCATCGCCCGGCCGACCTGGGTGACCTGGACCGTGTGGGTGAGCCGGGTGACGTAGTGGTCGCCCTCCGGGTTGAGGAACACCTGGGTCTTGTGCTTGAGCCGCCGGAACGCCTTCGAGTGCACGATCCGGTCGCGGTCACGCTCGAAGGCGGTGCGGTACTCGTCCGGCTCTTCGGGTTCGGCCCTTCCCTCGGATCGGTCGGACCTGGTAGCCGCCGGCGACAGCAGCTCCTGCTCGATTTGCTCACGTTCGGCGCGCCGGCGGAGGAACAGGGCGTCCACGTTCCCCAACGTACCGTGCCCGGCGCTCACCGGGACATCGCCATACGATGATCTGGTGATGGCCGGGCCCATCCCCCTCACCCCCAACGCCCTGCGGGTGCTCGAGGCCCGCTACCTGGCGCGCAACGAGAGAGGTGAGGTGGTGGAGTCACCCGTCGACCTGTTCCGGCGGGTGGCCGTCGACGTGGCGAGCGTCGAAGAACGGTGGGGCGGCGACCCGGCGATCTGGACGGAGCGATTCCTCGACGTCATGGGCCGGCTCGAGTTCCTCCCCAACTCCCCCACCCTCATGAACGCCGGGAGGAAGCTCGAACAGCTGGCCGCCTGCTTCGTGCTGCCGGTGGACGACTCGCTCGACTCGATCTTCGAGACCCTCAAGCTCGCGGCCAAGATCCACCAGTCGGGTGGAGGCACCGGGTTCTCCTTCTCCCGGCTGCGGCCTGCGGGGGACGTCGTGCGGACGACCATGGGGGTCTCCTCCGGCCCCGTGTCTTTCCTGCGCGTGTACGACACCGCCACCGAGCACATCAAGCAGGGCTCGTTCCGGCGCGGGGCGAACATGGGCATTCTTGACGTGCACCACCCCGACGTCGTCGAGTTCATCGACAGCAAGCGCTCGGGTGGCATCGTGAACTTCAACATCTCGGTCGGCGTCACCGAGGACTGGTTCGCGTCGGCCTTGGCGGGTCGGTCCTACCGGCTGCGGAATCCACGGTCGGGGGAGCCGGCCGGTGAGCTGAACGCAGGGGAGGTGCTCGATCGCATCGCCGAGGCGGCCTGGGAGACCGGCGATCCCGGGGTGGTGTTCCTCGACCGGATCAACGATCTCCGCACCAACCCCACCCCGGCACTCGGACGGATCGAGGCGACCAACCCTTGCGGTGAACAGCCGCTGTTGCCCTTCGAGGCGTGCGTGCTCGGGTCGATCGACCTGTCCAAGTTCGTAGCGGACGGCGACTCCGTCGACCACCGCCGGCTCGGCGAGGTGGTGCGCGTCGCCGTCCGTTTCCTCGACGATGCGGTCGAGCGCTCCCGTTACCCGGTTCCCGAGATCGAGGCCCTCCATCGGGAGGGGAACCGGAAGATCGGGTTGGGTGTCATGGGCTGGGCCGATCTGCTCGTTCGTCTCGGCATCCCCTACGACTCCGGAGAGGCGGTGGCGCTCGCCGGTGAGGTGATGGAGGCTATCGGGCTCGTCGCCGACGAGGCCTCACAGGCCCTGGCGGTCGAGCGCGGCAGCTTCGGGAACTGGGAGGCGTCGATCTACGGCCCGGGCGGCGTCAACCGGCCGATGCGAAACGCCACCCGCACCACGATCGCCCCCACCGGCACGATCTCCATCATCGCCGGGTGCTCCTCGGGGATCGAGCCCTTGTTCGCGCTGGCGTTCCATCGCAAGGTTCTCGACGGCCAGATCCTCGTCGAGGTCCACCCCGACTTCCGGGCGGCCGCCGAGGAGCTGGGGGTGTGGTCGGACGACCTGGCCGAGCGCCTCACCGCCGAGGGGGGCATCGCGGGCATGGACGTCGGTGACTCGGAGTTCCGCCGGCGGTTCGTGACGGCCCACGAGGTCGGAGCCGAGTGGCACGTCCGTCACCAGGCCGCCTTCCAGCGCCACGTCGACAACGCGGTGTCGAAGACCATCAACCTGCCGCGGGAGGCGTCGCCGCAAGACGTCCGGCGGGTGTTCGAGCTGGCATTCGACCTCGGATGCAAGGGCATCACGGTCTACCGCGACGGTTCGAAGCTCTGGCAGGTGCTCAATCGGGGCACACCCACGGGCACCGATCTCGGCACCGTGGAGGGCTCGGCCCCATGGCGAGGGGAGGACTTCGCAGCCACCCCACCCACCCGCGACCGGAACGTGCTCGAGGTCTGCCCGGTGTGCGGCCAGGCGTCGTTCGAGTTCGCCGAGGCCTGCGGCAAGTGCCACGCCTGCGGCCACTCGACCTGCTGACCGATCACACCACCTGCACCCACTGCACGACCTCGGGCAGCCTGCGACGCAGCAGCCATCCGGCCACGGCAATCGAGACGAGGTAGAAGACGAGTCCCCAGACCACGGCGAAGCCCGACGCGAACCAGTACGGGATGGGGCTGCCGAAGCCGACCGTCAACACGGTCACCGAGGCCGGGAGCACGAGCAGGAGCCCCATCACGAAGAAGGACGCCATCTGGCTGAGGATGGCGAGGCACCCCTGCTCGGTCGATTGGGCGAAAACATCGGTGCCCTCTCGCGGGAGCCGGAGGGGCGTGACCACCGACGTCAGGTTGCCGATCGCCAGCTGGCATGCCACCGCGCAGAAGGTGAGGGCCGGCACGAGCGGCAACACCGCCCAGCCGTCGCTCAACATCGCCAGTATCACCGCCATGGCCGTCGACTCGACGAAGACCGCCAGGGTGACGGCCAGGTTCTTGCCGAGCAGCATCTGGCGGGGCCGGACCGGGAGCACGAAGAGGTAGCTGGCGGCGTTGCGCTCCCAGCCGAACTGGTTGAGGGCGATCGGCAGACCCACGAAGAGCACCAGGGCGGGCGCCATCAACGGCAGCCACTCGCGATCCCGGAAGAGGGCGAGACCGCCGGTGCCGACCAGGATCGACGCCGCCGCCAGGCCCACGAAGATCACCGCTCCGGTCCACACGAGCCGCTGGCGCGGGTCGCGGACATAGAAGCGGAGCTCCTTGCGGGCGATCACCCGTCGGGCGTTCCACCCTCCGCCGCCCGCCAGGCCACGGCTGCGTGATCGGCGGGCCGGGCCCGAGCTCTCCTGGGGAGTGGTCAGCATCCACCCGAGCATGCGGACCCAGGCCCAACCGAGCAGCGGGATCCAGGCCGCCGCCACGACGAGGAAGGTGATCGCCACCGGCCAATCTCCCGCAGCCGAGGCCAGGATCGAACGCTGGGCGGCGAGTGGCGGCAGCCAGGTCCAGGAATCGAGCGGATGGGCGAGCACCGCCCCCTCGAGCCCGAGCGCCGAGATCGACCGGGTGGCGGCGAGCTGGGCACCGAACCCGCCCAACCCGATCCCGACCACGATGAGGAGGGCCAGGTCCCGCCCTCTCCGAGACTTGAGCACGGCGGAGATGAGGGTCGTGAATAGCTGCCCGGCGATGATGAGCAGCGCCAGGAGCACGAGGCTTGCCGCCAGACCCGGCACCAGGCCCGGGCCCGTCACCAGCACCAACAGGTTGGCGCCGAGCAGGATGACGAGGGCCGCTGCCGACGGGGCTACGAGCGAGGCCGCTCCCAGGCCCGCCACGAGCCGGGCGGGGGGCGTGGGGGCGAGGGCGAACTGGGCGGGATCGAGGTTCTCGTCGAGCGGGAAGATCACGACCGGCAACGCCACCCATGCGGCGAAGAACCCGAGGGCCGCCCACAACGAGAGCTGGACAGAGGCGGCCGGGCTCAGGCCGTCGAGGCCGGCCTCATAGAGCCGGACGAGGACGAGGGCTCCTGCGGCCAGCATCATCATGGCGAGGGGAAATCCGATCCGGCGCTGCCGGTCGGCCCGGAGGCCGTTCCAGAGCAGTCGCGACTTCAGCCAGACGAGGCGTCCAACCACTCCGCCCCCTTCGACGGGTCGAGACCCCCCACCGCGGCGATGAAGGCGTCTTCGACGTTGTCGACCCCCATCCGCTTGCAGAGGCCGGCCGGGGTGTCCTCGAGCGTCAGCTCCCCCTCCTGCATGATCCCGATCCGGGTGCAGAGCTTCTCCACGAGGTGCATCTCGTGAGAGGAGAACACCACGGTGGCACCCCGGTCGGTGTAGCGCCGCAGCATCTCGCGGATCAGGCGCGCGCTCACGGCATCGACCCCTTCGAACGGCTCGTCGAGGAAGAGCACCGGCGGCCGGTGGATGATGGCGGCGGCGAGGGCGACCTTCTTCCGCATGCCGCGGGAATAGTCGCCGACCAGCTTGCCGGCAGCGTCGGTGAGATCGAGGAGCTCGAGCAGCTCTTCGCGTCTCGTCACGGCCTCGTGGCGGGGCAGTCCGTGCATGGCGGCGGTGAAGTCGAGGAGCTCGGCGCCGGTCAGCCGCTCATAGAGGTTGAACTCCTCGGGGAGCACCCCGATTCGGCGCTTGACCTCGATCGGCTCGCGCCAGGTGTCGAACCGAGCGATCCCGGCCGTACCGGAGGTGGGGCGGAGCAGGCCGACGATCATCTTGATGGTGGTGGTCTTGCCGGCTCCGTTCTGGCCGAGGAGCCCGTAGAACTCGCCGGGGGCGATCGACAGGTCGACCTCCTTGACCGCCTCCATCTTGCCGAACCGCCGGGTCAGGCCCTTCGCCCACACCGCAGGCGGAATGGGCGTCGCGGGCGCGACGGAATCCGGCTCGGTGGTGGTCGTCACCGCAGGTACATCGGACCGCACGGGGTGATTCTGAACCAACCGGGGCACTACCTCCCCTCGTCGACGATGGCATCGGCGAGGTTCGACAGGAAATCGGCGTACCCCGATGCACCGCCGAGGTCGTCCAGCGCCACCGGCACCGGGCGGGATCCCGGCTCGACCTCGGCGAGCACCTGGTCGGTGGCGTCCACGATCACCGATCCTCGGGGAGGTTCGACCATGTCCAGGCCATACCGCTGGGCGACATACTCCAGCCCCGGCGAGCCGGCCGCGAGCTCCGACACCACCTCGAGCCTGCGGTCCATCACCCCGTGCAGCGATCGCAGCCGATCCGCATAGGCGCGCCCGCGGCCCTGCCAGTAGGCCACCCCGGGCTCGGGGACGAGGCCGGTCAGCCAGAAGGCGATCACGGGCGCAGTGGACGCCATCCGCAGCGGGTCGAGCCACACCCTGGGGTCGGGCGTGCCATCGGCCGCGGCAAGCGGCTCCCCGACCGGCGCCACCTCGACGACGGGGATGCCAGCCGTCCTGGCCTCCGCCACCAGATCGGCCATCCCGCCCTCGAAGCCGAGCCCGACTGTCACGACGAGGTCGGGTCGCCGTTCCATGTCGGCGAGCGGCCGTCCGGGGTGCCGCTCCGGGTCGGCTCCCGCCGGGATCAGCGGAACCACCTCCACGTCGTCCTCCCCGATCGATCGCACCACGTCGGCGAGGAGCCAGGTGGTGGTGGCGACGAGCGGCGGCTCGCCACCACCCGGCGCGGTGCAGGCACCGGCGAGGATGCAGAGGGCGACGAGGAGGGCGACGACGGCTCGGGTCATGTGGTCCGGGTTCGACGATCGGAAAGCCCGATCTTCGCGTCCCGAGACGCGTCTGGCGTCGCCCGGACCACCCGACCGGCCCGTGGGTACCATCGCCGCCGTGGAGTACCAGGCTCTCTACCGCCGATACCGTCCCCAGACCTTCGACGACGTGATCGGCCAGTCCCATGTGACCGGCACGCTGGCGAGGGAGGTGGCCGAGGGAAGGGTCGCTCACGCGTACCTGTTCGCCGGCCCGCGGGGCACGGGGAAGACCACCACCGCCCGAGTCCTCGCCAAGGCGCTGAACTGCGAGAACCGGGGACCCGACGGAGCGCCGTGCAACACCTGCGGCCCCTGTGTCGCCATCACGGAGGGGAGCTCGCTCGACGTGCTCGAGCTGGATGCCGCCTCCCACAATTCGGTCGAGGACATTCGCGACATGCGGGTGAGCGTCACCACCGTGGCGTCGGTGGCGGGGGCGCGCCGGGTGTTCATCCTCGACGAGGCGCACATGCTGAGCCGTGCCGCCGGCAACGCCCTCCTCAAGACCCTCGAGGAGCCGCCCGAGCACGTCCACTTCGTGCTCGCCACCACCGAGCCGTACAAGCTCCTCGACACCGTGCGCTCTCGCAGTCAGCGATTCGACTTCCATGCCGTACCGGTGGAGGCGCTCGCCGCCCATCTGGCAAGGGTGGCGGAGGCCGAGGGGATCCGAGCCGACCCCGCCGCCCTCGTCGAGGTGTCCCGGCATGCGCTCGGCAGCGTGCGCGACTCGCTCAGCCTCCTCGAGCAGGTCTCGGCGCTCGGTGCCGGGTCGGTCGACGTCGCCGGCGTCCGCCGGGCCCTCGGCATGGCCGGCGCCGACGCCACCGCCAGGCTGGCAGGCGCCATCGCCGAGCACGACGTGGCCTCGGCCCTCGAGCTCGTCGCCGAGCTCGCCTCCCAAGGGGTGGACCTGCGGAGATTCGCGGGCGAGGCGGTCGGTTTCTTCCGAGGGGTGTTCCTCGCCCACTATGCCCCCAACCTCGCCGAGGTCACCGACGAGCCACCCGACGTGCTGCGCCAGTGGACCGAGGCGGCGGGGAGGCTGCCGACCTCGGACGTGCTCAGGGCCGTGGACGTCCTCGGCGAGGCACTCGTGAAGCTCCGCGAGGGCCGGGAGGAGCGGCTCATGCTCGAGCTCGCCCTCATCCGGCTGACCCGACCCGAGACCTCCCTCGACTCCGGGGCGATGCTGACCCGACTCGAGCGGCTCGAGCGCCGGGCACCCGGTGGGCCGGCTCCCGCCACCTCCCCCATCCCCGTCCCCACCGCCCCCGTCCCTGCCGCTCGTGTCACCCCTGCCGCCGAGCAGGCACCCCCGCCGGCGCCTGCCCCCACCGCCGCCCCGGTGCCGGCCGATGAGCCTGCTCCCGCGACCGCCTCGGCTCCGGCCGATGAGCCTGCCCCCGCCACCGCCCCGGCTCCGGCCGTCCAGGAGCCTGCCCCGGCCACGGTGACCGCGGAGCAGTTCGTCGCCGTGTGGCCCGGGCTCTACGGCTCGCTCCGGGACGTGCTGGGTGCCCGCAGATGGGCGCTCTTTCGCGAGACCGAGCCGGTCGGGGTCGAGCACGGCAAGCTCGTGATCGGGGTCCGTCACGACTTCCATCTCGAGGCCCTCCGGCAGGACGCGGCGGTGACGTCGATCGTGGCCACCCGGGCAGGCGATCTGCTTGGGGGATCGGTCGGCGTGATGTTCCGCTCCATCGGCGAGCACCCGGCGGCATCCCCGGAGGAGGCAGAGCCCGAGTTGGAGAAGGAGGCCCTCTTCGAGGCGCCCGACGATCTCACCGACCCATTCCGGCTCGTCGCCAGCGAGCTCGGTGCGGAGCTCGTCGAGGACGACTCCGACGACCGGTGAGCGGGGCGTCGGGGGGTACCCTGGGGGCCCGCACCCGACGATCCCCGGAGATACCCATGTCCATGAACCCTCGCGACATGCGCCGCTTGATGGAACAGGCCCAGAAGATGCAGGAGCAGCTCGTCGCCGCCCAGGCGGACCTCGCCCAGCGCCGGTTCGAGGGCTCGGCGGGCGGGGGCATGGTCAAGGCGGTCGTGACGGGGTCGAACGAGCTCGTCTCGGTCGAGTTCGACCCCCAGGTGATCGACCCCGACGATCCCGACATGCTCGGCGACCTGGTGGTGGCGGCCGTGAACACCGCCATGCGGGCGGCGACCGAGGCCACGCAGGACCAGTTGGGCGGTCTCACCGGCGGGATGGATCTGGGCGGCCTGCTCGGCTGATGTTCGACGGACCCCTCCAGCGCCTCGTCGACGAGCTCGCCCGGCTCCCGGGGGTGGGGCGCAAGTCCGCTCAGCGCCTGGCCTTCCACCTGCTGAGCATCGAGGACACCGATGCCCGCCGGCTCGCCCAGGCCATCACCGATCTGCGCGACCAGGTCGGTTACTGCCGGCGCTGCTTCAACGTGACCTCCGGCGAGGAGTGTTCCGTGTGTCGCGATCTCCGACGGGACGCGGCCACCGTGTGCGTGGTCGAGCGACCCCAGGACATCGTGGTCATCGAGCGCACCCAGGAGTTCCGGGGCCGTTACCACGTGCTCGGAGGGGCGCTGTCCCCGATCAGCGGGATCGGTCCCAATCAGCTCCGCATCCCCGAGTTGAGGGAGCGAGTCGCCTCCGAGGCGATCACCGAGCTCATCGTCGCGACGAACCCCACCGTCGAGGGAGATGCCACCGCCATGTACCTCGCCCGGGAGTTCAAGCCACTGGGACTGAAGGTCACCCGGCTGGCCAGCGGCCTGCCGGTGGGAGGCGACCTCGACTACGCCGACGAGGTCACCCTCGGAAGGGCGCTCGTCGGCCGTAACGAGCTCTAGCCGCACGGTGCGGGTCCTGCTCGTCGAGCCGTATCTCGGTGGATCGCACCGGGCGTGGGCCGAGGGGTATCGAGACCACTCGTCGCACGACGTCCGGATCGTCGACCACCCGGCGGCCTGGTGGAAGTGGCGGATGCGGGGATCGGCCGTCACCCTCTCCGGCCAGGTGGATCGGCTGCGCTCGACGGGGTGGCAACCCGACGTCGCGCTCGTCTCGGACATGGTGGACCTCCCCGCTCTCCGCTTCTTCGCCCGGCTCATCGACGTGCCGGTCGTCCTCTACCTCCACGAGTCCCAGCTCACCTACCCCGAGTCGCCCCGTTCGGAGCCGGACCTCTCGTACGCCTTCACCAACTGGCTGGGGGCGCTGTCCGCCGATGCGGTGTGGTTCAACTCCGACTACCACCGGGTCGTGTTCTTCGAGCAGTTGCCCCGGCTGCTCCGCCACTTCCCGGATCACACCCACGAGCACCTGGTGCCACAGGTCGAGGAGAAGAGCGTCGTGATGCCCGTCGGGGTCGAGTTGGGCTGGCTCCCGGCCCGGCTGCCGGAGCGGACCGAGCCGCCGCTGGTCACCTGGAACCATCGGTGGGAGCACGACAAGGGCCCCGGTGAGTTCCTGTCGACGGTGGCCGAGCTCGCCCGGGAGGGCGTGGGGTTCCGCCTTGCCCTCTGCGGTGAGAACTCACGACAGGTGGCGGACGAGTTCGAACTGGCACGTCGGGAGCTCGGTGACCGGATCGTCCAGTTCGGTCTCGCCCCGCCCGACCGTTATCGCGAGCTGCTGCTGGAGACCTCCGTCGTGGCGTCCACCGCCCGCCAGGAGTTCTTCGGGGTGGCGGTGGTCGAGGGCATCGCAGCCGGAGCGCGGCCCGTTCTCCCGAACCGGCTCTCCTATCCGTGGTTGATCCCCGAGCCGTACCACGACGAGGCGCTCTATCCCCCGGGTGGGCTGGGGGCGGCGCTCGCCAGGGCTCTGGGCGCGGGGGCGATGCCCCCCGCCGAGGGTCTTCGGGCTCGAGCGCTCGGGTTCGACTGGGAGCTGGTGGCCTCCGAATACGACGCCGCCCTCTCGCGGCTGGTCTCGGAACGATGAGCGCCGTCGCCCACGTCGTGTGGGACTGGAACGGGACGCTCTTCGACGACCTCCACGTGGTCGTCGAGGCCGTCAACGGCGGCCTGTCGGCGGCGGGCCGGCCGCCCATCACGCTCGACGACTACCGCGACCATTACACCCGGCCGGTCAAGGTCTTCTACGACCGACTGTTCGGCCGGGAGGTGACCGTCGAGGAATGGCAGGGTCTCGACCGGCGCTTCCACGAGGGATACCGGGAGCTGCTGGGGAGGGCGCGCCTGACCTCCGACGCCGAGACGGCGCTCGAGACCGTGGCGGCCTCGGGGGTTTCCCAGTCGCTGCTCTCGATGTTCCCCCACGAGGAGCTGGTCCCCCTGGTGGCTCGGCTGGGCATCGCCCGCTTCTTCGACCGGATCGACGGGCTGGTGGGCCCCCCCGGGGACCGCAAGGCCGCCTATCTCGGGACCCACCTGCGGGCGCTGGTCGCCGGCGAGGACCCGTCGCAGGTGCTGGTGATCGGCGACACCCCCGACGACGCCGAGGCGGCAGCCCACGTGGGGGCGCGGTGCGTGCTCTACGACAACGGGTCGCACCATCGCCGGGAGCTGGAGGCCGCGGGGGTCCCGGTGGTGGAGTCGCTGGTGGCGGCGGTCATCACCGTTCATTGAGCAACGGCGTGGTTCACGGCGACGTGGTTGCTCAATGTTGTGCGGTGGGCGCCCGTTCGTGTCAGCAGGTCGAGACAGTGCTCGTTACGGCGAGTCAGCATCGACCAGGTGAAGCGCAGCACCGCGACTCCGTTGGCAGCGGCGGCGTTGTCCCGCTCGCGATCCCGTTCGAAGTCGGCTACCCGCGTGTGCCATGCCCGCCCGTCGGCTTCGACGACGAGACTCCACGCCGGCAGGTAGGCGTCGACCCGCCGGGGGCCAGAGCTCCAGGGAAGGGGATGCTGGAAGACGGCCTCGGGGACCCCGGCCCGCCCGAGGAGGGCCACCAGGCGCCGCTCGAGCTCGGAGGCCGGCGGCACGTAGGCCCGGCCCTGTCGGGTCTCCAGGGTCCGCTCGAACCTGGCGATCCCCGGGATCCGGTCGCCGAGATGGCGCAGGTGCACGTCGTTGAGCTCGTCGATGGTGCACATCGAAGCGGCGAGCGCGTCGTCGACGGTCCGCTGTAGGCGCTCTTCTCCCACCACGCCCGCCACCATGAAGAGGGTTTCCGCCACGTCGGTGGCGGGGAACCCCCGGATCGCCGTCCGGCCCAGATCCGCGAAGTACACCGAGCGCCGGACGGTGGCGAGTGCCGATCGGGCGTTCCCGCCGTAGGGGATGACGATCTCCGGCCGCTTCGTGCGGAACCCCTCCAACCCGTGGAGGCGCGCCGCCGACCTCCTGCACGCCAAGGCCCGCGGCCGGCTCGAGAGGGCGGCCATCAGATCGCGCTCCCACGTGCCCGGGGCGGAGCGGAGGGCGTAGATGCCCGGCGCCAGCCGGATCCAGGCCCCGGAGGAGATCCTGTGGTGGATCTCGGCGTCCCCCGCCCCGGATGCCTGTATCTGGGCGCGGCTGATCACGCCGTGCTGGCGGGCGGCCAGGGCGTCGAGAGTGGCCTGGGTCTGCGAGCGCACCCGGCGAACGTGACACCGGGTGCATCCCGCGTCAAGACCCCTGTGTTCATTGAGCAACGGTGTGGGCGGTACCCTCGTAGTTGCTCAATGAACGGGTGACGGCATGCGCCACTGGCTGATGAAGTCCGAGCCGGAGTCCTACTCGATCGACGACCTCGAGCGCGACGGGGTCGAGCACTGGGATGGGGTTCGCAACCACCAAGCCCGCAACCTGATGCGGGACGAGATGGCGGTTGGCGACCGGGTCCTCTTCTACCACTCGAACGCCAAGCCGCCCGGGGTGGTCGGGATCGCCGAGGTGGCCACCGGGGCCTACCCGGACCACACGGCCTTCGACCCCGGCTCCATCTACTTCGACCCGGACTCCGATCCCGACGACCCCCGCTGGATGATGGTTGACATCCGGTTCGTGGAGCGGTTGCCTCGGATGGTCTCGTTGCCGGAGCTGCGGACCTACCCGGAGCTGTCGGGGATGGTGTTGCTCAACCGTTCCCGCCTGTCGGTGCAGCCCGTCACCGAGGAGCAGTTCGCGTTCATCGTCGCCAGGGCGAACGAGCCGCCTCCCGACACCTGAGGATCACCCCTCGTCGACCAGCGAATCGAGCAGGGCCTCGACCTCGGGGACGGCAACACCGGTAGCGTCGAGAATCCAGGCCTGGGCCACCGTCAGCCGGTGGGCGTCCTCGAGGACCGCGCCGACGTCCTGTACGACCGCCGACCCCTCCGGGGTCAGGAAGAAGAGGATGTCGGTGAGCCGGCGAACCGCTGTCACCACCCGGAAGAAGTCGAGGTCTTCGGGCGTGCCCATCTCCTCGGCGTAGACCGCTCGAAAGGCGCTCGTGAACGGCTCGTCGCCGTACATCTCGCCCAGCAACTCGGTCCAGGTCACGTCGAGGCGGGGATCGGTGAGCCGGAACGACGTCCAGTCGATCACCCACGGTTCGCCGTCGGCGTCGAGGAGGATGTTGAGTGGATGAAAGTCGAGATGGGTCGCGGTGCAGCGAGCTTGGATCGAGCCGCGCCGCTCGTCGATCCACGCGACCACCGGCTCGAAGCCCGGGAACGCCTCGGTGACCCGTCGGTCGGCCTCGCCCAGCCAACTCAACGGATCCTCGGGACGATCACCGAACCGTTCCGGGTCGAGCCGGTGCAGCTCGGCCATCAAGCGGGCGGTCTCGGCGCCGACGGTCTCCGGGGTGCGACCCGAGTCCCTCAAGGTCCCGCCCGGCAGGTAGTCCATGACCAGGAAGGGTGAGCCCAGCACATGACGGCCCGGTTCGAAGTGGAAGACGAGGGGCGCCGGGTATGCGGCCCGTTCGAGGAGGCGCATCGCCACCGCCTCGGCTGCGGCGCGGTCGGGATCGAGGCCCGGGGCGTAAACCCTGACCGCCACCTCCCCGGCCGCCGTCGGGCATCTCCACACCGAGCTCTCCCAGCCCGTCGCCAGGAGCAGGGCGGAGCCGGTCGGCCGGAGCCCCGCCACCCCCAGCGCCGCCGACACGGCCGGACCGTCGATCTCGCTCAATCGAGGGTCACGGCCGAGATCTCCCGGAGCTTGCGGAGGTTGTGATGGGTCTCCATGAAGCGGATCGATCCGGTCTTCGATCGCATGCCGACCGAAAAGGTGATCGCCCCGTCGGGTACGAAGTCGACGCCTCGCAGGAATTCGCCGGTCGTTACCCCGGTGGCCCCGAAGAACACATTGTCGCCGTCGACCAGATCATGGGTGGCCATCACCCTCTCCAGGTCGACTCCGTGCTCGAGCGCCCAGTCCCGCTCTCGATCGTCCCGCGGCCACACCCGGCACTGGATTTCGCCACCCGTGCAGCGGAGGGCGGCGGCTGCCAGGACGGCCTCGGGCGATCCGCCGATGCCGAGCATCATGTCGATGCCCGTCTCCGGCTGGGCTGCGGCGATCGCAGCCGACACGTCACCGTCCCGGATGAGCCGGATCCGCGCCCCGGACGCTCTGACCGCCTCGATCTGCGGATGGTTCCGGGGGCGGTCGAGGATGATGACGGTGAGGTCGTTGATGTCCTCGCCCTTCGCCTTGGCGACCCGGCGCAGGTTTCGATCCACCGGGGCGTCGAGGTCGATCATGCCGGCGGCAGCAGGGCCGACTGCGATCTTGTCCATGTAGACGAGCTTGCCGGGGTCGTACATCGTGCCCCGGTCTGACACGGCCAGCACGGCCAACGCCCCCGATCCGCCCTCGGCGCAGAGGCGGGTGCCGTCGATCGGGTCCACGGCGACGTCGACCTGGGGGCCGGTGCCGTTGCCGACCACCTCTCCGTTGAAGAGCATCGGGGCCTCGTCCTTCTCGCCCTCGCCGATCACCACCACCCCGTCGAGGTCGAGGTAGGAGAGGTGCGCCCGCATGCCGTCGACGGCGGCCTGGTCAACCGCCTCCTTGTCGCCTCGCCCCTGCCACCGGGCCGCCGCCATGGCGGCCGTCTCGGTCACCCGGACGAGGTCCAACCCGAAGTTGCGATCGGGGATCTCGGTCACGATGTCCTCCTGTTCACGGCACCCGGACGATCAGGGCATCGCCCTGACCGCCACCCCCACACAATGAGACCGCACCGACCCCGCCACCCCGTTGCATGAGGGCGTTGACAAGGGTCACCACGAGCCTGGCTCCGGTGGCGCCGATCGGGTGCCCGAGGGCTACCGCGCCACCGTTGACGTTCACCTTCTTGTCGGGGATGTCGAGCATGCGCGCCGACCACAGCGCCACGGCTGCGAAGGCCTCGTTGATCTCGACGAGATCGAGGTCGGCGGGCTCCATCCCCGCCTTCTTGAGCGCCACCTTGAGCGCCTCGGCCGGGCGCTCGTGCAGCGTGGCATCGGCACCCCCGATCTGTCCGTAGGCGAGGATCTCGGCCAGCACCGGAGCCCCTGCGCCGTCGGCGGCATCCCGGTCGGCCACGATCACCGCCGCGCCGCCATCCGAGATCTGGGAGGCGTTGCCGGCGGTGATGGTCCCGTCGCCGACGAAGGCGGGGCGCAACCGGCCGAGCGCCTCGACGTCGGCCTCCGGCCGGATCCCCTCGTCGGTCTCGACGGTCCGCTCGGTGTGGCGCTCGACCACGGTGACGGGGACGATCTCCTCGGCGAGCTCTCCCGACTCGGTGGCGGCGAGGGCGCGCTCGTGGGAACGGGCCGACCACTCGTCCTGCTCGGCGCGAGAGATCCCGAGCCTGGCATTCTTGAAGTCCGACGACTCGCCCATCGAGCAATGGTCGAAGGCGCAGAACAGCCCGTCGTGCTGCATGACGTCGACCATCGTCACATCGCCCATCCGGGCTCCCCATCGGAGCTCCCCGACCACGTGGGGGGCGTTGCTCATCGACTCCATGCCTGCGGCCACCACGAACGAGGCCTCGTCGAGCCGCACCGAGCGTGCGGCCAGGCCGATCGCCGCCAGGCCGGAGAGGCATACCTTGTTGACGGTGAGGGCAGGGACGGTCATCGGGAGTCCTGCCTCGACGGCCGCCTGGCGGGCGGTGATCTGTCCCTGGCCGGCCTGGAGCACGTGTCCGACGATCACCTCGTCGATCGCCGCCGGATCGACTCCTGAGCGCCTCAACGACGCCTCGATGGCGATGCCACCGAGCTCCACCGCCCGCATGAGGCTGAGAGCACCTCCGTACTTCCCGATCGGGGTGCGGGCGATGCCCGTGATGACGGGGTGCATGGGCCCGAGACTAGAGGCGATGGTCGTCGGGGGCACCGGCCGGTCAGGGGGATGTCCGGGGGTTCGTCGAACTAGCGTGGTTCCGGTCATGAAGCTCCTCAACCTCGACCACGTGGCGATCGCCGTGCACGACCTCGACGCCGCCATCGACGGGTACCGGTCCCGATATGGGGTGGAGCCCCTCCACCGCGAGATGGTCGAGGAGCAGGGTGTCGAGGAGGCGATGATCCCCGTCGGAGGATCGTTCGTGCAGCTGCTCCGGCCGCTCGCCGTCGACACGCCGGTCGGCCGGTACCTGGCCCGCAACGGCGAGGGGCTCCATCACCTCGCCTTCCTCGTGCCAGACCTCGAGGCGGCCCTCGAGCACCTTCGCTCCGAGGGGGCCCGACTCGTCGACGAGCACCCCCGCACCGGGGGCCGGGGAGCCAGGATCGCCTTCGTCCATCCCGCCGACCTGGCGGGGACCCTGATCGAGCTCGTGGAGGCGGGGGAATGACCGGCGACCGGATCGTCATCCGGGGTGGAGCAGACGAGTACGCCGCCGCCGCCCTCGCCGCGGTCGTGCACGCCGTCCGGTCGGCCGAGGAGGCGGCCCGGGCCGTGCCGCGCCGCCCGACCGAGCCAACCGCCTGGGTGAAGGCCGGACGGTGGGTCACCCCCGACGGCCATCCCTCGACCGAGGTCAGGCCCGATCCGGGCAGGAACTGGCCGCGTTAGCGACCGGCGAGCCGTAAGCGTCGGAGCATGGGGTCGAGCTCGCGGATCCCCAGCCCGCGGGCCAGGCCCAGGTAGACGATCGACCCGGCTGCTGCTGCCGCCGCCGTCCGGATGATCACGCCGACGTCGAGGGAGGCCAGCCCCCCGGCTACGGCGAGGGCCACCACCCCGGCCACGCAGCTGGCCACCCCCACCTTGACGACCGTGAGGAGGAACGGTCGAACCCCGGCGGGCTCGGTGCGGAACCAGGCGACGGCGATGGCCACCGCGTACAGCCCGACCGAGACCGTCGAGGCGAGGGCGATCCCTGGGGCGCCGAGCCCCCGGGCGGCCACCAGATACAGCGGGATGGCGACGAGGGTGACGGCCGTGCCAATGCCCACCGGCAGCCACATCCGCCGGTACGAGTAGAAGGCTCGGGTGAACACCTGGTGGGTGGCCCAGAACGGGATCGACAGCGCGTACAGCACCAGAAAGCCGGCGACGGCCGTGGTGTCATCCTCACCGAACTGCCCGTACTGGTAGGCCAGCCGGACCAGCGGCCGGGCGAGGGCCACCACCAGCCCGGCGGCGAGGCCGGCAACCGCCAACGAGGTCGACACCGAGACGAGGACGGTTCGTCGCAGCTCGTCGCGACGCCCCTCGGCCGCCAGCGAGGCGAGGAAGGGATAGGCGGCGACCCCGGCGGCCTGGGCGATGACTCCCACCGGGAGCATGTTGAGCTTGCGGGCGGCGATGAGGCCGGCCGTGTCCCCCGCCTCGGCCAGCTGGCCGAACAGTCTGGGGAATTGCTCATCGAGGGCGACGGCGGACTGGCCGACCATGAGGGGGATCGCCATCGAGAAGTACTCGCGCACCGCCGGATGCGACAGCCGCACCGCTGCGATCGGGGCCAGCCCGACCCGGTTCGCCCCCCACACCTGGAGGGCGAAGTTGCCGGTGAACGCTCCCACGAGCGCCCCCCACACGAACCCCTCGGGGCGGGGGTCTCCGGCGAGGGCCGAGGCGGCGCCTCCGGCGATGATCGCCAGGTTGTAGATGATCGGGGCGAGCGTCGGGATCAGGAACCGGCGATTGGCGTACTGGGCAGCCGAGAACACCGCCCCCAATACGAAGAACAGTTGGGCTGACACACCGATCCGGGTGAGCCCGGCGAGACGGGGAATCGAATCCGCGTCGACCTCGGGGAAGAGGAACCGCGTCACCGGCTCGGCAAAGACCAGCAGGACGATGGTCGCCACCAGCATCACCATCCCCACGATCCGGGTGACCGCGGTCAGCGCCCGGCGGGCCTCGAGCCGATCGCCCACCGCCAGGTGGTGGGTGAGGATTGGGACGAGGGTGATGGACAGGTAGCCGCCGGCCATCAGGAAGAAGAGGTAGTCGGGGATGAAGAAGGCCTGCTGGAAGAGGTCGGCCTCGGCACTGCGGCCCAGCAGGCCGAGGAGCACGACGTCCCGCAGGAACCCGAGGATCCGCGAGAGCAGGATCCCGCCCCCCACCACGAGCGAGGCCCGGCCGAGGGTGGAGCCGCCGCTCACCCGGACGTCCGTGCCGAGGAGAGCTCGGCGAGCACCTCGTCGGGCACCGTGATCCCGACCCGCCCGGTGCCCAGCAGGACGTCGGCCTTGTACGTTCCGTGATAGTCGGAGCCCCCCGACGGGATCAGGCCGTGTCTTCGGGCGAGGGCGACCATCGCCGCCCGCTGGACCGCCCCGTAGGTTCCGTAGTGGCACTCGAGCCCGACGAGGCCCGAGTCCCGCAGGTCCGCGAGGATGTCGTCCATCTCGAACGGGTCGTCGAGGTCGAGCGTGTGGGGATGAGCCAGGACGGGTACGGCACCCGAGCTGCGGGCGAGGCCGATCGCCTCGTGGGGGCCGAGCCGTTCGCGATCGACATACGCCGGTCTCCCCTTGGCGAGGTACTCGGTGAAGGCGGTGGGGATGTCGGGGACCACGGACTTCCGGACCAGGACGGCCGCCAGATGGGGACGTCCGACCACCCCGGGCCCCGCCTCCGCCTCGACCTCCCGGTAGTCGATGTCGATCCCCAGCTCCCGGAGACGCTCCACCATCCGCCGATTCCGCCGTTCCCGTCCCTCCTGGAGCCGGGAGAGCCGGTCCTGGAGGGGCCCGGGTCCGGGCTCGAGCCAGAGCACCAGCATGTGCATCCCTCCCCGATCCCACTCGAGAGAGAGCTCCACCCCGGGGACGAGCTCCAGTCCGAGACGGTTGGCGGTCTCTCGGGCCTCGGGGATGCCGTCGAGCGTGTCGTGATCGGTCAGGGCTAGCGCCCGCAGGCCGGCGCGGGCCGCCCGTTCGACGAGCACGGCCGGCTCGTCAGAGCCGTCCGAGGCCCGGCTGTGGGTGTGGAGGTCGACGGCCATCGGGGGCGTACGGTACCGGTGGCGCCGGCGCGGCCCCGGACCTGCTCTGCCTAGTCGGCCGCCTCGTGCCCGATCATTCGGTGGATCCGGATGATGTCACCGGTCCAGCGGCAGGTGTGGCACCAGGTGTGGTACACACGGCGCTCGGCCTCCCAGTACTCCACCGAGATCCCGCCGGCCAGGGATTCCCCGCAGTTCGGGCAGTGGTGGGGGAGGTTGTCGAGATGACTCAGCCGGTCCGGGTCCCACCAGTGGGGGCCGGACAGCCGCCGACCCCGGATCGGGGTCGGCGGCTCGACGTGGTTCGAGTAGTCCTTGAGTGCCGTCATCTACTGGCCCGGCGCCTCCAGGGCCTCCTTCTGGCCGGGGAGCTCCCCGCGGGCGGAGGCGGCGTCGAGGTGGATCTTCTTGAGGGTGTCCAGGGCCGGTGAGTACCGGGTGGACCCCATCTCCAGCCAGGCGAGGGCGAAGTCGACGCCCGCCCCGAACTTGTTCTTCTCGCAGGGGAGCTCGATCCGCTCGTGGGCCTCGCGGGTGAACCCGATCGTGGGGTCCTGGCCCGCCTCGACCAGGGCCATCTGCTCCCGGAACATGCGGCGGAGCATGATCACCCCGATGTCGGACTTGCCGATGTGCTCGGCGGTCCGATCGGTGATGTCCCCTTGGGTCACCCAGGCCATCACATCCTGTCCCTCGATGTAGTCGACGATGAAGGCGCCCTTGTCGTCGATCCACCGGTACTCGTAGCTCTCCGGGTAGATCTGGTCGGGATACGAGTCGATTCCCTGCGGGTGGTGGTTCGAGTAGAAGAGCGCCCAGGTGTGGGTGTCGTCGACCGGCACCCGGATCTGCATCTGGTCGATACCGGCACCGCCGACCCGCATGCAGTAGGGGAACACCAGCGGGTGGCCGATCGCCCAGTCGTCGTCGGTCTCGGAGTGCCCCTCCAGCACCCGCCGCTTGAGGATCCCCCACTCCATGGCGTCGAAGCCGACCCTCACGTGCTTCTTCTGGAACGACGGCGGCGCCAAGAAGCCCTTCTGCTCGCCGAGGAACTGGAAGTAGCGCCCATGGAGCCACTCGACGTGGTGGGGATCGACCGAGTTCTCCATGATCTGGAGCCAGTTGCACGGGAGCATCGAATGACCGACGTCCTTGAAGCCGTGATCGACGAAGACGTCGAAGCGGGGGAGCTCGGGAGCCGGGTCGGGGCCGATGTACGCCCATACCATCCCGCCCAGCTCCTCGGCCTTGCCGGCGAATGCCGTGATGTTGTCCTTGAAGGAGGACTTGTCCGGCTCTGCCGGCTGATCGATGCAGGCGCCCTCGCAGTCGAACAGCCACCCGTGGTATCCGCAGCGGAGGCCCTCCTCCTCCACCACCCCGTACACCATCGAGGCGTGCCGGTGCGGGCACCGCTCCTGCATGATCCCGAACCCGCCCTGCGGCGTCCGCCACAGCGCGAAGTCCTCGCCGAGCAGCCTGACCTTCTTGATCGGCCACTCGTCGAGGTCCTTCGTGAAGGAGATCGGGTACCAGTAGCGCCGGAGAAGCTCTCCCATCGGCGTGCCCGGCCCGACCCGCGTCAGGCTCTCGTTCTGCTCCTTGCTCAACATGTCGGATCTCCGTTCAGTCGAGGATCGTCACCGTTCCCGTGTTGCCGTCCACCCGGATGCGCTGCCCGGTCCGAACGGTCCTCGTGCCGAAAGCGGTGCCGGTCACGGCCGGGAGCCCGTACTCCCGACACACGATCGCGGCATGACTCATCATCCCACCGATGTCGGTCACGGTCGCCCCGATCTTCGAGAAGATCGGAGCCCACGAGGGGGCCGTGATCGGTGCCACGAGGATCTCGCCCTCCTGCACCTCGCCGATCTGGTCGGCGGACTGGATGACCCGGGCGGGACCCTCGGCCACGCCGGGCGACGCGGCGAACCCGCTGAGGTCCGCCCCGGCCGCGGCCTCCCCGGCCCCCAACCACATGCTGATGGAGTCCGAGGTGATCCCCCAGAGCATGATCGTGAAGGGCTCGGTGACCACGTCGGGCGGGCTGCCGAGCGCCGGGGGTGGTGACCACTCCTTCAGAACCGACAGGATGGCCTTGCGGCGCCGGAGCTCACGGGGCCAGTACGCACGGCCCCGGGGCTCGGTCCCGACCGCCCATGCCGAGTACATGTCCCACAACGCCTCATTGACCTCGTCCCGCTTCAGGTAGAAGACATCGTTCTCCTCGGCGAAGAAACCCTCCTTGGCGAACACCGAGCCGAGCTGGCGCATCTTCCGCCAGATCACCGAGTGGCTCCAGTGCTCGACGTAGAAGTTGTGGTTCTCGACATAGGGGAACACGACCCGCGCCAGTCCGAGCTTCTGCTGGAACGCCTCGCGGTCCTCGTCGGACCCGAGCAGCTCGGCGTACTCCCCCACGATCCGGTCGCGCTCGGCGCGAACCGCCTCGGTGGGTCGGGCGAGATCCACGCCCTCCCCGATCTTCCCGATGTAGTTGCGAATGTATCCGAAGGGGATCTCGGGGTGCTCGACCCAGATCTGATCGGTGTGATAGAAGCCGGAGCCGCCCGAGAAGTTGAACCAGGGGTACTTAGCCTCGTCCCACCTCGCCATCCAGGCTCGGGCGCCCTCGCTTCCCTCGAGGGCGGCGAAGACCGCAGCCGGATCGTCGTGGTCGAATGCCCCGGTGACCCCCAGCTCGATGGCGGCGTGGGAGAGCTCCTTGAGCTTGTCGTCGGGCTTGAACAGGTCCACCTCGACGCCGGCCACCATCTTGGCGATCGCCAGGTCGGGGATGTTCGGGAAGGCCTCCTTGCAGAACCCGAAGAAGTCCAGGTAGGCCGCGTATCCCAGGTTGAGGAACTCGAAGTGGTACTGCCAGAGCTTGAGACCGAGGTTCAACAGGCTGCGGTAGCTCTCCTGGATGGTCAGTCCCGACCCGGTCCCGTGACCCTCCGTCACCACCGCCAGCTCCTCCTTGTCCGGGAGCGGCTCGAACTCGATGGCCTCCATCTCGGCGATGAGCGCCTTGATCTTGACGAGCCACTTGTCGTAGAGGTCGTCCCAGTTCATGAAGTAGAAGCCGGCCCGCTCCATGAAGACCGGGACCCGGGCCTCGATCTCGGCACCGTCGGTGACCGGGACGGGGGTCAGGTAGGCGTACCCGTTCAGGACCCGGTAGTCGATGCCCTTGGCGGGGGGGATCAGGTAGTGGCGGGTGTTGTACTGGGACAGGGAGGCGATGGCGTACTCGTAGAACGTGGCGTCCCAGGGCGTGAGCACCTCGGGCCAGTGGATGCCGTCCTGGAACCAGAACACCGAGTCCTCGTACTCCCGGCGATCCTCGCTGAACGGGAGCGAGTACGTGTACAGGTCCTGCCACCCCTCCGCTCCGGGTGGGGTCTCGATCTCGAACGGGCTCGGGAACCTATCCGCCATGTGTGTGTCCTCTCTTGCGACGACTGCGACCACGATCTCCGGCACGCACGACCTACATGGGTGCCTCCTCCACGGCCGTCCCGGCCGGCCGGCGGCGGCCGTCCCCCTCGTCGACGGTGGCGGCCTTGCCCCGGGTGTGCACCGGCGACAGCAGCGTCGACACGATCCCGTCCATCATCCCCGCTCCCTGCCGGGCCACCGGGCGCCGGGGCTTGCGGCTCCACACCGTCTCGGGCCGGCTCTGGAGGAGGATGACGTTGTCGCCATCGGGGAGGTGGCGGTCGATCGCCCACTCCACGTCCTGGGGCCATCCGTAGTGGCGCTCGGCGCGTTTGGCCATCGTCGCCACCGCCTTGATCTCGTCGTCGGTGAGCGACGGCAGGGTCTGGCGCTCGGGGTCGACCTCGCACGGCTCGACCACCCCGGCACCGTTCAGCCGGTACTCGGTGACCTTGGGCGAGATCGTGCGCTTGACGATCTCGAGCATCACCTTGTCGACGAGGAAGTTGTCGGGGGTCACCTCGCCGGAGACCACCGCCTCGCCGAATCCCCACGACGAGTCGATCGCCACCTGGGACCGGTCGCCGTCGCTGGGGTTGAGCGTGAACGCCACCCCGGCGGCCTTCGGCTGGACCATCTTCTGGATGCCCACCGACATCGAGATGATCTCGTGGTCGTGGCCCGTCTCGTGGCGATAGCTGATGGCCCGGTCGGTAAAGATCGACGACCAGCACCGCCTCACGTTCTCCACGACGGCATCGGCGCCGGTGATCCACAGGAAGGTGTCCTGCTGGCCGGCGAAGCTGGCATCGGGGAGGTCCTCGGCGGTGGCCGACGACCTCACCGCCACCGGGACGTCGTCCACCCCGCACCGTTCGCACAGGGCCCGATAGGCCGCCCGGATGTCGGCCTCGATGTCGGGGTCCATCGGGACCGCCTCGATCAGCGACCGGACGAACCGGCTGGTCCGGCGGAGCCCGACCGGGTCGCGCAGGTCGATCTCGTTGAGGGCCCGGTTCACCTTCGAGCGCATCTCGGAGTGCTCCCGGAGGGTGTGGTACGCCTCGGTGGTGAGCGCGAACCCGGGTGGGACCGGCAGGCCGGCCTCGATCATCTCCCCGAGGCTGGCGCATTTGCCCCCCACCCTCGGCTTGTCGGCGGGCTGGTAGTCCTCGAACCACACGATGTAGCGGCTCACGGTGGCGGGCACCTCCCTTCGCGGCGGGAGCGGGTGATGGGGGACGAACCCTTCCCGATCCACGACCGGACAGCTCCGGCACATCCCATCACCTCGGCGCCCACTGCTCGTCCAGCTGCCAGGTGGGCAGATGCTCGATGTCGGGCACGGGGATCTCCTGGACTCGGTTGCGGTAGCTCACGAGCGCCTCGCGGTGGCCCTCCATGAGCTTGATCCGGACGTGCTCGGTGTTGTAGGGCTCGCCCGGGTCGTAGCCGAAGGCGGTGATGGCGAAGGCCCGAATCGGCCCCGAGTGGGTGGCGATCGCCAGGCGGGCACCCGGATGCTCGCGCGCCAGCCGCAGGATGCCGGTCCAGAAGCGCCGCACGCACATCGCCGGAGGCTCGAAGTGGAGCATCGGGATCTGGAGCCAGTGCTGGATGGGGTCGGCACCCCCCTGCTGGGTCCGCCAGAACCGGTCGACCTCGACGAGCCACATCGGCCGGTCGCCCAGGGCCGTGCGCTCGAACTCCTCGAGGAGCGAGTAGTACTGCCGGAAGGCGGCGGTGACGTCGCGCATGCCCTCGGGCGTGGCGACGGCGAAGTTGCGGAACTCCTGCACGGGCTCGGGGTCGAAGACCTTGAGGTCCTTCTCGAAGAGGGCTCGCTGAGGTTGCCCGAGGTCATTACCAGGGGCGCGTCGAAATCACTCAGTAACAAGTGATGCAGTGGACTGTAGGGCAGCATCACGCCCAGCTCGCGCAGGCCTGGCGCCAGCAGGGAAGACAGGAGACAGGCATCGCGGCGGCGCGCCAGCACGATGGGCCTTGCGGCGCTTTGCAGCAGGGCCCGGGTCGCATCATCGAGTTCGACACAGTCACGAAGGGCCTCCATTCCATCCACGCCCCGGGCGGGAAACATCACCGCCAGTGGCTTGTGGGGCCGTTGCTTGCGCTCGCGCAGGGTGGCGATGGCCAGGTCGCTGCCGGCATCACACACCAGGTGGTAGCCGCCCACG
>JAWOJB010000093.1:0-33214 GCA_046484325.1 Acidimicrobiia bacterium | reverse complement strand
GACGTGGGACGTGGGACGTGGGACGTGAGACGTGCGACGTGGGACGTGGGACGTGGGACGTGAGACGTGAGACGTGGGACGTGAGACGTGGGACGTGCGACGTGGGTGTCAGGGTCGGACCAGCTTGAAGGCCTCGACCAGCCCGGACCCGGGCGGGTCGGCCTGACCGGTCGCCCAGTCCCGGATCCGCCGCTCGAACGCGAGGCGGGCGTCCGTATGGTCGTGGGCGTCACCCATCGTCGTCTCGCCCTGGCTGGAATGGCAGAGCAGCGCCTCCACCTTCGCCTCGAAGGTGTCGGTGATGTCCTCGCGGTGATCGGGCTCGTCGGCGGCCCAGAACAGGATCGCTTCGGGGCGGTGCTTCGTCATGCCGCCGGTCAGCTGGTGCGTGAAGAAGAGATGATCGCGGGCGGCCACCACACCGTCGACCGCCGAGATACCGGTGACGCGGTGATCGGGATGGAGCATGTACCGCTTCCACGGGTCATGGGTGAGGACCACATCGGGTCGGAGCCGCCGGATCCACAGACAGAGCTGCTCCCGCAGCTCCATCGTCGCCGTGATCTCTCCGTCGGGGTGACCGAGCATGACGATCTCCCCCCTCGCTCCGAGCACCGCGGCAGCCCGTCGTTGCTCGGCCTCTCGCTTCCGTACGAGCTCCACGGGGTCGAGGTGGGGATCCCAGGTTCCCTTCGATCCGTCGGTGACGACGAGGATCGACACCTCGCATCCCTCGCCGGCCCACCGGGCCAGGGTCCCGCCGGCCCCGAACTCGGCATCGTCGGGGTGGGCGCCGATGGTCAGTGCCCGAGTGGGGACCGGGAGCGATCGCTCCTCCTGCCTCGCCTCGGAGTAGAGGTTGGCCGCCACGGCCGGGGAGCCTACCGATCGGAGAGGATGGCCCGCAGACGGCTCCCGCGCGGGTGCCGGAGGGCGGCGGTGAGATCGGCCGGCGAGTCGAGATCCAGCCAGAGCCCGAGACCGGTCACGATCGTGGGTTCGTGCCGCGCCACACGGGCGAGGTGGCGATGAAAGCTGGCCGGTCCGTACGCGAAGGCGAAGGCGCCGGCTCCGCCCAACAGCGAGGTGCCCCCGTCCGAGGACGGGGCGAGCACGAACCCGCCTGACGCGACGACGGCGGCCGGACCTCGTAGTTCGGCCGCGGTGAGCAGAGGCAGATCGGCATGGCAGATGAGCCACGGGCGGCCCAGCCGGGTCGCCCTGGCAGCGGCCCCTCCGGCTGCCCCGTTCAACCCGTCTCCCGGATCGGTCAGAACGGCCGTACTGCGCGCCATGGCCCACGACTCGACCTCTGCGTCGGCGGCCAGGACGACCGGCTCCAGACCGGCATCCTCGATGATCTCGAGCGTGCGCTCGGCGAGGCCGCGGCCGAGCCGATGCCGTTGCGACGGGGTGAGTACACGGGACAGCCGTTGCTTGGCAGCCCCGAAGGGCTTCACGGCCAGCGCCGCCAGTGGGGGCGTCACGAGGCGTCGATCGAGCGCCCCGCCAACACGTCGTCGAGGCTGGGGCCGGCCCAGGCCGCCGTTCCGTCCCAGGCGGCGAGCTGGATGAGTGAGCCGCCTGCCGAGCGGGGATGGAGGAACGCCTCACTCCAGGCGGGATCCTCGTGGAGGCCGGTTATCTCGAAGCCCAGCTGCTCGGCTCGGGCGACGGCCGCCGCCAGGTCGGTGACCTTGAAGGTCAGGTGATGGAGGCCCTCTCCGCGCCGCTCGAGGAACCCGGTCAGAAACGTGTTCTCCTCCAGCGGCGCCAGTAACTCGAGCTTGGACCCGCCGGGGAGCGTGAACTGCACCCAGCGGAACCGGTTGCGGAGGTTGTCGCCTCCTTGGAGGAACTCACCACCGAGGAGCTCGACGAGCGGCAGGGCCCGGCGGACATCCCAGAGCCCGATGGCGGCGTGGTCGAATCGCTCGATGAGGCCGTCGAACCCGGCGGGTGGCACCACGGGCGGGGAGCCTACCGGCCGCGTGGGCACCGGCGACCGGCCCCCCCGGTCACAGGCGGTAGGGTCGAGGTATGAGATTCGGAGCCTTCATCCCGCAGGGGTGGCGTCTCGACCTGGCGGGTGTCGACCCGCTCCAACACTGGCCCACCATCGCCGCCGTCGCCCAGACCATCGAGCGGGCGGGTTACGAGTCGGTGTGGGTCTACGACCATTTCCACACATCCCCCGTCCCCACCCAGGAGGTCACGTACGAGGCGTGGACGCTCATGGGGGCCCTCGCCACCGTCACCGACACGGTGCGGCTGGGCCAGATGTGCACGTGCAACTCCTACCGGCCACCCGCCTATCTGGCCAAGGTCGCCGCGACGGTCGACGTCATCTCGCACGGCCGGGTCGAGATGGGCATCGGTGCCGGCTGGTACGAGCACGAGTATCTGGGGTACGGGTACGAGTTCCCGGCGCCGTCGGTCCGGATCGGCCAGCTGCGTGAGGGCGTCGAGATCATGCGCCGGATGTGGACCGAGGACGAGGTCCACTACGAGGGGGAGCATTACACGCTCCGAGGGGCGATCTGCCGGCCCCGGCCGGTCCAGCAGCCCCACATCCCCCTGTGGATCGCAGGCGGAGGCGAGCAGCTGACCCTCGCCGTGGCCGCCCGCCATGCGGCATACACCAACTTCGGGAACGACGTCGACGAGTTCCGCCACAAGAGCGCGGTCCTACGGGGGCACTGCCGGTCCGCCGGCGCCGACTTCGACGCCATCGTGCGCAGCTCCAACTTCAACGTGGTGTGCGAGGACACCGAGGCAGAGGTGGAGGCTCGACTCGACTGGATCCGCGATCACCATGCGGCGTTGGTGCCCCCGGCCCGGGCTGATCGGATCAGGGGGCTGTTCACCGCCATGGCCGGTACTCCCGACCAGCTCGTCGAACGGTTCGCCCCTTGGGTCGAGGCGGGTCTCGGCTACGGCATCCTCTACTTCGCCGAGGCCGGGATCGACACCTCCGGGATCGAGCGATTCGCCAGCGAGGTGGCGCCGGCGCTGGCCTGAGGCCGGCTCAGGGGGTGGCGGGCCGGATCGTCTCGAGCAGCCCGCGGTACGAGCCGATCCCGCCGACCGGGAGGACCGGGACCTCGAGCCGATAGGAGGCCGGCTCCAGCACGATCGGCCGGTAGATGGGGATGAGGCTCCGGCTGCGTCCGGCCAGCACGGCGAGGCCCTGGGCATGGTGGCCGGCGGCGGCCGTCGACCCGGCCTCGGACAGCAGGACGGCGAACAGTCGGGCGGTCGGATCCCACGTCGAGATGCCCGGGTTCCACGACCACGGATCCGACGGCAGCGGCGCGACGGTGAAGGAGAGGTCAGCCGGCTGCCTGGTTCCGGAGCTTCGGACCGAGACGCCGAGTGCCTCGACGATCGCCACGGCCCGGTCGCCCACCGTCGCGAGCATCGGGTCGGTCGTGACCTTGGGCATCCGGACCACCAGGGCGGGCATCGATCCTCGCACCGACGCCCGACGCCCGGGAACGATTCGGGAGGTCTCGCTGTCCCAGCGAGGCGGCTCCGACCACTCCCATCCCGCCGCGGCCAGACGCTCGACTGCGGTCATGAGTCTCGCCTCGGGCGAGCCGCTGCAGCGGGGCTCGGCCGTCGGGCCCCATCCGGACCAGCCGAGGAGGATCGGCGAGGTGGCCGGAACCACGCGGTCGCCGAGACTCCGGGCGATCGCCTCCCGGTCGAGCACGCAGTCGAGAGAGGCGAGGAGCTCCGGATGGCTCGCGACGAGGGGCTCCGACACGTCGATCGTGGCCGTGGCCGCCCCGACCGACGTGAGGATCCGAACTCGCGGATTCGAGGACACCAGCGCCAGGAGATTCGGGTCGACCCCGCCCTCGACGACCACGAGGTCCACCCGTCCGGCGGCGGCCGCCAGCACCGCCTGGTCCTGGGTGGAGTGGGCGATGACCTCGACGGACGAGGCGAACGGACCCTGGACCCAGGACGTCGTCACGGCCGTCTCACCACCGGGTCCGTACCGTTCCTCGATGTCGAGCGTGGGGTTTCGGTAGGTCACCGTCCCGTCGGCGTGGGCCACGAAGACCGATCCCCCCTCCCAGTGGCCGGTCACGGCGACGAGATGCCGGACCGGGCCGGAGCCCCCGGCCGGCCGGAACGGCCCCGCAGAGGGGGCATCGGCGCCCGTCCCGGGGTCGAGCGCCTCCACCCCACCTGCTCCGGTGAGGCGTGGAGACCAGTAGTGGGCCGGGTGCACGGTGGCGAACGCCGCCCCCATCGCCCAGGATGCCGGCGATGGCTCGGACGACCACACGAACCGGACCGTGTGATCGTCAAGGCGGCGGACGTCGACGAGGTCTCCCGGCCCGTACCCCGCAGCCTCGCCGAGGCCGAGGGCCATCGCCTGCCGGTAGGAGAACTCGACGTCGGCGGCCGTGACGGGGACCCCGTCGCTCCACGTGATGCCGGGCCGGAGGGGGACGTCGGCCAGCCATTCGCTCCCGATGCGGCGGACCGCCGGCGGTTCGGGCACCGCCGCCAGTAGCGGAGCCACCGTTCCGAGCGGAGGGAGGCGGCGGAACAGGGCGACGTCGGTGCCGCCGACGAATCCTTCGCCTGCTGCCAACCGCACCCAGGGGTTCCAGGCGGGGGGTTCGCCGACCACCGCGACCCGCAGGGCGAAGGCGGGGCTCGCCTGCCACGACGGGTCGAACGGAAGGGTGGTGGTGGTCGTGGTGGTGGCGACCGGTGGTCGATCGAGTGTCGTGGCGGTGACGATCGGTGGGTCGGGCGCGGTCGTGGTCGTGGTCAGCGGTGGCGTCGGCGAAGCGCCCATGGCCGACACGGCCAGGACCACGATCGAAGCGAGCCGACATCTCTCCCGGAGCCGCATGACGTAGGGGTCATCGGCAGGGATCCGCCGTCGATGGAGGAGTTCAGCCGAGGAAGTCGTCGACGACGTCGGCCACGTCGTCGAGCACCCTGGCCCAGCCCGGCTTGGCAGGGCTCGCCAGGCTCGGGGGATGGGCGATACCGTCGAGGGCGCGATCGATGCCGCGGCGGATGGAGGTGGTCCAGGTCCGGGCGATGGTGATCGCCGAGCCGAGCCCGACCGCCGCGAGCGGCACGAACCCGACGAGGAACTGGAACAGGTCGGAGCCGCCGGGGACCCCCGCCGCCACCGCCCCTCCCGCCGCCGCTCCCGCCGCGGCCAGCGTTCCGCCGACGATGGCGGCCGTTCGCGAGACGGCACCGATGTCGGCGTCGAGCTCGACGAGGTGCTCGCCCGCATTGACCTCGGTCTGCCTGTGGACGATCGAAGGGAGCCTTCGCAGTGACCCGGTGCCCTGGGAGAGCTTCAGGCCCTGGCGAAGTGCGGTGCGCCACCGGTCGTCCTTCTCCCAGCGGACCCCGCCACCCGGAGCGGGGGACCTGGGCCGCAGGCCCTCGTGGCGCGTCATCCAGCTCGTGATCTGATTCGTCACCTGCTGCGAGCTGCCGGTGACGACCCGCCCCCCGGCCACCCGGTCGGGAGCGAGGCGGAGCCCGGTGCGCCTACTCGAGTCGAACGAGGTCTCGAGCTCACCCCGCAGCGCCTCCTGGACCATCGCCGGGGCGATGCCGAGCTCGCAGGCGATCTGGTCGAGGGACTCGCGGCTGATCCGCTCCGGCCCGGAGTCGGCCTCCTGCTGGAGCTCGATCGCCCGGCGCAGGACGCGCTCGGCCAGCGGCCGGCTCAGCGCATCGAGCCGGGATGCCAGGTGGGCGTCGCCTGTGTCCGGATGTGGTGCCGGATCACGCTGCCGCCGTTCCATCGGGCCCGAGTATGGCACCTCGCCCGTTGCCGGTTCAGGGGACGATGACCAGTGGACAGGGGCTGGTGTGGGCGAGCCTATCGGCCACCGAACCGAGCATGAGGCGCTCGAGCATCCCGGCACCGCGGCGGCCGACCACGAGCAGGTCGACCTGTTCTTGCTCGGCGACCCCTGCGATCACGGTGGCAGGCTCCCCGATCTCCTCGAGGGTCCGGTGGCGGACGTCCGCCAGATCGAGGGCCACCATCACCTTGTCGAGCACCTCACGGCGCCCGGCCGCCACCGCCGTCGAGAACGCCTCTGGGGTCGGGGGGGCGCCGTCCAGACCCCACCAGCCCTCCGGGGGTCGCACCACCGTGAGCAGCACGAGCTCGGCATTGGTCAGCCGGGCCAGGTCGGCGGCCCGTTGGGCAGCCCGGGTGGAGGTCTCCGAGCCGTCCACCGCCGCCATGATCGTCTTCGGTTGCCAGGACATGTCACCTCCGTCGTCGAGTCGAGGGTAGATCGATCACCTTGGTCGGCGGGCGACGGCGAGCCACAATGCTCCGACGGAGGAGGAACAGTGGTGAAGCCACGTGTGGTCGTCGCCGAGCCGATCGCCGATGCCGGGATCCGCGCCCTCGCCGAGAGCTGCGAGGTCGACATCGCAACCGGTGCGGCTCGCGATGAGCTGATGGCCAGATTGGAGGGGGCCGAGGGGCTGGTGGTCCGATCGGCCACCCGGGTCGACCGGGAGATGATCGAGGCCGCCACCCGGCTGCGGGTCGTCGGGAGGGCCGGAATCGGCGTCGACAACATCGACCTGGCGGCGGCGACCGAGCGCGGCGTGCTCGTGGTCAACGCGCCCAACGCCAACACCGTGTCCGCCGCCGAGCACACCATGGCCCTGCTGCTGGCACAGGCGCGCAACGTGCCTCGCGCCCACGGGGCCCTCGTGTCGGGGAAGTGGGAGCGCAAGGGCTTCGAAGGGGTCGAGCTCCACGGCAAGACCCTCGGGGTGATCGGCCTCGGCAAGATCGGGACGCTCGTGGCCCAGCGGTCGCTGGCGTTCGGCATGCACCTGCTGGCCTTCGACCCGTACGTCTCGGAGGATCGGGCCCGCCGCCTGGGGGTCGAACTCGTCGATCTCGACCGCCTCCTCGCCGAGTCCGACTTCATCACCATCCATCTGCCCAAGACGAAGGACACCCAGGGGCTGCTCGGGAAGGATGGCCTCAACAAGGTGAAGTCCGGAGTCCGCGTCGTCAACACGTCGCGAGGAGGGATCATCGACGAGGCGGCGCTCGCCGAGGCGATCCGCTCTGGGAGGGTGGGTGGGGCCGCCCTCGACGTGTTCGAGGTCGAGCCCCTCACGGACAGCCCTCTGTTCGACCTGCCCCAGGTGGTGCTCACGCCCCATCTCGGAGCGTCGACCGCCGAGGCGCAGGACAAGGCAGGGATCGACGTCGCCGAGGCGGTGGCCGCGGCTCTGCGCGGCGAGCTGGTCCTCTCGGCGGTCAACGTCGATCTGGGCCGGGAGGTCTCCGAGGATGTCAGGGCGTTCCTGCCACTGGCCGAGCGGCTGGGCAGGGCGTTCGTCGGCCTGGCCCAGGGGCTGCCCGCCTCTCTGCAGGTGCGGGCGGAGGGTCGCATCGCCACCCACGGGCTTCGCCCCCTCCAACTGGCCGTGCTCAAGGGGGCCCTCCAGGCCGTGTCGACCGAGCCCGTTTCCTTCGTGAACGCCCCGACCCTCGCCGAGCAGCGAGGGATCCTGCTCGAGCTCGAGTCCTCCGAGGAGAGCGTCGAGTACATCTCGAGCCTCGGGGTCTCCGGCACGGTTGGCGACCGGGAGGTGTCCCTCTCGGGCACGGTCGCCCGGAAAGGGCCGATGCTCGTGGAGATCATGGGGCACGAGGTGGAGCTACCGTTCTCGCCGCACGTGCTCATCATCCGCAACTCCGACACCCCGGGTGTGATCGGCCGGGTGGGGACGTATCTCGGCGACCAGCGGGTGAACATCGCCAACATGGTGGTGGGCCGATCCCGTACCACCGGGGAGGCGGCGATGATGGGGATGAACGTCGACCAGACACTCTCCGAGGACCAGCTCGACGGCCTCCGACAGCTCGAGGGCATCATCGAGGCCCGCTACCTGGAGCTGGGGCCCGTATGAGCTTCCCCTCGGACCTCGAAATCGCCCGGTCTGCCGTTCCGCGCCCCCTGGGTGAGATCGCCGCCGGGATGGGGATCGACGCCGACCTGCTCGAGCCGTATGGCTCCCATGTGGCGAAGGTCGACCTGGCGGCGATCGAACGACTGGCCGACCGCCCTCCCGCTCGCTACGTGCTCGTGTCGGCGATCACTCCCACCCCGCTCGGGGAGGGCAAGACCACCACGGCGGTGGGCCTGGCCCAGGCGTTCGGGAAGCTGGGCCGGCGGGCCACGCTCACCCTGCGTCAGCCCTCGATGGGGCCGACCTTCGGGATCAAGGGGGGAGCCGCCGGCGGCGGCTACAGCCAGGTGATCCCAATGGAGACGTTCAACCTCCACCTCACCGGCGACATGCACGCCGTGACCGCCGCCCACAACCTGCTGGCGGCGATGGTGGACAATCACCTGTTCCGCCGGAGCGATCTGTCCCTCGACCCCCATCGCATCTCGTGGAGGCGGGTGCTCGACGTCAACGATCGGTCGCTGCGCAACATCGTCGTGGGGCTCGGCGGCAAGGAGGACGGGCGCCCGCGCCAGACCGGCTTCGACATCACGGCCGCCTCCGAGGTGATGGCGGTGCTGGGCCTGGCGCGCTCGCTCCCCGACCTACGCGAGCGGCTGGGGAGGATGGTCGTCGGCTGGAGCTACGACGGTGAGATGGTGACTGCCGAGCAGGTCGGGGCGGCCGGATCGATGGCCGTCATCCTCAAGGAGGCGATCAAGCCGAACCTACTCCAGACGCTGGAAGGGACCCCGGTCCTCGTCCACACCGGCCCATTCGGCAACATCGCCCACGGGAACTCGTCGGTCGTCGCCGACCTCATCGGCATCCGGACCGGCGAGTTCCTCATCACCGAGGCGGGGTTCGGCTCGGACATGGGCGCCGAACGGTTTTTCAACGTCAAGTCTCCGGTCTCGGGCCTGCGACCCGACGCGGTCGTCATCGTGGCCACGGTCCGGGCGCTCAAGGTCCACTCTGGCCGATTTCGGGTGGTCGCCGGGAGGCCCCTCCCCGACGACCTGCTCGCCGAGAGCCCCGACGACGTGACGGCCGGGGCCGCCAACCTGCGCAAGCACATCCAGATCGTGAAGACCCACGGGGTCAGCCCGATCGTGGCGATCAACGCCTTCCCCACGGACCACGCCTCCGAGCACGACGCCATCCGGCGGATCGCCGAGGAGGCCGGCGTGCCCTCTGCGGTGACCCTGCATTACACCGAGGGGGGTGCCGGGGCCGTGGACCTGGCCGGGGTGGTCGAGGAGGCCTGCGGGAGGCCGTCGGAGTACCGGCCCCTCTACACCGGCGACACCGCCCTTCGGGACAAGATCGAGGCCGTGGCCAAGTGGGTGTACGGCGCCCGGGACGTCATCTACGACCACGAGGCCAGCCGCCAACTCGACTACCTGGAGGCGCACGGGTTCCGCCACCTCGGGGTGTGCATCGCCAAGACCCATCTGTCGATCTCGTCGGACCCCAAGCTGAAGGGGGCTCCATCCGGCTGGACGCTCCCGGTGCGGGAGGTGCGGGCGTCGGTCGGGGCGGGCTTCGTGTACGCCATCTGCGGCGACATGCGAACGATGCCGGGGCTCTCCTCGCATCCGGCCGCCGAGTCCATCGACCTCGACGAGCATGGCGAGATCGTCGGGCTGAGCTGAGGCTCGCTCGTCGGCAGGTACGGGCGCCGAGCGGCTGCCGGCGGCGTCAGATCAGGGTCTGGACGAGCCATCCAGCCGCCAGCCCATAGAGGCCTGCGACGACATCGTCGGCGGTGATCCCCCAGCCTCCGGGGAGCCGTTCGGCGGCCGCGACGCCGGGGAAGGCCCGCTTGAAGATGTCCGCAACCCGGAACACGATCCAGGCAACGAGCCCGGCCGGCCACCCCAGCCCGATCATTGCAATGAGGGCACCGGCGGCCTCGTCGATCACCACCCATCCGGGGTCGCCGCCGTCGCGGGCGAAGCCGTCGGAGGCCCACACCGACACGAACGTCACGAACATGGCCGCCGCGAGCTGCGCAGGCCATCCGAGCGGGGCCAGGACCATGGCGACCGGGACGGCGAATGCGGCCCCCACCGTCCCCGAGCCCATGTCCGAGCCGCGCAGCCGTCCAAGCACGAGCCCTGTCCCGAACCAGGAGGCGAGGATGCGCCGCATCGGCGGCGAGGGTACCGGCGGTACCCTCGGTCTCCGCACACCGGCCAGGGAGGCTCCCCGTGCATCCATCGGACATCGCCAGGCTCCGGACCCCGTCGGACCCTCGCATCCACCCGGACGGCACCCGCCTGGCGTTCGCCGTGTCCCGTCCCGATCTCGACCTCGACCGCTACGAGCGCTCGATCTGGGTGTGGGACGGCAGCGAAGCTCGCCGGTTCACCTCCGGCCCCGGGGACTCCGGGGCTCGCTGGTCGCCCGACGGCAACCGGCTCGCCTTCCTCCGCGCCGGGGCCGAGCGCCCGGCCCGCTCCCAGGCGGCGGTGATGCCGGCCGACGGCGGCGAGGCGGCCGTGATCACCTCGTTCGGGTTGGGGGTGGAGTCGGTGGAGTGGTCGCCAGATGGCCGGTGGCTGCTTGCCCTCGCCGTGACGTGGGCGGAGGGATCGGAGGACCTGGACGGCGACGAGCGCGAGCGAACGCCCAAGCGGATCACCCGGTTCCCGTACCGGTTCGACAACCGGGGGTGGCTGCACGACCGGCTGCGCAGGCTGTGGCTGGTCGATCCCACGGGCGAGGCCGACCCCCGCTGCCTCACCCCCGACGATCTCGACGTCTCCATGCCCGCCTGGTCACCCGACGGTTCCCGGGTGGCGTATCTCGCCGACCGGCATCCGCTCGGTGGCATCGAGCCGGGGGTCGACGTCTTCGAGGTCGAGGTGGACTCGGGGGAGGTGAACCGGGTGGCAGATCGCCGGTACTGGGCCATGCCCGCCTACCGACCCGACGGTCGGCTCCACCTCCTCGGCGTCGACGAGCACGGGTGGCCCGGCATCCACCGGCTCTACCGGAGGGACGACGACGGCGGTCTCGCGGACCTGTCCGGTCACCTCGATCGCAGCCTGGCCTCCATCGCAGCCGGTCCTCCCCGGGTGGCGTGGCAGGAAACGGCAGCCGTGTGCGCCGTCGAGGATGCCGGTCGGAACGAGCTGGTCCGGATCCGGCCGGACGGCACCATCGATCGGCTGGTCGAGGGCAGCAGAGTCGTGACCGGTTTCGACGTGTGGGGCGACGTCATCGTCTTCACCGCCGCCGCGCCCGCCGAACCGGGTGAGGTGCACCGGGTCGATGGGGACGGCGAGCACGTCCTCACCGCCCTCAACGGGGGGGCCGTGGATTCGATCCTCCCCGAGCACTTCCGGATCGTCACCGGCGGGGTGGAGGTCGACGCCTGGGTCTTGCTCCCTCCCGGCACCGAGTCGGTGCCGGTGCTCGTCAACGTCCACGGTGGTCCCGCCTCCCAGTACGGGTTCGGGTTCTTCGACGAGTTCCAGGTGTACGCCGGCGCCGGTTTCGGGGTGGTGGCCTGCAACCCGCGAGGGTCGTCGGGGCAGGGTGAGGAGTTCCTTCGTGCCGTCGTCGGCAGCGGATGGGGAACGGTGGATCTGGCCGATGTCCTGGCGGTGCTCGAGGCCGCCCTCGACCGGTTCCCACGGCTCGATCCCGACCGTATCGGGATCATGGGAGGCTCCTACGGCGGCTTTCTCACCGCCTGGGCCATCGCCTCGGACCCTCGATTCCGATCTGCGGTGGTCGAACGTGGCCTCCTGTCCTTCCCGTCGTTCGCCGGCACCAGCGACATCGGCCCGACCTTCCCGCGCCACTACACGGGCGCCGACTACCCCGACGGGTGGGAGGAGTGGTGGGAGAAGAGCCCGCTGGCGATCGCCGACCGGATCACCACGCCCACCCTGCTGGTGCACGCCGAGAACGATTGGCGCTGCCCGGTCGAGCAGGCCGAGCAACTCTTCGTGGCGCTGCTGCGCAACGGCGTCGAGGTCGAGCTGCTCCGCTTCCCGGGAGAGGGTCACGAGATGAGCCGGTCGGGGTCGCCCCGCCACCGCCTCGAGCGGTTCGAGGCGATCGTCGGTTGGCACCGGCGATTCCTGATGCCGGACAGCTCGCCGGCGGCCGATGAGGAGGCGCCCGGGGCGGGATGAGGCGGTCGGGCCGACCACTAGCCTCCCGCCGGTGGAGCCCTCCGAACAGATCTGGGTCGACGGCGAGCTCGTCGCATGGGCCGACGCCACCGTGCACGTCCTCAGCCACGCCCTCCACTATGGCTCGGGGGTGTTCGAGGGGATCCGGGCCTACCAGACTCCCGACGGCACAGCCGTCTTCCGGCTGACCGACCACCTCCGCCGTCTCCATCGCTCGGCCAAGGTCTACCGCATCCCGATGACCTGGTCGATCGAGGATCTCGCAGCCGCCACCTTCCGGGTCCTGTCGGTCAACCGGCTCGAGCACGGCTACATCCGGCCCATCGTCTTCTACGGTCTCGGGTCGATCGGCCTCGATCCCGCCCCTGCCGAGGTGCGGTCCGTGATCGCCGCCTGGAGATGGGGCACCTACCTGGGCGAGGAGGGGGTGACCCGTGGCATTCGCACCCAGGTCTCATCGTGGCGGCGGATCGACGCATCCAGCTTCGTGCCCTCGGCGAAGGGCACCGGGCAGTACCTCAACTCGATCCTGGCCAAGCAGGAGGCGGTCGCCCATGGCTACGACGAGGCGATCATGCTGAACCGGGATGGCCACGTGTCCGAGGGGAGCGGGGAGAACCTGTTCGTCGTGCGAGGAGGCACCGTGTTCACACCGCCGCTCGGGGCCGGGATCCTCGACGGCATCACCCGTCACTCGGTGATGACCCTCCTGCGGGAGGACGGGGTCGAGGTGGTCGAAGCAGCGGTCACCCGCGGGGATCTCACCGGCGCCGACGAGGTGTTCATGACGGGGACTGCGGCCGAGGTGACCCCCGTGCGGGAGGTCGACGGGTGGCCGGTCGGCCCGGGTGAGCCCGGACCGGTGACCCGTCGGGCCCAGGACCTCTACCACCAGGCCGTGACCGGACGGCTGGGTGCCTACCGACACTGGCTCGAATTCGTGGAGGACTGAGCATGGGACAGCAACCCAACATCGAGCTGGACGCTGCCGTTCTCCCCCGGCCGGTGCCCGAACCGGCACCGGCGAGCCGCGAGCGACCGATTCGCCCGGGAGTGATCACCGCCCCCGACGACGTTCCCCGGGGTGCCGCATTCGGCAACCCGGGCCCGGATACCGGATGGGCCCGGCGGATCCTGCGGGATGCAGAACTGCCCGAGCGTTCCGAAGTGCTCGAAGCCGTCATCGCCACCCTCATGGGCGCCCGTGCGGCGCACCTCGGCAGGGCACCGGTGCTCCAGGATCTCGACGTGGCGTTGCTGATCCTCGGTTACGGGCCCGGTCTCCCCGAGGAGCTCGCCGAGCGCCGCCGCCGCTGGCTCGAGCAGGCCGCCCACGAGCGGGTGAAGGGCCGGAGCGTCCTCGCCGAGATCGACCGCGATGTGCTCGCCGAGACCCCCGAGCACGTCCGCTACCTGCTCAACCACTGACTCCCGTGGATCGACCCCGCTTCCGTCACGTCACCGGCACGGTCGTGCCGATCGCCGACCGGTCGGTCATCGAGCACCTCCCGCCCCACCATCTCGACACGTGTTTCGGCTGTGGCCCCCTCAACGAGGCCCGCCTCGGTATCCACCCCCGCTACGAGGGCGACCTCGTCGTGGCGGAGATCGAGTTCCACCCCCGCTTCGAGGGCGGGCCGGGGCTCGTCCACGGCGGGGCGATCGCAGCGTTCTTCGACGATCTCATCGGGTTCGTGTCGATGGCCCACCAGCGGCCGGCGGTCACCGCCAAGCTCGAGGTGAACTACCTCCGGCCGATCCCGCTGGGCGTGACGGTCCGGGGCGAGGCCTGGCTGGCCGGTGACGACGGGAGGAAGCTGTACGCCGAGGCGGTCGGATTCGGGCCGGGCGGTGTCGTGCACGTCGAGGTCGCCGGGCTCTTCATCGAAGTGGGGATCGAGCACTTCACCCGGGCGCTGGAGGCTCCGACCCCGTATCCGGCCTCGATTTACCGATCCGACGAGTACTACCCGTGAGCGACGGCCCGGGCCGCCGATCCGTCTACGGTTGCCGTCGATGAAGCTCGTCCGCTTCCGCTCCGGCGACGACATCGCCTACGGGCTGGCCGAGGCCGCCGGGGTGACCCTGTATCACGGTTCGCCGCTGGTCGCCTGGGAGCCGACCGAGACGGTGGTCCCCTGGGAGTCGGTGCACCTGCTCGCCCCGGTGCTGCCGTCCAAGGTGGTCTGCGTCGGCAAGAACTACCTCGACCACGCCGAGGAGATGGGAGGAACCGTCCCCGAGGAGCCGGTCATCTTCCTCAAGCCGGCCACCTCGGTGATCGGCCCCGACGCGGGCGTCGTCTATCCGTCGATCTCGACCGAGGTGCACCACGAGGCCGAACTGGCCGTGGTGATCGGCCGGGTGGCGCGCCACGTCCGCGCCGAGGACGCCTCCTCCTACATCCTCGGGTACACGGCGGCCAACGACGTCACGGCCCGGGATCTCCAGCGTCGCGACGGGCAGTGGGCCCGCGCCAAGGGCTTCGACACCTTTTGTCCTCTGGGGCCGGCAATCGAGACCGAGTTCGATCCGCTCGAGCGCATGGGCATCGTGGGACGGGTCAACGGCGAGGTGCGCCAGTCCGGCTTCACCTCGGACATGGTGTTCGGGGTGGCCGAGATCGTCGAGTTCGTGTCGCGGGTCATGACCCTGCTGCCGGGCGACGTTGTGCTCACCGGCACCCCCGCCGGGGTGGGGCCGGTCGAGCCGGGCGATCTGATGGAGGTCGAGATCGACGGGATCGGCTCGCTCCAGAACCGGGTGACGGCCGCCCGATGACGGTGCGGGTGCGGATCGCTCCGTCTCCTACCGGCTACCTCCACGTCGGCACGGCGCGGGCGGCCCTCTTCAACTGGCTGTTCGCCCGCCACCACGGTGGGACGTTCATCGTGCGGATCGACGACACCGACCGGGAACGCTCGACCGCGGCATTCGAGCGGGACATCCTCGGCTCACTCCGCTGGCTCGGTCTCGATTGGGACGAAGGAGTGGAGGTGGGGGGGCCGCACGGCACCTATCGCCAATCCGATCGCTTCGATCGCTACCGGGAGGTCGCCGAGCGACTGGTCGAGGCGGGCGCCGCCTATCACGACGACCGCACACCCGAGCACCTCGATGAGCTGCGGGCCAGAGCGCAGGGCGAGGCTCGGCACCCTGGCTACTACATCCGACGGCTCGACCCGCCGGTGTGGTCCGGTCCCGTCCGGCTGGCGGTGCCTCCCGACGGGCCGGTGGTGTTCGGCGACGTCGTCCGTGGTGAGGTGCGCTTCGAGCCGGACTCGATCGACGACTTCGTCATTCTGCGCTCCGACGGCACCCCCACCTACCACCTCGCCTCCACGGTGGACGACGTCGACTACGCCATCACCCACGTCGCCCGGGGCGAGGACCTGCTCCCGTCGACGCCCAAGCACATTCTGCTCTCCAGGGCGATGGGGGCCGAGCCCCCCACCTACGCCCACCTGCCGCTGCTGTTCGGCACCGACGGGAAGAAGCTGTCGAAGCGGTACGCGGCCACCGCCGTCTCCGAGTATCGCGACGCCGGCTATCTCGAGGAGGCGCTCTTCAACTTCCTGTCGCTCCTGGGCTGGTCGCTCGGGCCCGAGCACACGATCTTCTCCAGGGCCGAGGCGGTGGCGGCCTTCGACCTGCCCCAGGTGTCCAAGAACCCGGCGGTGTTCGACCCGGACAAGCTCGAGTGGATGAACGGCGAGTACGTGCGGGCCCTCGCCCCCGACGAGTTCACCATCAGGGCCCGCCCGTTCCTCGAGCGAGGGCTGGGGCGGGCGCTGTCGGACGACGACTGGGCCGGGTTCGAGGTGATCGCCCCACTCGTGCAGGAGAGGACGAGGCTGCTCTCAGAGGTCGCCGGTCAGGTGCGGTTCCTGTACGAGACGCCCGAGTACGACGAGGACTCCTGGACCAAGGTGATGGAGGTGGAGGGGGTCGGCGCCGTCCTGGCGGCGGCGGTCGAGAGCCTCCAGGGCGTGGGCGATTGGTCCTCCACCTCGATCGAGGCGGCTTTGCGGGGGATGCTGGAGGATCTGGGGGTGGGCGCCCGCAAGGGCCTGCAGCCGATCCGGGTGGCCGTCACCGGCTCGTCGATCAGCCCGCCACTGTTCGAGTCGCTGGCGGTGTTGGGCCGGGCCCACACCCTGGAGCGGCTCACCCTCGCCCGGGGCCGGCTCGGGTGAGCGTCTCCCGGCCGGTACCATCCAAGCCGGCACGGCCCCGTCGTCCAGCGGCCTAGGACGCCGGCCTTTCAAGCCGGAAACGCCGGTTCGAATCCGGTCGGGGCTACCCTTGCACGCCAGGCTTCATGACGTTCATTGAGCAACCGCGTGGCCTGTGCCCTCGTGGTTGCTCAATCTTCGGAGAGCGAGGGTGCTCCCCTGTGTCGGTGTTCGTCTACAACCGGTTCGTTGCCAGCCTGGCCCTCATGTCGATGGCGGCGGCCGTGGTCTTGCTCCTGCCGCCGGTCCGGCGGTCGCTGCGGCGCACCGGGTTCGGCGACCTCGCCACCTGGCTGGCGGTGTTGGTGGCGCTGGCGGCCACCGCCGGGAGCCTCATCTACTCCGAGTGGTTCGGGTTCGAGCCCTGTCGGCTCTGCTGGTACCAGCGGATCGCCATGTACCCGTTGGTGCCGGTGCTCGCCGTCGGGGCGATCCGGCGGGATCCCGCCATCCGGTTCTACGGGCTGCCACTGTCACTCGTCGGGGCCGGGATCGCGATCTGGCACTACCTCCTGCAGACCTTTCCCGGGCTCGACACCGGCGCCTGCTCGGTGGGCGTCCCCTGCACGGCCAAGTACGTGAACGAGTTCGGGTTCGTGTCGATCCCGTTGATGGCGCTGTCGGCGTTCGCCCTTATCTCGGTGCTCCTCCTATCGTTCCGGCCCGGAACCCCGGTGACGCCGCCCGAGGAGATCGACGGATGAACAAGAAGCTGCTGTGGGGGGTGCTCGCCGTCGTCGGCGTCGCACTGGTCTTGGCGATCGCGATCTCGGTGGCGGGGGAGCAGGAGGTCGACGAGTCGCTGGCGTTCGGCGAGGTCACGGTGGAAGGGACGAGTCTCGCTCCGTTCGCCGATGCCGCCTCGGATCCGGCCGCCGGGCTGCCGGCTCCCGCGCTCACGGGCGTCGACTGGAATGGCGCTTCGACGGCCATCGGTGCCGACGGACGGCCCAAGGTGATCGTGTTCCTGGCCCACTGGTGTCCCCATTGCCAGGACGAGGTCCCGGAGCTGCAGGCCTGGGTCGATTCGACCGGGGGAGACCCCAGGGTCGATCTCTATGCGGTGACGACCTCGACCAGCCGGGTGCGGCCGAACTTTCCGCCAGGTACGTGGCTGGAGAGTGAGGGATGGACGTCGCCGACGATCCTCGACGACGAGGCCCAGACCGCAGGCCGTGCGTTCGGGGTGACGGCATTCCCCTTCTGGGTGATCGTCGACGAGGCGGGAGACGTGGTCGGGCGTCTCTCGGGGAGGGTCCCCGCCGAGGCGATCCCCGGGCTCTTCGAGATCGCAGCCACCGGTGGCTCTGCGGTCGAGGGTGGCCCGTCGTCGGAGAACGAGTAGTCGGGACTCGATCCTCGGTAGTCAGCCCTCGAGGGCCTCGACCTTCCGCAAGCGGCGGAGATGGCGCTCTTCCCGGGAGAAGCGTGCCTCCACGAAGGCCATGGCCAGCTCCTCGGCGAGAGCGGGTCCGATCACCCGGCTCCCCAGGCAGAGGACGTTGACGTCGTCGTGCTCCACGGCCTGGTGGGCGGTATAGGTGTCGTGGGCGACCGTCGCCCGGATCCCCCGGACCTTGTTGGCCGCCACCGACGCGCCGGCTCCGGAGCCGCACACGAGGATCGCCCGGTCGGCACGGCCGTCGACCACCGCCTTCGCCACCGTGACGGCCACATCGGGGTAGTCGACCGGGTCCTCGGAGTGGGTACCGAGGTCGAAGACCGTATGGCCGGCCTCGGCAAGGCGGGCCGCCAGGTGCTGTTTGAGGGGGAATCCGGCGTGGTCGGCGCCGAGGGCGATCCGCACCGTGTGGTCTCCAGGGTTGGGGCAGCCAGGGTAGACGGACCGGAGGCAACCACCCGGCACCGGTACGATCCTCCCATGGTCCGCATCGTCGTTGAAGGAGGCGCGCCCGCCCGCGGAACCGTGGGCGTGCTCGGTGCCAAGAACGCCGCGCTCAAGGAGATGGTGGTGGCGCTCCTGGCTCCTGGCCGGCACCGGCTCCTCAACGTGCCGGACATCGTCGACGTCCAGCTCATGACCCGGGTGCTCGGCCACATGGGGGCGGTGTGCCGTTTCGAGGCGGGGGAGCTCTCGGTCGTCGTTCCCGAGGAGCTCGAACCCGAGGCGCCGCTCGACCTGGTACGCCAGATGCGCGCCTCGATCGTGGTGCTCGGCCCACTGCTGGGCAGGCTCGGGATGGCGAGGGTGCCGCTGCCGGGCGGCGACGACCTTGGGGCACGGCCGATCGACATGCATCTCGGCGGCCTCGAGCAGATGGGCGCCGAGTTCGAGCTCGTCCACGGTGTGCTGGTCGGGCGGGCACCCGACGGGCTGACGGGTACGGAGGTCGAGCTCTCGTTTCCGAGCGTGGGAGCCACCGAGAACGTGCTCATGGCCGCCGTTCTCGCCCGGGGAGAGACGACGATCGTCAACGCTGCCCGCGAGCCGGAGATCCAGGATCTGTGCACCCAGCTCTCGGCGATGGGCGCCGAGGTCTCGGGGGCCGGCACGGCCATCATCCGGGTCCGCGGGGTGGAGTCGCTGGCGCCGGTCGTTCACCGGGTGGTCCCCGACCGGATCGAGGCCGGCACCTACGCGGTGGCCGCCGCCATCACCGGTGGCGACGTGACGGTCACCTCGTGTGTGCCCGACCACCTGCGGATGGAGCTGCGCAAGCTCGAGGACGCCGGGTGCGAGGTGGGTCGGGGAGACGGATGGATCCGGGTACGGGGTCCCGAGCGCCCCCGGGCGGTCGATTTTGCCACGCTGCCCTATCCGGGCTTTCACACCGACCTCCACCCCCAGATGGTGGCGCTGCTCGCCGTCGCCGAGGGCACGTCGATCGTGACGGAGAACCTGTACGACGCCCGCTTCCGGTACGTGGGCGAGCTGGCCCGCATGGGGGCCGATATCACCACCGAGTGGCAGCACGCCGTGATCCGGGGCGTGCCCTCCCTCTCGGGGTGCCCGGTGCTGGCGAGCGACATCCGGGCGGGGGCGGCGCTGGTCCTCGCCGGGCTGCGGGCCGAGGGCACCACCGTGGTCGGAGAGGCCCACCATATCGACCGGGGCTATGAGGACTTCGTCGGGCGGTTGGGCTCGCTCGGGCTGCGCGTCGAGCGTGTCGATGCGTGAGGTTCTCGCCGCCCTGTTGCTGCTCGTCGTGCAGACTCCGGCCGAGCCGGCGCCTCGTACGGAGTTCGTGGCCGACACGGTGGTGATCACGCCGGTCGAGGGCGCCACCGTCGAGGTCGGCGGCCGTCGGTACGGGGGCGAGTTGACGGTCTCCGCCCACGATCGGGGCCTTGCGCTCGTGGAGGAGGTCTCGGTGGACGACTACCTGCTCGGCATCCGCGAGGTTCCCTTCTCGTGGGAGCGGGAGGCGCTCAAGGCCCAGGTGGTGGCGGCGAGAACCTACCTCGCCTGGACGCTCGCAGCCGGGAGGTCGTCGGCCGGCCGGCGATTCGGGTACGACATCTGCGCCACCAGCGCGTGTCAGGTCTATGCCGGGGTCGACGGCGTGCGGGAGGCGGGTGGCGATCGATGGGGCGAGGCCGTCGAGTCGACGGCCGGCGAGGTCCTGCTCGTGGGCGGGAGGCCGGCCGAGGCCCTCTACAGCTCCACCTCCGGAGGCCGCACCCGCTCGAACGAGGACGTCTTCCTGTCCTCGCCGATCTCCTACCTGCGGGCGGTCGAGTCACCCGGTGAGAACTCGCCGTTCGTGACCTGGTCGTTCTCGCTCGAGCAGGACGAGGCGGACCTCCTCTTCAACGCCGCCGGGGTTGCCGACGGACCGGTTCGCCGGATCGCCACCGAGGTCCGAGGCGACGGCGAGGGCCCCTGGCTGGTCCGGGTGGAGTCCCAGGGGGCCACCACGACCATCCCCACCTGGCAGTTGCGGGGACGGTTGAACCGGGCAGCGGCGGAGGTGATCCCGGACGTGCTGCCCGCCCGCCGTCCCGGTTCCGATCGGAGATACCCCCAGTCCTTCCTGTCCCCGTCGTACGTCATCCGAACCGAGCTCCGGTTCGTACCGCCCCAGGGGGCACCTCCCCGGTTCGAGACGTTCTTCCGGGTCGAAGGGCGGGGCTGGGGCCACCTGGTCGGGATGAGCCAGTACGGCGCCCAGGCCATGGCCGAGCAGGGGTCGGATTACCGCCGGATCCTCGCCCACTACTACGGGGGCCTGGTCCCCGAGGCGGGCGGCGGGCTGCCGGCCACGGTCCGGGTCGGGATCCAGGTGGACGTGCCGGTGATCGTGGCCGTGCCGGACGGCCCGGTGACCGTCGTGATCGACGGTCAGGAGGTGGCAGGCGACGTGCTCGGCACCTGGCGATTCGGCCTCCGCGACGGGTTGCTCGTCGCCGAGGCCCCGGCAGGCCTGGGCCTGCCGCCGGCGGTTCGGGGCCCGGTGCCGCTCTGGGGCCCGGGTGGTGTGATCTCGGGCGTCGCCTTCACGCTGACGGCACCCGCCGAGGTGAGGGTGGTGCTCGAGACGGCCGGAGTGGTCATCTCGGGCTCGGCCTGGTCGGTTCGCGACGCAGGGCGGCACGAGGTGCCGCTCTCCGAGATCACGGTCGGCGATGCTCTCCCCGACGTGGTTCGGGTGCGGATCGAAGCGCGCAACCCGCAAGGTGAGGCCGCCGGCTCGTTCCTGGTCATCGATGGCACCAGGTAGGGCCCCGTCGGGACAACCGGGAATGCGGGCTACGATGACGGAGTTCGCACTATCGCCATGGTGGAAATCGTGACCGAGCCAACATCCGTCGACGTCCCCGAGCGCATCGAGGTGGATCTCGAGATGCTGCAGGAGACCCTCGACTACATCCGACCGGCCGTGCAGATGGACGGCGGGGACCTCGTACTCCTCGGTGTGGAGGACGGCGTGGTCGACCTGCAGATGGTTGGGGCCTGCGGAGGGTGTCCAATGTCGATGATGACCCTGAAGGCCGGGATCGAGCGGATCCTGAAGGACCGCGTGCCCGGGGTGGTCGAGGTCAACGCCATCGCCTGATCGGGCCCGGCCCTAGCCTTTCCCGATGTCGCTCCCGACCGACCCATCAACGTTGGCGGGGCTGGTCGTCTCCGGGGACCGGAGGGCACTCGCCCGGGCCCTCTCGATCGTCGAGGATCGGCGCCCGGGAGATCGGGAGTTGCTGACGCTGTGCTCCGGCCCGGCCCCCGGCCCGCCGATCGTCGGGATCAGCGGCGCTCCGGGGGCCGGCAAGAGCACCCTCACCGATCGACTCGTGGCAGAACGCCGCCGTTCGGGCGCCTCCATTGCCGTCCTCGCGGTGGATCCTGCCAGCCCCTTCACCGGCGGTGCGATCCTCGGGGACCGGATCCGAATGCAGGAGCACGCCGGCGATCCGGGGGTCTTCATCCGGTCGGCGTCGAGCCGGGGCCATCTGGGGGGTCTCACCGCGGCCGCCGGCCGGATGCTCGCCGTCATCGGGGCGGCCGGCTTCGACGAGGTCATCGTCGAGACGGTCGGAGTGGGCCAGTCCGAGGTCGAGGTGGTCGACGCAGCCGACACCACGGTGGTGGTGTTGACACCCGGGTGGGGTGACGCCGTCCAGGCCAACAAGGCGGGCCTCCTCGAGGCCGCCGACGTGTTCGTCGTTAACAAGGCCGACCGGGCGGGAGCCGACGAGACGGTGCGCCACCTCCATCAGATGCTCGACCTCGGCGGCGAGCGACGATGGCGTCCCCCCATCCTCTCGACTGTCGCCACGACCGGTGGCGGGATCGCCGAGCTGAGCGAAGCGGTCGCGCGTCACCGCCGGTATCTGGCCGATTCGGGGGAGGGAGAGGAGCGTCGGCGTCTCCGACGGCGGCGGCAGGTCCACCTCGCCCTCCACGAGGCGCTGGTTTCCCGGCTGGGAGGCGAGACGGACACCGGCGACGGGCTCCTCGGCGCCGTCGAGCGGGGAGAGATCGACCCGTGGACGGCCGCCGCCCGGCTTCTCCCGGGCGGCTGACCCCGGTCAGGCGGTGCCCGCCGGCCCCGCCACCCCCAGCTCGGCCTGGGCCGCGGCCAGCCGTGCCACATGGACCCGCGGCGGGCTGCAGGACACGTAGTCGAGGCCCACCCTGAGGCAGAAGGCGATCGACTCGGGGTCGCCGCCGTGCTCGCCGCAGACCCCCAGGCCGATGGTCGGATTGGCCTCCCTCCCCTCGGCGGCGGCGACCCGGATCAGGCGACCGACCCCGTCGGGATCGATGGTCTGGAAGGGATCGGAGGTGAGGATCTCGTCCTCGAGATAGGTGCGGAGGAACAGCCCCTCGGCGTCATCCCGGCTGAGGCCGTAGGTCATCTGGGTCAGGTCGTTGGTGCCGAACGAGAAGAAGTCGGCGACGCCGGCAAGCTTCCCGGCGATGAGCGCAGCCCTGGGGAGCTCGATCATCGTGCCGATGGGCACGTGCAGCTCGCGTCCCGACTCCTGGGAGGCCCTGACGATCTCGCCCTCGATCATCTGGCGCATTCGGCGCAGCTCCTCGGCTGCCACGACGAGGGGGATCATGATCTCGAGCCGGGGATCGGCTCCGGCGTCCAGGCGGCGAACGAGGGCCCGAAGGGCGGAATCGACCTGCATGCGGTACAGGTCGGGGAACATCAGACCTAGCCGAACCCCGCGCAGCCCCATCATCGGGTTGTCCTCGTGGAGGCGGGCCGCCTGGGTCGCCATCCGCTGGAGCTCGCCGATGTCCCTGCCCAGCCACACCCGTCGCACCATCTCGTGCTCGAGCTCGGCGGGCGGCGGCAGGAATTCGTGGAGTGGCGGGTCGAGCAGTCGGATGACCACGGGCAGCCCGTCCATCGCCTCGAGCAGCCCCTCGAAGTCGTCGGCCTGCAGATCCATCAGCTCCGCCAGGGCCGTGCTCCGCTGCTCCACCGCCAGTGGGTCGTCGGGGTCGGAGTTGAGGATGATCCTGCGCACGACGTCCACCCGTTCGCCGAGGAACATGTGCTCCGTACGAGCCAGGCCGATTCCCTCGGCGCCGGCCACCCTGGCCTTCTGGGCGTCGATCGGCGTGTCGGCGTTGGCGCGCACGCCCAGCGTCCGGATGGCGTCGGCCCAGGTAAGCAGGCGGTCGAGCTCGGGGATCGACTCAGGCTCGACCAGCGGCATCTCGCCGGTGAAGACCCGCCCCGTCGTCCCGTCGATCGTGATCGGCTCGCCCTCGCGGATGTCGAGGTTCCCGACATGGCAACTGGCGCCCGCCACGTCGACCACCACGGCCGCCGCCCCGGTCACGGCCGGCTTGCCCATGCCCCTGGCGACGACGGCGGCATGGCTCGTCTTGCCCCCCTGGCTGGTCAGGATTCCCGCGGCGGCGGCCATCCCGTGGATGTCGTCGGGGGTGGTCTCGGGCCGGACGAGGATCACCACCTCGCCACGAGCCGCCCATGTCACGGCGGTATCGGCGTCGAAGACCGCTCTCCCTACCGCGGCACCCGGCGATGCTGCCACGCCCACGGCGATCGGGGCGGCGGCTCCGGCCTCGTCGATCCGGGGCCGCTCGAGCTGCTCGAGGGTGGAAGGATCCACCCGCCGGACCGCCTCGTCCCGGTCGATGAGGCCCTCGTCGGCCATCCCGACCGCCAGCCTCACGGCCGCCGCCGCCGTCCGCTTGCCGACCCGGGTCTGCAGGATCCAGAGCGTCCCCTTCTCGACCGTGAACTCGATGTCGCACATATCGGCGTAGTGGTGCTCCAACCGTCCCATGACGTCGAGGATCTCGCCGTGGATCCGGGGGTGGATCACGCCGAGGTCGTCGAGGCCGAGGGTGTTCCGAATGCCGGCCACCACGTCCTCGCCCTGGGCATTCTGGAGGTAGTCCCCGAACGGACGGCGTTCGCCGGTGGCGGGGTCGCGTGTGAAGCAGACACCGGTCCCCGAGTCCTCGCCCAGATCCCCGAAGACCATCATCTGGACATTGGCCGCTGTGCCCAGATCGTCGGGGATGCCGTGAATCTTCCGGTAGTCGCGGGCCCGCCGGTTGTTCCACGACTCGAACACCGCAGAGATCGCGGCCCGCAGCTGCTGGCGGGGGTCCGACGGGATGGGGACGCCCGCAGATTCCACGACCAGCTCCTGGAACCGCCGGGTGGCCTCTTCGAGATCCTCCGCGTCCAGCCGGGAGTCGTCCTCCACGCCTCGCCGGGCCCGCAGCTCGGTCAAAATCCGCTGGTACCCGTCGTGGCCGGTGCCGAGCACCACGTTGCCGAACATCTGGACGAACCGTCGGTAGGCATCCCATGCGAAGTGGGGATCTCCCGACCAGGCGACGAGGTGGTCGAACACCTCGTCGTTGATCCCGAGGTTCAGGACCGTGTCCATCATCCCGGGCATCGAGAACCTCGCCCCCGACCGCACCGACACGAGCAGGGGAACCGGGCCACCCCCGAAGGTCCGACCGACCCGTTCCTGGAGGTCGCCGAGGGCTTGATCGATCTGGTGCCACATCTCGTCGGGAGCCGACCCGTCACGCATGACCGTGCGGCTGGCCTCGCTGGTGACGGTGAAGCCCGGGGGGACGCGCAGCCCGAGTCTGGTCATCTCTGCGAGGCCGGCACCCTTGCCGCCGAGCAGGTCCTTCATCGACCCGTCGCCCTCGTCGAACCGGTACACGTACTTCACGTCCGTCACGCCGCCTTCGGCGGGGCTTCGGCCCCGCGTCCGGGCCCGCCAGTCATCGGATGCGACGCCCCGTGACCTCGTCGGCGCGAACCCGGATCCAGAGCCGGCGACCGACGGCGTCGGACCATGGGCGCAGCCCGAGCGATTGGAGCTCGTCGAGCTCCTCGGGCCGGAGGACCTCCTCGGCCACTCCCTTGACGAGCACCGACCACCCGGTGTGACCCTCGGCGTCCCACCCATCGATCTCGAAGGCCACCGGCGCTCGTCGTCCGGCCGCCTCCAGCTTCTCGCCGCGGGCCGTGCGGAAGACGATCGAGCCGGCGTGGTATCGGTAGGTGACGGGGAGCACCACCGGCTCCCCGGCTGCCACGAATGCGATCCGGCCGACCGGGGTCGAGGCGAGAAGCTCGTCGCACTCGGCCGCCGTCAGCACCTGGATGCCACCGTGATCGACGGGCCCGGCCGGTTCGTCCATCGCTCCCTCCGCGGTCGACATCGCGTCTGCGACCATACCGGCTCTACCGGCACGCGGCTCCGGCGAGACGGAGGCCGCGTCTCAGGCGCCGGCGGCGGACTTCACGACGAGCACATCGCAGGTGGCGAGGTGGATCGAGCGATGGCTCGTGCTGCCGAGCACGAGGGCGGCCAGCTCGCCGCGGCCCCGCGAGCCCACCACGAGGAGGTCGGCCCCGACGTCGTGGACGTAGTCCACCAGGGTGTCGGGCGGGTAGCCCTCGAGGTCGACCCTCTCGATCGGGACCCCGGGTGCCTCGAGGTGCGGGCCGAGACGATCCCAGACCTCGCGGCGCTGTGCCTCCGCGATCGAGGGGATGTCCACCGGAGCGCCCATGTAGGGGAGCACGGGGGCATGGAAGACGTGTACCACGTGGAGCTCGGCGTCCCAGCGCCGTGCCTCTTCGACGGCCCTCTGCACCACGGCCCCCGAGGCGGTCGACTCGTCGACTCCGACCACGATGATCATGCGACCCTCCTCGTTCCCTGCCCATCCTGGTGCGGACGGGAGCGACCCGCAACGGCCGGACGGCCCTTCGCGATCCCGGTGGGCGAGCGGGTACCGTGCAGCGGCACATGCGAGTCGCCGTGTTCAGCTCCAAACGCTACGACGAGCAGTTCCTCGCGCGCCATGCAGGCGATCGCCACGAGCTGACGTTCCTCGAGGCCCGTCTCGATCGTCATACCGCCAGCCTGGCATCCGGCCACGCCGCCGCCTGCATCTTCGTGAACGACGACGGGTCGGCCGGCGTGCTGGAGCGTCTGGCCGAGGGCGGAGTCCGCCATCTGGCCCTGCGAAGCGCAGGGTTCAATCACGTCGACCTGGAGGCGGCCCGGGGCCTGGGCATGCGCGTTGCCCGGGTCCCTGCGTACTCGCCCCACGCCGTAGCGGAGCACACGGTTGCCCTCATGCTCGCGCTCAATCGCAAGATCCACCGGGCGTACGCGCGGGTGCGAGAGGGGAACTTCTCGCTCGAAGGCCTGATGGGATTCGACGTGCACCTCCGCACCGTGGGGATCGTCGGCACCGGACAGATCGGCGTTGCCGTGGCCCGGATCCTGCGGGGCTTCGGATGCCGCTTGCTCGGGTACGACGTCGCCACCAACCCCGAGTGCATCGCGGCAGGGGTCGAGTACGTGGGGTTCGACCGGCTGCTCGCCGAGTCGGACGTCATCACCCTCCACTGCCCGCTCACACCCGAGACCCATCACATCATCGACAGCGCCGCGCTAGACGCCATGCGGCCGGGGGCGATGCTCATCAACACCAGCCGGGGTGGCCTCATCGACACCCCGGCCGTGATCGACGCCCTCAAGGACGGCCGGCTCGGGTTCCTCGGCCTCGACGTGTACGAGGAGGAGGGGGACCTCTTCTTCGAGGACCTGTCCGGCACGGTGATCCAGGACGACGTCTTCTCCCGTCTCCTCACGTTCCCGAACGTGCTCATCACGGGGCATCAGGCCTTCTTCACCGAGAACGCCATGGAGCAGATCGCCCTGGCGACCATCGCCAACCTGGATGGGTTCGAGCGGGGCGCCGAGTTGGCCACCGAGCTGACTTCGCCCGATCCGGACGAGGCCTCCGGCGGCGGCTCCTAGGCTCGACCGGTGGACGGTGGTTCGATCGCGCCCGAGCAGACCGCCTGGCATGCGCTCTCGATCGGAGTGGTGCGGTCCCGGCTCTCGGTGCCCGACGCCTCCGGGGGTCTCGACGAGGAAGAGGCGGTCCGCCGGCTGGGGACGTACGGTCCCAACGAGATCACCCGGGTCGAGCGCCCGGGGCGGATCCGGCTCTTTCTGCGCCAGTTCACCGACATCCTGATCTGGGTCCTGATCGCCGCCGCGCTCGTCAGCGGCATCGTGCTGGGCGACAGGCTCGATGCGGTGGTGATCTTCGCCATCGTGATCCTCAACGCCGTCATCGGCTTCGCCCAGGAGGCCCGGGCCGAGGCGGCCCTGGCGGCGCTCGACGAGCTGTCGGCGCCGGAGGCCCGGGTGCTGCGGGGCGGCCTCGAGCGGCGGGTGGCGGCGGCCGACGTCGTGCCGGGCGACGAACTCGTGCTCTCGGCCGGCGACCGCATCCCGGCCGACGCCCGCGTGGTTCAGGCGGTTCGACTGACCCTCGACGAGTCGACGTTGACCGGGGAGTCGATGCCCGTCGAGAAACAGGTTGATGCCGTCGACGCGCGTGCCGGGGTGGCCGACCGCCGGTCGCTCCTGTACGCCGGCACGGTGGTGGTGGCGGGCCGGGGCCGGGCCCTGGTGGTGGCGACCGGGCCCGACACCGAGATGGGCCACATCGCCGACATGCTGTCCTCGGAGGAGCCGCCCACGCCGCTGCAGGTGGAGCTCGGCCGGGTCGGAAGGCGGATCGCCATGCTCGCCGGCCTCGCCGCGGCGGTGGTCTTTGTGCTCGGGCTCGGTCGCGACATCCCCCTGGAGCGCCTGTTCCTCGTGGCCGTGGCCCTGGCCGTCGCCGCCATCCCCGAGGGCCTGCCCGCCGTCACCACGATCACCCTCTCCCGGGGCGTGGGGGCGATGGCGCGGCGCCGGGCGATCATCCGCCGGCTGCCGGCCGTGGAGACCCTGGGGGCGGCCACGGTCGTGTGCACCGACAAGACGGGCACCCTGACCAGGAACCACATGACCGTGCAGTGGATGGCCCTCGGCGGCCGGGCCGGGCCGGTGGAGGAGTTCATCGGGTCGCCCGACCTCTCGGCCCACGCCCGGGTCTCGGTCTTGTGCAGCGACGTCTCGATCTCGGACTCCGGCCTCGCCGGCGAGCCGACCGAGGTGGCACTCGTCGAGGCCGTGCATCCGGCCGTTCTCGACGGTGTCGAGCTGCGGAGGGCGCTGCCGCGAATCGACGAGGCGGGATTCGACTCGGCCCGCAAGCGGATGTCGACCCTCCACCGGGGGGCCGACGGGCTGCTGCTCGCGATGAAGGGGGCGCCCGAGGTGGTCGTCGAGCGGTGTGAGCGCGTGCTCGTCGACGGCGTCGAGCAGGTGCTCGACGCGGCCGGGCGCGACCAGGTTCTGGGGAGGGCCGACGAGTTTGCCGCCCGGGGGTTGCGGACCCTAGCCACCGCCTATCGACGCCTCGACGGGCACCCGGCCCACCCCCAGGACGCCGAGCACGGTCTCGTCCTGGCAGGCGTGGCCGGGATGAGCGACGAGGCCCGGCCCGAGGCCGGCCCGGCGGTGGCGCGGTCCCTCCGGGCCGGGATCAGGGTCGTGATGGTGACCGGCGACCACCGGGTGACGGCCGCCTCGATCGCAGAGCGCCTGGGGATCACCGGCAAGGTGATGGACGGTGCCAGATTGCGCGAACTCAGCGTCGACGACCTGGCCGGGGAGGTCGAAGCGTACGGCGTGTACGCGCGAGTCGACCCGGCCGACAAGGTGAAGATCGTCGAGGCGTGGAAGCACCACGACGCCATCGTGGCGATGACAGGGGACGGGGTGAACGATGCCCCGGCGCTGCACGTCGCCGACATCGGAGTGGCGATGGGGAGCGGGACCGACGTCGCCAAAGAGGCGGCCGACATGGTTCTCGCCGACGACAACTTCGCCACGATCGTGTCCGCCGTCGAAGAGGGGCGCGGCATCTTCGGCAACATCAAGAAGGTCGTGTACTTCCTGCTGGCGGCGAACATCAGCGAGGTCATCACGATGCTCGCGGGCTTTCTTGCCTTCGGTGCGTTCGGAGAGCCCTTGCTGGCCGCCCAGCTGCTCTGGATCAACCTCGTCACCGACGGTCTCCCGGCGCTCGCCCTCGGGATGGATCCCGTGCCGGCCGATGTGATGCGGCGGCCGCCGGCCCGCGACCGCAACCTCCTGGGTGTTCCCCACCAGGTCCGGCTCGGTTGGCAGGGTGCTCTCCTGGCGACAGGGCCGATCTCGATGTTCGTCTATGGGAGTCTGGTCCGAGAGCTCCCCTGGGAGGACGTGCGGACGCTCGCCTTCACCTGTCTCGTGCTCATCCAGCTCGTCTTCGCGTTCGCCGTGCGGGCACAGACGCGGTCGATGTTCTCCGGCGGAATCGGCGGCAACCACGTGCTCGTGTTGGCGGTGCTCGGCTCGGTGGCGCTCCAGTTGCTCGTCGTGTATACGCCGCTCGGTTGGGCCTGGTTCGGCACGGCGCCGATCGTGCCCGGCGACTGGGTGGCTCTCACTCTCGCCTGTCTCCTCCCTGTCGCCGTCATCGATGCGGTCAAGACCCACCTCCGGTCTCGACATCCCGAGAGAGAGACCGCGTTCGACTAGAAAGGGGGTGACGGCCGGGACGGCTGGCAGCCGCGGATGGACGGCCTCCACCCGCCCGGAGGGTGAGACTGACCGGGAGAGCAAGCTGGACCGGGAGAGCAAGGAGGTGTCGCCGTGGAAATCGGTGAGGTGGTCGGAGGCGACGCCACCGTCTGCGGTCCGGACACGACCGTGGCGGCGGCGGCAGGGATCATGATCAACGAGCAGATCGGGTCGCTCGGCGTGTTCGACGGGGGGCGTCTGGTCGGCATCTTCACGGAGCGGGACGTCCTGCGCGCCGTGGCGGACGGACGCAACCTCGACAGATCGTCGGTCGGGGAGTTCATGACCCCCGAACCGGACTCGCTCGCCCCCGATGTCGACGCCTTCGACGCCGCCGAGTGGTTGCTCGCCACGGGTTACCGTCACCTCCCGATCATGGAGGACGGGCACCTGCTGGGCATCGCCTCGATCAAGGACGTGCTGTGGGCGGTGACCGAGACCCACCAGACCCTCCTGGGGAGGGAAGAGGAATGAGCACCTTCCACCGGTCGGCACCGGTGGGGATCGAATTCGAGGCGGTGGCCTTGGTGCTCGAGGAGAGCGGGCCGTTCGTCGTCGGGGCGGTGGACGAGAGCGGGGCGCCCACCCATGAGGACTTCACCGGCCACCTGTTCGGTCTCGAGGTTGGGCACCCGGTAACGATCCACTCCGGAGAGGTGGAGCGGGCGGAGAGGCCGTTCCAGGTCGCCACCCTCCCACTCCGCATCGAGGCGTCCGATCACGAGGGCTGGTTTCCGGTGTTCGACGGCGACATCGAGGTGGTGGGGCTCTCGAGCGGCACGTCCGAGATCGCCATGGAGGGCACCTACCGGCCACCGGCCGGGCCCGTCGGAGCGCTGACCTCCGCGATCGGACTACATCACTTGGCCGAGGAGGCCCTCGGCCATTACTTCGAGACGCTCGTCGAGCGGCTGCGCGGCCGGTGCGCTGGTGCCGAGCCCGCCACCGGCATCCCGGTCTGATCGGTGGACGCCGGTCCTGGGCCGAGGTGACTCTCGGCCCTAGGACCAATCCTCGAAGCCTTCATAGCGTCGGGCCGATGGACTCGAACGGCCGCCGGCGTCGGGGCGGGCTGCAGGGCCCGGGGGGGTGAGGGTCGTGCTCGTCCGGTACTACGTCGACGTGGATAGGTCGCTGGAGGAGGTGGAGCGCAAGCTCGACGTCTCCCGCGGCGATCTAGGCGCGTGGGCCGCCGCCGCCTACCGCGAGGGTGAGCAGGTACGAGCCCGGATCGGCTTCGGGCCGGGTCCCCTCAGCAAGACCGTCGAGATGATCATCGGGGATCCGATGCACGGCACGGAGACGGTCACCTATCCGATCGTGTGGCGGGCGTCCGGGCCGGTGGGCCTCTTCCCATCGATGGATGCCGAGCTCGTGCTGGCGGCGATGGGGCCCGATCGCACGCACATCACCTTTCAGGGCCGCTACGAGCCGCCGCTCGAGGCGGTGGGCAAGCTCATCGACCGTGCGGCGATGCATCGAGTGGCCGAGTCCACCGTGCGGCACCTGGTGGAGCGACTCGCCGCCTCGCTCGAGAACGGCCTGCCCGGCGAGCCCCCGGGAGCCGTGAGCTGATCCTTCAGAGGGGGAGGGCGACCCGGACCACCGTGCCGGCGTCGGGCGAGGACGAGATCTCGAGGTGGCCTCCGACGCGCTCTGCCCTCACCCGCAGGTTGTCGAGGCCCATGCCGTCGCGGGGAGCGTCGGGCTCGAAGCCGCGGCCCCGATCCTCGATGGTCACCACGAGATGGGTTTCGAGCAACTCGAGGCGTACCTCGACGTGGTCAGTGCCCGAGTGTCGGAGCGCGTTCGACACCGACTCCCGGACGATTTGGAGGGCGTCGTCGAGCCGATCGGCGGGTAGTCCTCCGAGGTTCGGCGACACCTCGACGGAGGTCTCGACTCCATAGGGCCCGGCGAGGCGGTTCACCAGCTGGCGGACGGCCCTGGCCGGGTCGGTGTGGGCGTGCGACGTCGTACGGAGGTCGAACACGAAGGTCCGCAACGAGCCGATCGCCTGGTCGAGGCGGTCAACGGCGTCGTCGAGGCGGTCTGCCAGCGAGGGGTCCTCCGAGGTCAGCGCCACGTTCTGCAACGACAGCCCGACCGCGAACAGGTCCTGGATCACGGCGTCGTGCAGGTCACGGGCGATGCGCTCGCGGTCCTCGACGAGGGCGAGGCGGGTGAGTCGCTCTCGGAGTCGTGCGGTCGACACGGCGGCGCCGGCGATGGCCGCCAGGCCCTCGACCACCGCCTCGTCCTCCTCGGTGAAACCACCCGCCTTGTCGGTGAGGTAGAGGTTGCCGAACACCCGGTCGCCCGCCCGCACGGGAACCCCCAGGAACGTGGTCATCGCCGGATGGTGCGGGGGGAACCCGATCGAGTCGGGATGGGTGGCGATGTCGTCGAGGCGGATCGTCTCCGCGTGCGCGATCAGGGTCCCCAGCACCCCCCGGCCGGTGGGGAGGTCGCCGATCGCCGCCGCCCGGTGGGGATCCATGCCGTCGTGGAGGAAGTCGGAGAGCACGCCGTGCTCGCCCATGACGCCGAGGGCGCCGTACCGGGCACCTGATGCCTCACGGGCCGTGCGGACCGTGGTCCGGAGCACGGCATCGAGGTCGGGCTGTCCGGCCACATCCGCGGCGGCCCGGACCAACGACGTGAGCTCGTCGGGAGTTAGGGCTCGCATCGGAAGCGAGATTACCGATGGTCGCAGGCTGTAACCTGCCGGCGGTGCGAGTGTTGCTGGTCGACGATCATGAAGTCGTGCGCCAGGGATTGAAGGCTCTCATCGACAGCCAGGAGGACCTGGAGGTCGTTGGCGAGGCCGGGACCGTGGCGGACGCCGTCAAACGGGTCGGGTTCGACGACCCCGACGTGGTGGTGCTGGACGTGCGCCTGCCCGACGGCTCCGGGGTCGAGGCCTGCCGCGAGATCCGCAGCCGGTTCCCCGATGTCCGGGTGCTCATGCTGACCTCCTTCGCCGACGAGGAGGCCCTCATGGCCGCGATCATGGCGGGGGCGTCCGGGTACGTGCTCAAGCGCATCAAGGCAGCGGAGTTGGTCGAGAGCATCCGGAGGGTGGGGGCGGGGGACTCGCTGCTCGATCCCGAGATGACGGACCGACTGTTCAAGCGGCTGCGGGGTGGCGAGCCCGACGACCCGATCCTCGCCCGGCTCTCGCCGCAGGAGCGGACCATCCTCGAGCACATCTCCGAGGGCAAGACCAACCGCCAGATCGCCGAGGAGATGTTCCTGGCCGAGAAGACGGTCAAGAACTACGTGTCGAACATGCTCGCCAAGTTGGGCATGCATCGGCGGAGCGAGGCTGCGGCCTACATGGCCCGGCTCTCGGCCCGCAAGGAC
>JAWOJB010000027.1:0-3421 GCA_046484325.1 Acidimicrobiia bacterium | reverse complement strand
TTCGTCGCCGGCCTCGTGGCCGCAGCCGAGCCCGGCGTGCGCGCAGCCACCCTGCCGTGGACCTTCGGGCTGACCACGCTGGGCTTCGGGACCATCAAGCTCGGGATCGGCGTGATCCTCTGGGGCATCCTCATCAAGCTGTGGCTGAGGGTCGATGCCATCAAGGAGGCCCTCGCCAAGCTGGTCGACGTCGACCGGGGCGCTTCGCCGAGAGAGGGCGAGATCGACACCCCGTACGGGCGGGCCACGGTCACCGCCGCCCCACTGCCGGAGCTGGCGATCCACCGGATGGCCAAGGCGATGTGGAAGCCGATGCTGGCGATGGGATCCATGGCCGTGGCAGTCGGGTTCCTCGTCTCCCTGTCCTGGGCCTCCACCGGCCGCGTGGCCGCCTCGGCGTGGACCCAGGGGTTCCAGTTCCTCGGCGAGGGCCTGCTGCTGGCGGGCATCTCCTTCCTGCTCGGCACCATCCTCTGGGCGATCCGCACCGGGGGTGGCGAAGTGCAGGAGGGGCTGGGTGTCGCCGTCAAGACGCTCGCATGCCGGCGACCGCCAAGGGATTCGTGGCACTGATGATGCTGGGCCTCATGGTGTCTGTCGCCCAGTTCGTCGGCTACCTCGCCGTGGCCGCCGGTGGCGTCGACACAGCCGCCTGGTTGGCCTTGCTCGGACCACTGCGCGAGCTGGGACTCGCCCTCATCCTGTCCGGCATCACGCTCGCCCTCGTGACCATCGGCAACGCGCTCGGGTTCCAGTTCACCCGGGTCATCGAGCTCATCAAGACCGGCCGCTGAGCGGCCCTATCAAGGAGGTGACGATCATGTCCACGATCGCCAGCAAGGATTTCGACATCGAGGTGACCCCCGGGAACCCCGGCTACAACCTCCCCCAGCGTCTGGGAAGAGCCCTGTGGGCGCCGATGTGGCTCATGGGCCTGATGGGATTCACCGCCGGCATCGTCACGGCAGGAGTGCGGGCCGCAGCGGTCGCATCCGGCGCCGGCGAGGCCACCCTCGCCGCCCAGATCCACCTGGTCGGCGGGTTCATGTTCATAGGGTTCGCCTCGGTGTTCGCCGCCATCAGCTTCGCGATCGCCCGAATCCTCGGGGTGTTCCGCGACGGGGGTGGGCGGGTTCAGGACACGCTCGGCGTCAAGGTGTACTCGCTGAAGATGCCGCCAACCGCCAAGGCCTTCATCGCCCTGATGATGGTGGCGATGATGGCGATCCTGGTCGCCGTGGTCGTCCACTTCGTCACGGCGGCGGGCACGGCGTCAGGGACCATCGGAGTGGCCGACTCCGAGACCACGGCCATCGTGCTCGAAGCGGTTCGGCGCATCGGGGTGGCCCTGTATCTCGTCGCCATCGCCCTCGGGCTGGCCTCGATCACGCGGGTGCTGCGCTTCCGGGCGGTCCGTCTCCGCGAGCTTCCCGGGCTCACACGGTGACCTCCGGGCGGGCCTTCTCCCTCCAGCCCGCCTTGTGAGCCCGACCCGAGGGGAGGCACCGATCCACCGCGGTGCCTCCCCTCACCCGCGCCGGCGGGCCGACGCCAGCCCGCACTGCGATACGGCCTCGCTCAACCAGTCCTCCAGCCCGTGACGATCGAGGAACCGAGGGAGCTGGCGTGAACCCCGGCGGGAATGGCGACGAATCCGATGCCGTTGTGTGGTCGGTGCGCCTCCCCGCCGACCTACCGCTGACCGACCCTGTCGAAGGGACGACGGTAGAGCTCGGCCGACTGGCAGCCGACCCGCTGGTGATCATCCTCGTGCGGTACTTCGAATGCCTGCCCTGCCAGGCCTACCTCGCCGAGATAGACCGTCGGAGAGAGGCATTCCGGCCCGAGGCGGGCGTGGTGGCGGTGGGTGGCTCGGCCGCCTACCAGGCCCGCTGGCTGCGGAAGGTCAAGGGAATCCGAATCCCCCTGTTCCTCGACGGGCAGGAGACGCTTCGAGGCCTGGTGGGCATCGGTGACCTCGGCGTTCGGGGGCTCGTGGCGGCCCGGGGATGGCGTGCCTACGGACGGGCGCTCGGAGACGGACTGCTCCCGCAGGTGCCGACGAGGCATGTCCGGCGGGCGCCGGGGATCGTGGCACTCGACCGCGATCTCACCGTGAGTTGGTCTCACGCCGGTTCCACGCTCGGCGACTATCCCCCGGTCGAGGAGTTGGTCGAGCGAGTCAACCGGAGACGGTGACCCCGCCCTCCGGACTGCCGGCAGCCGGCCGGCGGCGGGATCCGACCAGGATGCCGGTGACGCCGATCACCGCGGCCATGATGTCCAAGGGCAACACGTAGCGCCACAGTGCCGCCCCGTCGACCAGCCACCCGCCGTCGTCGGTGAACCCGACGGCGTCGAGGTAGGCCCAGATCGACCAGACGCACACCACGGCCACCAACAGCGACGCGGCCTTGCCGATCCGGGGCCCCAGAAACCAGCCGTAGCCGACCATCGTCGCCGTGGTGACCCAGGCGATGTCGAGTGCCGACAGCAACTGGAGGAACTGCAGCGAGGGATCGAGGCGGAGGGCGGCCGACGAGGCGAGGGTGACGAGGGCCACGTACCCCGTGACGAGCACGACGATGGTCGAAGCGGTGGCGACCCGCTCGGAGAAAGCCGATCCACCGGCGAACCAGCGCTCCTCCGAACGACCGACGAGCACGGTGGAGAGGGCCAGCCCGCCGGCGACCACCAGCGACAGGTGGATCAGGACGGTGGGGAGCAGGCGAGAGCCGTCGAGTGAGGGCACCGCCAGCAGCACCAGCGCGAGCGGCAACGACGCCAGCAGGAAGCGGAGGGTCACCAGCAGGGCGTGCTCGAGCGGCGGTCTGGCAGCCTCAGGCATATGGAGATGATGCCACCGATCGGGGGTCGCGTGGCGACCCCGAGCCGCCTTTCGGCGAACATCCCGGCTCAGAACCGTCGGCCATGCGACAGTCTCGGCTGAACATTCGCCCGGCCGACGCTTCTGCGACCGACCAACCGACCGAGGAGACCATCGCATGGAACCGATCGACCTGGCGCTCACCGTGCTTCGCCTCTGGTTGGGGGTGGTGATGCTGGCCCACGGCTTCAACCACGCTCGCAGCCTCGAGGGCACTGCCTCGTGGTTCGCCTCCAAGGGATTCCGCCAACCGGCGTTGAACGCTCGGGCGTCGGCCTTCGGTGAGCTGGCGATCGGCGCCGGATTGGTGGCCGGGCTGCTGACTTCTGCGGCGGCTGCAGGCCTCATCGCCACCATGACCGTGGCCTTCGGTTCGATCCACCGTTTCGCCGGGTTCTTCGTGTTCAAGCGACCCGACGAGGGCTGGGAGTACGTCGCCACCCTGGCCGTGGCAGCGTTCACCGTGGCGGTGGCCGGACCCGGACCGTATTCGCTGGATGCCGTCCTCGGGATCGACCCGGCGCTCTCGGGCTG
>JAWOJB010000098.1:0-34274 GCA_046484325.1 Acidimicrobiia bacterium | reverse complement strand
GCCGAGGAGATGTTCCTGGCGGAGAAGACGGTTAAGAACTATGTCTCCAACGTTCTCGCCAAGATGGGGATGAGCCGTCGCAGCGAGGCGGCCGCCTACCTCGCCCGCCTGCAGGCGAAGCAGGAGGAGGATTACCCCCCCGAGGAGTGGCAGAACTGACGGAGGCGGCCGGCTTCGGCCGCCATCCCACCGGGTTCGTGAACGCCGGCCACGGCCTCCGGCTGGCCGTGTACGAGGCCTCCGGCCTCGGCCCCACCGTCTACCTCGCCCACGCCACCGGGTTCTGTGCCGGAGTGTGGCGGGCGGTGGTGGGCGAGCTTCGGGCCGCCGGCCACGGAGGTCGGGTCGTGGCCTGGGACGCCCGCAACCACGGAGCGTCAGCCGCCGCCTCGCATCCCCTGTCGTGGTGGGACCTGGCGCATGACATCCCCGCGATCCACGCCGCCTTCCCTCCGGGCGGGCGAGCGATGGGGGTGGGCCATTCGATGGGAGGTGCTGCCCTGCTCATGGCCCAGGTCGAGTATCGCCTGTTCGACGAGCTCGTCCTGGTCGAGCCGATCGTTCCCGGGCCACCCTTCCTCCGGGTGGACCATCCCCTCGTGGGACTGGCCCTCCGGCGGCGCCGGGAGTTCCCGTCGAAGGCGGACGCCAGGCTCAACTTCGCCGGCAAGCCGCCATTCTCGACCTGGGATGCGCGAGCTCTCGACGGGTACGTCGACGGAGGCCTCGTCGGCGAGGCCGGCGGGGTCAGGCTCGCCTGCGCACCCGAAGACGAGGCAGAGGTGTTTCGCGGCGCCAACGAGCATGCCATGTTCGAGCGATTGGGGGAGGTCGACGTGCCGGTCGGGCTGGTGGTGGGTTCGGACACCGACACCTACCCGGTGTCGTGGGCGGCCGAGCTGGCGGACTGCCTGCCGGAGGGGTCGCTGGAGGTGGTGGATGGGGGAACCCACTTCCTGCCGATGGAGCAGCCCGAGATCCTGGCGCGCCGGGTGGTCGAGGCGGCCGAGGCCGGCTGACCTCACCCGGCGGCGGCGGTCACGGCCAGCACGACCCCCATCCACAGTTGAAGGCGGGCCGTGGACTTGAGCACTCCGACGAGGTGGGGCCCGTCCCGCTCGGCGAGGACTGCCCGGATGGGCGGGGCAGCGAACGGGGCCACCAGCACCGCCAGGCCGGTGGCGGGTGGGGTGACCCCGATCGCCACCCCAACCGCGATCGCGAGGAACGAGGTGGCGATCAGCCCGACGTACAGGCGCCGGGTCCGCGCCCTGCCGATGATCACCGCAAGCGTCCGCTTTCCGACCCGGGCATCGGTGTCGAGATCCCGGAGGTTGTTGGCCACCAGGATCGCCGAGGCCATCATGCCCATCGGGATGGCGAGGATCCAGGCGTCGGCCGGGGCGGTGCCGTCGTGCACGTATCGGGACCCGACGGTGGCGACCAGTCCGAAGAACGCGAAGACGAACAGCTCCCCGAAGCCCCGGTAGCCGTACGGCACGGGACCGCCGACGTAGCCGAGCATCGCCACGATCGAGGCCACGCCGATGGCGGCGATCACCCACCCTGCGATGGTGATGAGGTAGGCACCGGCCAGAGCGGCCACCGTCAGCGCTGCGGTCACGCCCCACCACATGTCACGGGACGAGATCACTCCGAGCGCCACCATCCGTGGCGGGCCCGCTCGCTCGGCGGTGTCGGCGCCCCGGGCGGCGTCCGAGGCGTCGTTGGCGAAGTTGGCCGCGACCTGGATGGCGAGTGCCCCGGCGAGGGCGGCCAGGAACCCGTCGAGCCGGAACACCCCCGCTCCGGCGGCGAGGCCCGACCCGACGAGCACGGGCGCCGCCGCCGCCGGGAGCGTGTGGAGGCGGGCGGCGGTCGTCCACGCCTTCGGGGAACCGCTCACGTCAGTAGAACCAGGGGAAGTCCGAGAAGTCCGGCCGCCGCTTCTCGAGGAAGGCATCCCGGCCCTCGGCGGCCTCGTCGGTCATGTAGGCGAGGCGGGTGGCCTCGCCGGCGAACACCTGCTGACCGGCGAGACCGTCGTCGACGAGGTTGAAGGCGAACTTGAGCATGCGCTGGGCTGTGGGCGACTTGGCCGTGATCTCCCGCGCCCACGCCAGCGCGGTGGGCTCGAGTTCGGCGTGGGGGACGACCGCATTGACCATGCCCATCTCGTAGGCCTCGAGGGCCGAGTAGTCGCGGCCGAGGAAGAAGATCTCGCGCGCCCGCTTCTGACCGACCATCCGGGCCAGGTAGGCGGAGCCGTATCCCCCGTCGAAACTGGCCACGTCCGCGTCGGTCTGCTTGAACACGGCGTGTTCGGCGGAGGCGAGGGTGAGATCGCACACGACGTGCAGGCTGTGCCCTCCTCCCACCGCCCAGCCGGGGACGACCGCGATCACGACCTTCGGCATGAAGCGGATCAGTCGCTGCACCTCGAGGATGTGGAGCCTCCCGAGCCGGGCGGCGTCGACCGCCTGGTCGCCGTCATCGGCGTACTCGTACCCGGCCCGCCCCCGGATCCTCTGATCCCCCCCGGAGCAGAACGACCAGACGCCGTCCCGGGGTGACGGACCGTTCCCGGTGAGCAGCACACAGCCGACGTCGGCCGAGCGACGGGCATGGTCGAGGGCGGCGTAGAGCTCGTCGACGGTGTGAGGACGGAACGCATTCCGTACGTCGGGGCGATCGAACGCCACCCTCACACAGCCGATGTCCCTGGCGCGGTGATACGTGATGTCGGTGAACCCGAAACCAGGCACCTCGTCCCAGGCGGTGGGGTCGAAGATCTCGGAGACCATGGCCGAAGGCTAGATGTGACCACCGGTGCCGGCATTCCCGGTGAGGCGTACTCCCACGCCGCCCGGCTCGGCGAGAATGGACGCGTGCGCCCCTGGACCGCCGCATCGGCCGCCCGCCGTCCCGACCACCCGTTCCTGGTCATGCCCGACCGCACGGTGACCTTCGCCGAGTTCGACCACGGCGTCCGGTCGGCGATCGGGGCGCTCGAGGAATGGGGCATCCGGCCCCAGGACCGGGTGGCCGTCTGGGCGGACAACGACCTCGACTCGGCGGTCGCCCTCGCTGCGATCCCGCGCTCGGGGGCGGTGGTCGTCCCGCTCAACACCCGGCTGACGGTCTCCGAGGCAGCCGATCAGGTCGAGATGGCCGGCGCCCGGTTGGCGGTAGGCCCCCCCGACATGCCCGATCTCGGTGTGGCCGGGCTCGAGTCATCCCGGCTCACCGGGCCCCCGAGCCCCGGCATCGACCCGGAGCCCGATCGGGTGCACTCGATCGTGTTCACGTCGGGATCGTCGGGCATCGCCAAGGGCGTGCGACTGACCTGGGGGAACCTCGAGGCATCGGCCGCCGCCTCCGCCGTCCACCTCCGCCATCGGGAGGACGACCGGTGGCTGTTGCCCCTGCCCCTCTGCCACGTGGGTGGACTCATGGTGCTCATACGGTCCGCCCGGCAGGGCACCACGGTCCTGCTCGAGCCGCGCTTCGACGCCGCGAGGGCCGCCCGGCTGCTGGTGGAGGGAGAGGCGACCCTGGTCTCCCTGGTGGCGGTCATGCTCCGCCGGGTCCTCGATGCCGGGCCGGGTCCGTACCGCCGCGTTCGGGCGGTCCTCGTGGGAGGCGGCGGAGCTCCCCTCGAGCTGCTGCGCGAGGCGGCGACCGCCGGCATCCCGGTGTTGCCGACCTACGGCATGACCGAGACGGCTTCGCAGATCGCCACCGCACCTCTCGACGAGGGCCTGCGCCCCCGGCGGCGGGTGATCCCGCTGCCGGGGGCCGAGGTCGAGGTGCGGGACGGGAGGATCTACGTGCGAGGTCCGATGGTCTCGCCGGGGTACCTGCGTGGGCCCGACCGGCGGGGGGACGAGTGGTTCGAGACCGGTGACCTCGGCGAGGCCGATGTCGAGGGAGGATTTCAGGTTCTGGGACGCGCCGACGAGATGATCGTCACCGGCGGCGAGAAGGTCCATCCCCACGAGGTCGAGCAGGTGCTCCGAGGTCACCCGGGGGTGGTGGAGGTCTGCGTGGTGGGGGTTCCCGATCCGCTGTGGGGAAACCGAGTCGCGGCGGTGTACCAGGGCCCGGCCGGGGCGGGCGAGCTCGAACGGCACACCCGCTACCGGCTGGCCGGCTTCAAGGTGCCGAGGACCTGGGTCAGGGTCGACGAGCTTCCCCGTCTGGGGATCGGCAAGCTCGACCGGAGGGCGGCGGCGGGGCTGGTCGAGCGGGCCTGACCGGGTCCGGATCAGTCCGGCTCGGGTGGCTTTCGAAGCCGCTTGGTGTCGCCGCGAGCACGCTTGTCGGTCACCCGTCTGCGCTGCGAGGCGCGGGTCGGCCGGGTGGGTCGGCGAGCGGCGGGTCGTCGCATCGACTCGGAGAGCAAGGTCGCCAGCCGCCGACGAGCGGTCTGTCGGTTCTGCCACTGGGATCGCGACTCGTCGGCGGAGACAACGACGGCACCGCCGACGATCCGGCGCCCCAGTCGTTCCAGCATGTGGGTACGGAGGCTCTCGGGGAACACCTCGGATGCCGCCAGGTCGAACCTGAGCTCGGCCCGGGTGTGCGCCCGGTTGGCGTGTTGCCCACCCGGCCCACCGCTCGGCCCGAACGACCAGGTCAGCTCGGCGGCGGGGATGACGTGGCCGCCCACCTCGAGGTCGTCATCGGCCGAGGGCATCGTCGAAGGCGGCTCCGAGCATCCCCAGGCCCTCCTCGATCTCGATGGCGGTGACGGTCAGCGGAGGGGCGATGCGAAGCGCGTTGTCGTAGAGCCCTCCCTTTCCGACGAGCAGGCCGAGCCGCCGGGCGGCCTCGAGCACGGCCGAGGTTCCGGCGGGATCCGGGGCTCCATCGGCCCGCACCAGCTCGACGCCCTGCATGAGTCCTTCGCCGCGCACCTCGAGCACGGCGGCATGACGCGAGCCGATCTGTTCGAGACCGGCTCTGAGCTCGCCGCCCCGGGCGAGGGCGTTCGCCTGACAGTCGTGGGAGAGGAGGTAGTCGAGGTTGGCGAGCGCCCCGGCGCTCGAGAGTGGGTTCCCGCCAAAGGTGGAGACCGAGACGGCCCGGATGGAGTCGATGAGCTCGGCGCGTCCGGCAACGCCCGCGATCGCCAGACCATTGCCAAGCCCCTTGGCGAACGTGACGAGGTCGGGGGTGACGCCGTGGGCCTGGAATCCCCAGAAGTGCCGGCCGGTGCGTCCCCAACCGGTCTGGACCTCGTCGGCGACGAGGAGCACGCCGTGTGGTTCGAGCTCCTTCTCGAGGGCGCCGAGCAGGCCGTCGGGGAGGGGGACGAACCCGCCGACCCCCTGGATCGGCTCGGCGATGAGGCAGGCGACGTCCCCGCGGACGGCGGTATCGAACAGGTTTCGGAGGTCGGCCACCACCCCGTCGATCACCTGGCCGTCACCGACGAACCCGTGGGCGGCGCGAATGCTCTGTGGGCTCTGCAGGAAGTGGACGACGAAGGGGCTGTTCTCCGTCGCCGCCCACGACCGGTGACCGGTCACCGCCAGCGCCGAGTGGGAGCGGCCGTGGTAGCTCCCTCGTAGGGCGAACACCTGCCGGGATCGCCGGTGGGTCGTGGCCATCATGAGGGCGGCGTCGTTGGCCTCGGTCCCCGAGTTCGTGAAGAAGACCTTGGCGTCGGGGATCGGCAGGAGGGCGGCGATCCGCTCGGCAAGCTCGACCATCGGCCGGATGAGGTAGAGCGTCGAGGTGTGGATCATCCGGCTTGCCTGCTCGCGAATCGCCTCGACGATCTCGGGGACGGCGTACCCGGTCATCGTGGTGAGGATGCCGCCGAAGAAGTCGAGGTAGCGGTTGCCCTCGGCATCCCAGACGTGCCGGCCCTCACCCCGGACCAGCTCGATGGGCTCGGCGTAGTAGAGGCCGAGCCAGGACGGCATCACCCGGCGATGGCGTTCGTGCAACTCGGCATGAGGCCCCGTCATGTCGTGCCCGGCCGGGTCATGACTCGTAGTACTCGGTCCCGAGGTGTGTGATGAGCTCCTCATCCATCATGTGCCGCAGGTTGTTCTTCAGCTTGGTGAGCTGGATGAACAGGTCGTTCTCGGCGTAGAGCCCTGGGGCCACCTGGGGATGCTTGAAGTAGAAGGACAGCCACTCCTGGATGCCCTTGCGTCCGGAGCGGGCGGCCAGGTCGAGGAAGAGCGCGAGATCGAGAACCAGCGGTGCCGCGAGGATCGAGTCCTTGCAGAGGAAGTCGATCTTGATCTGCATCGGGTAGCCCATCCACCCGAAGATGTCGATGTTGTCCCAGCCCTCCTTGTCGTCTCCCCGTGGCGGGTAGTAGTTGATCCTCACCTTGTGGTACACGTCCCCGTAGAGATCGGGGTACACCTCGGGCTGCAGGATCTGCTCGAGCACGCCGAGCTTCGAGACCTCCTTCGACTTGAAGCTCTCGGGGTCGTCGAGCACCTCGCCGTCCCGGTTGCCGAGGATGTTGGTGGAGAACCACCCCTTAACGCCCAGCATCCGGGCCTTGAGCCCCGGGGCCACCATCGTCTTCATGAGCGTCTGGCCGGTCTTGAAGTCCTTTCCGGCGATCGGCACGTCTCGCAGGTCGGCCAGCTCCTCCATCGCCGGGACGTCGACGGTGAGGTTGGGAGCGCCGTTGGCGAAGGGCACCCCGGACTGGAGGGCGGCGTAGGCGTAGATCTGGCTCGGGGCGATCGACGGGTCGCCGTCCTTCAGGCCGCGTTCGAAGGCGGCGAGCGACTGGTGTACCGCGGTCGGCTCCCGGTAGACCTCGGTGGAGCCACACCAGATCATCACGAGCCGGTCGCAGCCGTTCTCGGCCCGGAATCGGTCGATGTCCTCGATCAGGCGCTCGGCCATGTCCATCTTGGTGCCGCCCGCCTGGACGTTGTCGACATGCTCGAGTCGTTTCACCCAGTCGCTCGAGAACACCGCCGGCATCGGGCGGATGGCCCGCAGCTCGTCGCCGATCGCCTCGACGTGTCGGGAGTCGAGCACCCCCGCCTTCATGGCCGAGGTGTAGGCGTCATCGGAGTAGGGATCCCATCCTCCGAAGCGGAGGTCGTCGAGCGAGGCGAGCGGGACGAACTCCGAGATTCGCGGGTTTCGCTGATCGGTCCGCTTGCCCAGCCGGATGTGGGCGTTCTGGGTGAGCGAGCCGAATGGCTGGTTGTAGCCCTTTCGGGCGGCGAGCACACCTGCGACGAACGTGGTGGCCACGGCGCCCATGCCAGGCATCAGGATGCCGAGCGAGCCGGTCGCCGGGAGGATCGAAGACGGGTTCATGTGGGCCTCTCGTTCTGCACGCGCACGTTAGGGCGACCGGCCGACACCGGACAACCGGCGGGTAGATTGGCATCCGTGACCTCCGAGGAGCCCGGCATCTGGCCGTCCGTCGACTTCGCGCTCCTCGCCGACGCCGTCCAGGCCGCCCAGGGAAAGCTGTACGTTCTCGGCGGGGGTTGGGACACCCTGTTCGTGCAGTCCTTCCCGGCTCGTCACGCCTCGCTCGGGATCGGTGTCCGGGTGCGGGTGCCGTGGAGCTGGGCGGACCAGCCGGTCCTCATCTCGGTGGACCTCCAGGACGAGGACGGTGCCCGGGTGCTGCCCTCCGAGCCTCTGACCCACGGGATCCGGGTGGCGAGGCCCCAAGGGTTCCCGGAGGGCACCGACATCGGACTGGTCCGGGCGTTCACGTTCACGAACCTGGTCATCCCGCACGAGGGCGCCTACTCGTTCGTGATCTCGCTCAACCAGGTGGTGACCGACCGTCTCCGGTTCACGGTCCGCCCACGTCCTCAGTCGTGAACGGCAACCGGCGCGATCCGGCCCCCATGTTCCCCCTCGGCTCGGTGATCTTCCCGTTCACCGCCGTCCCCCTTCGGGTCTTCGAGCCGCGGTACCAGGCGCTGCTGGACCGGGTCCTCGAAGGCGATCGACGGTTCGGATCGGTCCTGATCGAGCGGGGGCTCGAAGTGGGTGGTGGCGATGCACGCTTCTCGGTGGGCACCATGGTGCGGATCGCCGACGTCGCCGAGCTGCCCGAAGGTCATCGGGCGATCGTGGTCGCCGGGGTGGAGCGGATCCGGGTGGCCGAATGGCTGCCCGACGATCCGCACCCGTGGGCACTGGTGGAGGGGCTCCCGGATGCTCCCCAAGAGGTGACGTTCGACGACCTGACCGCCGCCGGAGCCTCACTCCGGAGGGTGTTGGCGCTCGCCTCCGAGCTGGGGGCCGACGTCACCGGGCTGTCGACGGACGTTGCCGCCGACCCGCTCGTCGCCTCGTACCAGATCTCGGCCCTTGCCCCCGTGACGCCGCTCGACGCCCAGCACCTGCTCGAGGCCCCGGGGCCCGTCGATCGCCTTCGGGCGGCGACCCGGGCCCTCGACGAGCGAGCCGAGATGCTCCTCGCCGAGCTGGGCGGCGGGGGGTGATCTACACCGGGGTGGTGTTCGACCTGGGCGGGGTCGTGCTGGAGTCGCCGCTTCATGCCATCGACGGATTCGAGCGGGCGCACGGGCTCCCACCCGGGCTCGTCAACCGGACCATCGCCGCCGCCGGGGCCGACGGTGCCTGGGCCCGGCTCGAGCGTGGGGAGATCTCCGGGCAGCCGTTTCATAGGGCTCTCGCAGGCGAGATCGCCTCCGCCGGCTATCAGGTCGACACCGTCGCACTCATGGAGGCGGTGCGCTCGGCCCTCCGGGTCCGACCCGGCATGTTGAGGGCTGTCGACCGTCTCAGGGAGGAGGGGTTCGCGGTCGCGGCCTGCACCAACAACTGGGAGCCGTTCGGGCCGGGCCTCGTCGGGCGCTTCGACGTATTCGTGGAGTCGGTGGCGGAGGGGACCCGCAAGCCCGAGCCGGGAATGTACGAGATCCTGCTCGGGAGGCTCGGCCTCCCCGCGCCTGAGCTCGTGATGCTCGACGACCTTGGGGTCAACCTCCGGGCGGCCCGGGCCCTGGGCATGACCACGATCAAGGTCGACGACCCCGAGCAGGCGCTGACCGAGCTCGGGCACCTCCTCGCGATTCGGATCTGACCCGGCTCGGCCCCACCAAGACCCGGCACCGACGCTCAAGGGCTACGGCTCTCCTGCCGATGCAACCGGGTACGGCCGAGTCCGACCGGGGATTTCGTTCCAGGACGGAAACGGGGGATTGCGGCCGGGGCTGGGGGCGGACACGTCCGCCCCCAGCCACCGAGATCGCATGGAGGAGCCTCGATTGGATCGACGCACGTTCCTACGCTCATTGGCGGTAGCCGGGCTTGGCGCGGTCGTCCCGGCGCTGCCGGCCATGGGAGACGAGTCGATCCCGCTCTACTTCCCACAGGACCCGGAGGTCACCCGGTTCTCGTCGTCGTTCGGGTACGTCAAGCCGGACGGGCGGGTTCACAAGGGCAACGACCTGCACGCCCCCAAGCACTCGCCCGTGTACGCGGCAGCCGACGGTGTCGTGACCAGGCTCGGTGTCGGCGTCCTGGCCGGCTATTACGCCGTGATCGCCCATGGCGGCGGCTGGGAGACGTTCTACGTCCACCTCAACAACGACCGCCGGAGGGGCGACGACCGCCGAGGGCATGAGTTGGCCTACGCCGAGGGGATCGAGCGAGGGGTCTTCGTCGCTGCCGGCCAGCAGATCGGATTTGTCGGCAACTCGGGGAACGCCGAGGGGACCTCCCCCCACACCCACTTCGAGCTCCATCGCGATGGACGGGCGATCGACCCGTATCCGGCGCTCGTCTCCGCCTTCCGAAGGGTGAGGGAGGCCCGGTCGCTCGGCGACGTCCCGCTCGTCCCGTTCGACTGACCCGTCAGATCTCGGCGGCCTCGTCGAGTGACGCCACCTCCGTCGCCACCTCGGGTAACCCGCGACCGGCGATCCGCACTACCGCTATCTCTGGCACACCGGTGTCAGGAGGATCGGCGTCGCCCACCCAGATGACGCGGCGTACCGACGCCTCCGTCACCGCCGCAGCCCAGCCGGCGATGACCGACCCGGGGTCGGAGGCGAAGGCGAGCTCGCGCCCGTCGGTGGCGGCGGGGGTGACGAGTATGGCGCTGAAACACCCGAGGCACGCCCCTTCGAGATGCGAGGGATCGGACAGGTCTCCGATCGCGACCTTCACGCCTCGGCCGCGCAGGTCGGAGGCGACCCCCGGGTCGGTGACGAACACCCGGACTTCGCGATCGGGGGCGAGGACCTGCTCGACGATCGCGACACCCAGCCGAGTGTCGGCGCCGACGACGATGACCGGCATGATCGGCAGGCTACCGGCGCCTCCGATCCGATCTCGGTGTGGCCCACCCGGCCTACACTGAATCGCTCCCATGCGGGGCCTTCCTCCTCTCTACGACCCGAGGTACGAGCACGACGCCTGCGGTGTCGGGTTCATCGCCGCCCGGGACCGGAGGGCGAGCTTTCGCACGACTCGGCTGGCGGTCGAGTGCCTGGTCCGGCTCGATCACCGTGGGGCGAAGGCCGCCGACGGCACCGGTGACGGCGCCGGTCTGCTCACCCAGATCCCCCACCGGCTGCTGGCGAGGGAGCTCCGAGGGAAGGGTGTCGAGCCACCACCTCCCGGTCGGCTGGGCGTCGTGATGGCCTTTCTCTCCTCGGACTCGCCCGAGGCGTCTGCCGCCATCGTGGAGGAGGCCCTCGCCGCCGAGGGGATCGAGTGGCTGGGCTGGCGTACCGTTCCCGTCGACCCCGGGGTCCTGAGCGTCAGGGCACTCGAGTCGCTCCCGGTGATCCGCCAGGCGCTCGTTGCCTCCCGAACCGACGAGGAGTCGTTCGAGCGGGCGCTGTTTCTGGCACGAAAGCGTATCGAGCGCGACGTCTCGCCCGTCCGCCCCGCCATCGCCTCGGCCTCGTGTCGCACGGTCGTGTACAAGGGCCTCTTCACGGCGGCTGGGATCACGGCGTTCTACTGGGATCTCGCCGACCCCGACTTCGAGACGGCGTTCGCCATCTTCCATCAGCGGTACTCGACGAATACCTTCCCCTCGTGGGAGATCGCCCAGCCGTTCCGGGTGCTGGCACACAACGGCGAGATCAACACGATCCGGTCGAACCGGGTGTGGATGTCGGCGCGGGAGAAGGCCGGCACCCCGGGACCCTGGGGCGACCGCCTCGAGGACCTCTCGCCCTGGATGCAGCCGGGGCAGTCGGACTCGGGCAGCCTGGACAACGTGTTCGAGCTGCTCGTCCGCAGCGGACGCTCGCTCGCCCACGTGAAGGAGATGCTCATCCCTGCGGCGTGGGAGAACGTCGTCGATCTCCACTCCGACCTTCGCGCCTTCTACGAATACCACGCCTTCTTCGGTGAGCCGTGGGACGGTCCGGCGGCGATCGCCGCCACCGACGGCGTGTCGCTCGTCGCCGGGCTCGACCGCAATGGGCTCCGACCCGCCCGCTGGACGCTGACTCCCGGGTACGTCCTCGTCGCCTCCGAAGCGGGAGTGTGCCCAGAGGAGGAGGCCCAGGCACTGCGCACTGGCCAGCTCGGGCCGGGAGAGGTTCTCGTCTTCGACGGGCACGCCGGCGAGGTCCGGTTCTCCGACGAGGTGAAGGCCGACCTCGCCGCCCAGCAGCCCTACGACGACTGGGTGTCGACCGAGACCCTGTACGTCGAGCAGCCGTTCGACGCCGATCCCGAGGACCGGATCGATCCGGTGGCCCTCGGCCGGGTGTTCGGATACACCCAGGAGGAGCGCCGCCTGGTGCTGGCGGAGATGGCCGAGGGGAAGACCCCGACCGGTTCGATGGGCAACGACACGCCCCTGGCCGTCCTCTCCGCCGAGCCGCGGCGCCTATCGCACTACTTCCACCAGGCCTTCGCCCAGGTCACCAACCCCCCCATGGATCCGATCCGCGAGCACGCCGTCATGTCGTTGCGCACCTATCTGGGACGCCGGGGATCGATGCTCGAGGAGACGCCGCAGGTCGCCCACCTGATGGAGCTGGCCTCACCGGTGCTCTCGAACGCCGAGCTCGAGGCCATCGTCCGCTCCGGCGACCCGAGGTTCTTCTCCCATTGGATCGGAGCGGTGTGGCCGGCGGCCGCCGGTCCCGGGGGCATGCTGGCACGCCTCGACGAGATCTGCCTCGAGGCCGAGGGGGCGGTGCGGGACGGCGCCACCATCGTCGTGCTGTCGGATCGGGAGACCAACGCCGCCGACGCCCCCATTCCGATGATGCTCGCCGTGGGGGCGGTCCATCACCGGCTCATCGACGCCGGCATCCGGATGCGGGCGTCCATCGTGGTGGTGACCGGCGACGTACGCGACTCCCACGATCTGGCGTGTCTCATCGGGGTGGGCGCCTCGGCGGTCAACCCGTACCTGGCGATCGATCAGGTCCGGGCCCTGGCGGTCGACGGGATCGTCCACCTCGACCCGGTGGCTGCCCAGGAAAACTACCGGTCGGCGCTCAAGAGCGGGCTCCTCAAGGTCATGTCGAAGATGGGCATCTGCACCGTGTCCGCCTACCGGGGAAGTGAGCTCTTCGAGGGGATCGGGCTCGACGAGGAGATCCGGGACCTGGCGTTCCGCAACACCCCGGTCCGGCTCACCGGGCTCGGACTCGACGACCTGGCGGCGCGGGTGCTCGTTCTCCACGCCCGTCACGACGCCGGCGATGAGCATCCGGGTGGCTTCTACAAACAGCGTCGGGGCGGCGTCCCCCATGTCACCAGCCCCGCCGTCGTCCTCGCTCTCCAGAAAGCGGTGAGATCGGGCGCTCCCGAGGACTGGAGCGCCTATGTCGAGGCGATCCAGGACCGGGAACCGGCGATGGTCCGGGATCTGCTCACGTTCGCCGACCGCCGGCCGGTGCCCCTCGAGGAGGTGGAGCCCGCCGAGCACATCATGCGCCGGTTCGTTTCGGCGGCCATGTCGCACGGGGCTTTGTCCCGGGAGGCCCACGAGGCACTGGCCGAGGCCATGAACCAGATCGGCGCCCTCTCCAACTCCGGGGAGGGTGGTGAGGGATCGGAGCGGTTCGGCGGTCCCCGCAACTCGGCTGTGAAGCAGGTGGCGTCCGGGCGGTTCGGTGTCACGCCCGGGTACCTGGCATCCGCCGAGGAGCTCCAGATCAAGATGGCCCAGGGCTCGAAGCCGGGAGAAGGAGGCCAGCTCCCCGGTCACAAGGTGACGGCCGAGATCGCCCACCTCCGCCATACCGAGCCTGGCGTCACCCTCATCAGCCCACCGCCCCACCACGACATCTATTCGATCGAGGATCTCGCTCAGCTCATCTACGACCTCAAGGCCTTCAAGCCCTCGGCCCGGGTGTCGGTGAAGCTCGTGTCGACGCCGGGTGTCGGAACCGTGGCGGTCGGGGTGGCGAAGGCGCAGGCCGATGCGATCCTCGTCTCGGGGGCCGACGGTGGCACGGGCGCATCGCCGCTCGAGTCGATCAAGCACGCCGGGTCGCCCTGGGAGCTCGGCCTCGCCGAGGCCCACCAGGTGCTGGTTGCGAACGGGCTTCGGTCGGGCGTCGCCCTCGAGACCGACGGCGGCCTCCGCACCGGGCGCGACGTCGTGGTCGCCGCCCTGCTGGGGGCCGAGCGGTTCGGGTTCGGCACGCTGCCGCTGCTGGCCCTCGGGTGCAAGATGGTCCGGCAGGGCCACCTGAACACCTGCCCGGTGGGCATCGCCACCCAGCGCGAGGACCTGCGGGCAAAGTTCAGCGGTGCCGCCGATCAGGTGGTCACCTTGTTCCGGCTGCTGGCCGAGGAGGTCCGGATCCATCTGGCGGCGCTCGGTGCCCGGACGCTGGGCGAGGTCATCGGGCGAGCCGATCTGCTCCGACCGAGCGACCACCCGTCGGCGGCAGGGCTCGCGCGCCTGCTCGTGCGGGCCGAGGGCCGGCTGCGCCATCCTGGCTTTCGCCGGTCACGGCTCTCGACGCTCTCGCGCCGGCTCGTCGAGGAGTCGGGGCCGGCCATCGAGCAGGGGCGGCCCGTGTCGCTCTCCTATCCGATCTCGAACGTCGACCGGACGATCGGGGCGGGCGTGTCTGGCGAGGTGGCCGCCCGCCACGGCGACGAGGGCCTCCCCGAGGGGACGATCGCCATCACCCTCGCCGGTACCGCCGGCCAGAGCTTCGCCGCCTGGCTCGTGCGGGGCGTCGACCTGCGTCTCGAGGGCACCGCCAACGACTACGTGGGCAAGGGGATGGGGGGAGGCAGCGTCACCGTCGTCCCCAGGCGGGGGGACGGGGTCCACGTGCCTCATGCGGGTGGCAACGCCGTGCTCTACGGCGCCACCGGGGGAGTGGCCTTCCTGGGGGGATCGGTGGGTCAGCGCTTCGCCGTCCGCAACTCCGGTGCGGTGGCCGTGGTGGAGGGCTGCTCCGACCACGGATGCGAGTACATGACAGGGGGGGTGGCGGTGGTGCTCGGACCGGTCGGCCGAAACTTCGCCGCCGGGATGACCGGCGGGGTCGCCTACGTCTGGGATCCCGACGCGGTCCTCAATCGGTTCGTGGCCGACACCTCGCCGGCGATGCGCCGGCTGCTCGAGGTCGAGGAGATCGAAGTCCGGGCGCTGGTCGAGGAGCACCACCGTCGCACGGCCAGTCCCGTTGCCGCCGGCCTGATCCGGGACTGGACCCGGCACGCAAGCCGCTTCTGGGTGCTCAAGGCAGGAAGGACGATCGAGGTGGTAGAGCCGCTGCCGGACCGGCAGGAGGCGGGGGCGCGTTGACCGGTCGACCGTTACCACTTCACACCGGGTCGGTTTACACTACCCCGGTAGTGGAAATCCGTTCGAGGAGTGATGCCTGATGACCACGGTGGACATCGATCTCGGTGCGTACAAGCTCGGCTGGCACGACTCCGAGGAGGACTATGTCTTCAAGCCCCAGAAGGGGTTGAACGAGGACATCATCCGGCAGATGTCGCGCATGAAGGGCGAGTCCACCTGGATGCTCGACTTCCGCCTCAAGGCCTACCAGCGGTTCCTCCGCAAGCCCATTCCCACTTGGGGCGGCGGCGGTGCGCTCGATGAGATCGACTTCGACGACATCTACTACTACGTAAAGCCCACGGAGGGCCAGTCGAAGGACTGGGACATGGTCCCGGAGTCGATCAAGCAGACCTACGAGAAGCTCGGCATCCCAGAGGCGGAGCGCAAGTACCTGGCCGGGGTCACGGCTCAATATGAGAGCGAAGTGGTGTACCACCGCAATCGCGAGGACCTGGAGAGCCTCGGTGTGCTGTTCTGCGACATGGACACGGCGGTTCGTGAGTATCCCGACATCGTCCGTGAGTACTTCGGCACGATCATCCCGCCCAACGACAACAAGTTCGCGGCCCTCAACTCGGCCGTGTGGTCGGGCGGTTCGTTCATCTACGTCCCGCCGGGCGTGCACGTCGACCAGCCGCTGCAGGCCTATTTCCGGATCAACTCCGAGAACATGGGTCAGTTCGAGCGGACCCTGATCATCGTCGACGAGGGCGCCTACTGCCATTATGTGGAAGGCTGTTCGGCCCCGATCTTCACGACCGACTCGCTCCACTCGGCGGTCGTCGAGATCGTGGTGAAGCGGGGCGGCCGGTGCCGCTATACGACGATCCAGAACTGGTCGAACAACGTCTACAACCTGGTGACGAAACGGGCCGCCGCCTACGCCGACGCCACCATGGAGTGGATCGACGGAAACCTCGGCTCGAAGCTGACGATGAAGTACCCGGCCGTGTGGCTCATGGAGCCGGGGGCGCACGGCGAGGTGCTTTCGATCGCGTTCGCCGGGGAGGGTCAGCATCAGGACGCCGGGGCCAAGATGGTCCACGCCGCCCCGAACACCACGTCGACGATCGTCTCGAAGTCGATCTCCAAGAACGGCGGACGGGCCGGGTATCGCGGTCTCGTGCGGGTGGAGCCGGGCGCCGAGAACTCAAAGAGCTTCGTTCGTTGCGACGCTCTGATCCTGGACGAGGACTCCCGCTCGGATACCTACCCGTACATGGAGATCGAGCAGAACGACGCCGAGATCGGCCACGAGGCGACGGTCTCGAAGGTGGGCGAGGAGCAGCTCTTCTATCTCATGAGCCGTGGGCTCACCGAGGATCAGGCCACGTCGATGATCGTCGCCGGCTTCATCGAGCCGATCGTGAAGGAGCTGCCGATGGAGTACGCCGTCGAGATGAACCGCCTGATCGAGCTCAACATGGCCGAGGCCGGCGCCATCGGCTGAACGCCGCTCAGGTGGGTCTGTTGCTGGCGCTTACGACCAGGCCCAACACGAATCCGCCGATCGCTCCGTAGACGAGCGAGAACCCCTCGCCGGCGTCGATGAAGGGCGGAACGTCGGTGAGACGGAGTATGGCGGCAAGGGTGATGCCACCCACGGCGCCGAAGAGCGCCGAGATGATCACGCTTGCTCTGGTGGAACCCAGGAAGCCACCCAGCACGCCGCCGACGGCTCCGGCGATGGCGACGTAGCCGAGGGCTCTCAGGATCTCGGGGTCGATGTTCACGCCCGACAGGCTACAGGAACGCGTCGAGTCCGGCCCGGCACGACGGATGCCGGAGCTTCGCCAGGGCCCGGCTCTCGATCTGCCGGACCCGTTCGCGGGTGGTGCCGATGGCCCGCCCGACGTCGGCGAGGGTGGCGGGCTCGCCACCCTCGAGCCCGAACCGGAGCGTGATCACCCGGCGTTCCTGCTCGGTGAGCACCTGGAGCGCTTGGCGGACCTGAGCCGCCTGAACCCTGTCGAGGATGCTCGCGTACGGGTCGTCGCCGATCTCGTCGGCCACGAACTCGTGGAGTTCGGCCTCACCGTCGGCGCCGACAGGCCGATCGAGCGAGACGGTGTCGGCCGGTGCCTCCAGCGCCACCCGGACCTTCTCGGGCTCGATACCACTCGTGTCGGCGATCTCCTGCAGCGTCGGGGGGCGCCGGAGCTCTTCGGTCAGGTGCTGTCGGGTGTCGGCCACCGCCCGGACGACATCCACCATGTGGACGGGGAGCCGGATGGTGCGGCCGTGGTTCCCGAGGCCCCGCGAGATCGCCTGCCGGATCCACCAGGTGGCGTAGGTGGAAAACTTGAAGCCTCGCCGCCAGTCGAACTTCTCGACCGCACGGATGAGACCGAGGTTGCCCTCCTGGATGAGATCGAGCAGGTCGAGGCCCCGACCCGTGTAGCGCTTGGCGATGGAGATGACAAGCCGCAGGTTGCAGCGGATGAAGGTGAGCTTCGCCTCCTCACCCGCCTCGGCGAGCTCCTCGAGCTCGAGACGCTCGCCCGGCTCGAGATTCGTGCGGGTCGCTAGTTCGGCTCTGGCGGCGCGGCCCCGCTCGATGAGCCGGGCGAGCCTGACCTCGTCCTCTGCCGTGAGCAGGAGGTGATCGGAGACCTCGTCGAGGTACAGACCCACGGCATCCGCCGAGGCGACCTCTCTGCGTCGCTGGTGCTGCACGGCAACCCCCTTCCGACCCGTGCGAACCTATCACCCGCCTGCCTCCTCCGCAACGGGCGCTAATCGGTGTCCGGGAGTACGATTCGGGGGGCCGTGCCTCGCAAGTCCGTGCTGCCGATCCTCCTCGTGCTCACCGCGCTCTGGCTCGGTTGGGCGGGCTGGTCGTGGTTCACCGGGCGGGCTTCCTACACGCTGATGGTGATGGACGAGACGGGGGCGCCGCTGGTCGACGTGGCCGTGGCCCGCGGTGACGAGGTCATCGCCACCACCGGGCCCGACGGCACCGTGGCACTCGACGGCCGTCACGAGGGCGACCTTCTGGTTCTGGCGGCCGCCGGCTACAACCCGGTCAAGGTCACGGTGCCCGATCCCTCTGCGGAGATGGTCGAGGCGATGCTGGAGCCGACCGTGCTGCGAGCCCGGGTCGTCGACCACGAGGGACGGCCGGTGGAGGGGGCGAGGGTGAGCGCCGGCGACCGGTGGGCGGTCACCGGGCTCGACGGCAGGGCCATGGTCCAACACGCCGAGTCTGGTCGGGTCGTGGTCGAGCGCCCCGCCTGGTCGGGTTCGGAACACGTGTGGGACGGGGGCCCGGGCGAGCTCACGGCATCGGTCGAGCCTCTGGTGGTGCGCGCCGTGCACGTGGCCGTCGACGTGGCGCGGGACCCGGCGCTGTGGGAGGGGTTCGTCCGGATGGCGGAGGAGACCGAGCTCAACGGGATCATGCTCGACCTCAAGGCCGAGGAGGGCATCGTCTACTACGACAGCCAGGTGGAACTCGCCCGCCGGATCGACGCGGTCGACCCGCTGTTCAACCTGGCCGAGATCGCCCGCCAACTCGGGGAGCTCGACCTCTACCTGATCGGGCGCATCGTCGCGTTCCAGGACCCGGTGGCCGCCCGCCGGGCGCCGGAGCTGGCGGTGTGGAGCGCCCGGGAGGACGCGCCGTACCAACGGAACAACCAGTACTTCCTCGATCCCACCGACCCTGCCGCCCGCGGCTACGCCCTGGACCTGGCCGAGGAGGTTTGCCGGCTCGGGGTCGACGAGGTCCAGTTCGACTACGTTCGTTTCCCGGACGGCTATCCGGAGTGGGCCGTGTTCGACGGGGACATCGCTCCCGGCTCCGAGTACCAGGATGCCAGGGTGGCCGCGCTCAAGGGGTTCCTGCAGGACGCCCGGGACCGCCTCCATCCCCTTGGATGTGCGGTGGCGGGCGACGTCTTCGGTTTCGTGACCACCGCCACCGACGACGGTGGCATCGGCCAGGAGTGGGTCGAGATGACAAAGGCGCTGGACGTGGTGTCGCCCATGCTCTATCCGTCCCATTACGCGTCCGGATGGTGGGGATTCGCCGATCCCAACGACCATCCCCGCGAGGTGGTGCGCTACGCCCTCCGTGACGGTCTGGACCGCCTCGAGTCGGGCACCGTGATCCGGCCCTGGCTCCAGGATTTCGGGTATACGCCCGCCCAGGTGCGGGCCCAGATCGACGCGACCGAGGAGTTCGGGTTCGGCTGGATGCTGTGGAACGCCAAGAGCAACGTCTCGGTGGAGGCGCTCCGTCCCGGCCGATGACGGTTCCGATCGGCCTCGATCGACTCAACGCCGACCTGGTCGCCTGCCGCCGCTGTCCCCGGCTGGTCGATTGGCGGGAGCAGGTCGCCCTCGAGAGGCGGGCGGCCTTCCGCCATGAGGAGTACTGGGGCAAGCCGGTGCCCGGGTTTGGCGACCCTGGCGGCCGGCTGGTGGTGGTCGGTCTGGCTCCGGCCGCCCACGGTGCTAATCGGACCGGTCGGATGTTCACCGGCGACCGCTCGGGGGAGTGGCTGTATCGGGCCCTTCACCGAGCCGGGTTCGCCTCCCAATCGCAGTCCACAGGATGTCACGACGGCCTTCGGTTGACCGACTGCTACGTCACCGCCGTGGTGCGCTGTGCCCCCCCAGCCAACCGTCCCGCCGCGGCGGAGGTGAGCTCGTGCACGGATTGGCTGGTGGCCGAGCTTCGCCTGCTGGCGGGGGCCACCGTCCTGGTGGCGCTCGGGGGGTTGGCATTCGACGCCCTGGTTCGCCTGGCTCCCCGGCTGGGGTGGACCGCACCCCGTCCGCGCCCATCGTTCGGCCACGGTGTCGAGGTCGAGATCCAGGGTGGACCACGGCTCCTCGCCGGCTATCACCCCAGCCAGCAGAACACGTTCACCGGCCGGCTCACCGAGCCGATGCTCGACGCCGTCTTCGCCCGGGCCCGAGCGATTCTCGGAGAGGGCGGCGGTCGATTTCCACTACGCGGCTAGTGCATTTACGATCGGACGACCGCGAGTCGAGGAACCCAAAGCCGTGCGTGCTCTGACCGCATCCACACTCGACCAGATCAATGGGTCGGCTCCGCCTGCCCTGGTCGATCGGCGCCGCTCGGCGTTCGAGGTCTTCGAGCGCTCTTCCATGCCGACCTCCAAGGACGAGAACTGGAAGTACGTCGAGCTCGACCTCGACCTCGACGATCTGGCCCTGCCCGCCGGCCCCGGTGAGCGGCTCGCCGACGACGACTTCATCTCGGCGGTCTCGGATGCCGCCGGTCGGGCCGTGCTGGTCGACGGGTTCCTCGTCGAGTCCGACCACGACACCGGCGCCGAGTTCGGCTCGGCCGTGGAGGCATGGTCCCGACGGACGCTCCCCGGCATGATCGACGCCACCGCCGACAAGTACGCGGCGGCGGCCCTGGCCTTCGCCGGTGATGGTGTCTCCCTCAGGGTGCCGGCGGGTGTGTCCGTCGACCAGCCCTTTCTGGTCGACGTTCAGGCGGTGACACCCGGGGCCGTCTCGTTTCCGTCCATCACCATCGAGGTGGAGGAGAACGCCGAGGCATCGGTGCTCGTGGTGCTCCGTTCCCCCGGTGACACCGAAGTGACGCTCGTCCCCCAGGTCGCCGTTCGGGTCGGCGACGGAGCCAGGCTCGGCGTCACCACCGCCCAGGTCCTCGGCCACGGCGCAACCTCGGTCTCGCACCACCGTGTCGAGACCGGCCGGGATGCCACGATTCGGCTGGGCGAGGTCGGCCTGGGAGCACGCTTCGCCCGCCTCGACCTCGGCATCCGGCTGGCGGGCACGGGTGGTTCGGCCGAGGTGGTCGGCATCTATTTCGGCGAGCGCGACCAGGTCCTCGACTATCGCATGGTCATCGAGCACGTCGGCCCCAACACGACCTCCGATGTGTTCCTCAAGGGAGCCGTGGAGGACGAGGCACAGTCGGTCTTTACCGGGCTCCTGCGAATCGAGGAGGACGCCCGCCGGGTCAGCGCGTTCGAGACGAATCGCAACCTGGTCCTGTCCGAGGGGGCCAAGGCCCATTCGGTGCCCAATCTCGAGATCCTCTGCAACGACGTCATCTGTGGCCACGGATCATCGGTGGGGCCGCTCGAGGAAGACCATCTCTACTACCTGATGAGCCGCGGGCTCGGTCGTGAACGCGCCGAACGTGTACTCATCCGGGGGTTCTTCGAGGAGGTGATCCGGCGGCTGCCCGGCACCCGCCTGGCCGCACCGATCAGATCGGCCGTCGACCGGCGCTTCACCATCGCCCAGGCGGAGGGGCGGGTTCGGTGAACTGGGTCACCATCGGGTCGCTGTCCGATCTGCCGGACGGTCGGGGCGTTCGCGTCGAGCACGCAGGGCACCGCGTGGCCGTGTTCCGGGTCGGTGACGAGGTCTACGCCATCGGTGATCGGTGCAGCCACGCCGAGGCATCCCTGGCCGAGGGAGAGCTGTTCGGTACCGAGGTCGAGTGCCCGCGACACGGGTCTTCGTTCGACATCACCACAGGCCACCCGGACGCGCTGCCGGCCACGAAGCCGGTGCCCGCGTACGACGTCCGGGTGTCGGACGGCATCGTGATGCTGCTCATGGAGGAACGATCCTGATGTCCGGCGCAGCCCTCGCCATCCGGAACCTGCACGCCTCGATCGGCGATACCGAAATCCTCAAGGGGCTCGATCTCGAGGTCCCCTTCGGTGAGATCCACGCCATCATGGGCCCGAACGGATCCGGCAAGTCGACGCTCTGCCACGTGCTCACGGGGAAGTCCGAGTATGCGGTCACCGGATCGGCCCGGCTCGACGGCGACGAGTTGCTCGGCACCGAGGTGGACGTTCGAGCTCGGCGCGGCCTCATGCAGGGATTCCAGTATCCGATCGAGATCCCCGGCGTGTCGCTTCGGAGCCTGCTCGAGGAGGCGGCTGAGGAGCGAGGGGTCGACGCCGGTGAGCTCGAGCCGCGGGTCGACGAGGAGGCCGAGCGGTTCGACATGGCCCGATTCCTCGACCGCTCGATCAACGACGATCTGTCGGGCGGGGAGAAGAAGCGCTCGGAGATCTTCCAGATGGCAGTGCTTCGACCCAAGGTCGCCCTGCTCGACGAGATCGACTCCGGCCTCGACATCGACGCGGTCCGCCAGGTGGCGGAGGCCGTCGAGGCCATGCGCAGCCCCGAGGTGGGCGTGGTCATGATCACCCACTATTCCCGGATCCTGCGCTATCTGTCGCCCGACCGGGTCCACGTGATGCTCGACGGCCGGATCGTCGAGTCGGGTGGCCCCGAGCTCGCCGACGAGCTCGAATCCGGGGGTTACGAGGCAATCCGCCGCCGCCTCGGCGTCACCGTGTCCGAGCCCCCCGCCCAGAAGCGGCCGGCCGACTACTTCACCGATACCCCCTTCGACTGATCGGCTCCCGCCTTGCGGGGGAAAACCCCCGACTGAGGCGCCCCGCCGAACGCCGGATGAGTAGGTTGCGGGGGGTCCGCTCACGTGGAGGTCACGATGACGTTCTTTGCCGGGGTGACGACGGAGCAGTTGTCCCACGTCGACCTGTTCGAGGGGCTCGGTGAGGAGGCGTTGGAGGCGATCGCCGAGCGCTCGGTGTTCATCGGAGCACGCCCGGGTCTTCACATCGTCAAGGAAGGCGAGTCGGGATTCGACTTCTACGTGATCATGGCCGGCACCGTCGACGTCATGGTCGAGGGTGCCCGGGTGGCGAGCCTCGGCCCGGGCGACGTGTTCGGTGAGATGGCTCTTCTCGGCGGCGGCAAGCGCAGTGCCGATGTGGTGGCCACCTCCATCGTTTCCCTGTTGACGATGATGGTCTGGGACTACCGTCGCACCGCCGGGGAGTACCCGGAGCTCGCCCGGCGGCTGGAGGCGCTGGCTGCGGCTCGCAGCGCCTGAACGCCACGTGCGCCGTGCGCCGTGCGCCATGCCACCTCGGTAGCCTGCCGTCGTGACCGTTGCCCCCCGCCATCGGGCCCTGCTCGAACTGACCCATCTCCCCACCGTGGCCGGACGGGAGGATCGGGTCATCGCCTGGGTGGAGCGCTGGGCCCGCCGGCGGCGGGACGTCCGCCTCAGGCGGGACCGGGTGGGAAACCTCCTGCTCGGCTCGGCTCACCGGCGCCGCCGGGATCCGGTGGTTGCCGTCGCGCACATGGATCATCCCGGCTTCGTCATCGAGGGTCTGGCAGGCCGGACGGTGACGGCCTCCTTTCTCGGGGGGGTGAAGGCGGCCTACTTCGAGTCCGCCAGGGTGGAGTGGTTCGACGGGGCCGGCGCCTCCCACCGGGGCCGGGCCGTCGGGCACGATCCCGAGACCGGGACCACCGAGGTGGTGCTCGACCGGACCGCACCCCTCGCCTCCGGCGACCTCGGGCGGTGGTGGTTCCCGGCCCGTTCGCTCGGGCCGTCCGGTGATCGCCTGCGCGCCCCGGGTTGTGATGACCTGGCCGGTGTGGCCGCCGTCCTCGCCGCGCTCGACCGCACGCGGCGGGATCCAGCACTCGCCCACTTCGGCGTGCTGCTCACCCGCGGGGAGGAGGAGGGCCTGCTCGGAGCCGTCGGCGCCTGCCGCGAGGGGGCGCTTCCTCCGACCGCTCGCATCCTCTCGGTCGAGACCTCCCGGAGCTTCGCAGACTCACCGCTCGGGGCCGGACCCGTGGTTCGGGTCGGCGATGCCGCGACGGTGTTCTCCGCACCTCTGACGAACCGGATCACCGAAATCGCCCGTTCCGCCGGGCGCCCCTTCCAGCGCAAGCTCATGGCGGGCGGCACCTGCGAGGCGTCGGCATTCGTGGCCTTCGGGCTGGATGCCACCGGGTTGTGTCTCCCCCTCGAGAACTACCACAACATGGCCGACATCGACGGCGTGGCGGCGGGGACCGTGGCGGCGCGGCTCTCGCCCGAGGAGATCTCCCTGGCCGACTTCGACGGCCTCGTGGCCCTGCTGGTCGAGATCGCCCGCTCGATCGACGGTCCGTCGGTGTCGCTGGCGGACCAGCTCTCTGCCCTCTTCGAGGAGAAGCGGCACCTGCTCGGCTGACCTACCCTGGCGGCAGGTTGCCAAGGAGGTCGGGTGGAGTACCGGATCGAGAAGGACTCGATGGGCGAGGTGCGTGTCCCCGCGGACGCCTACTACGGGGCATCGACCCAACGGGCGGTCGACAACTTCCCCATCTCCGGCCTCACCGTCGGTCGCCGGCTGATCTGGGCCTTCGGGCTGCTGAAGGGCTCGGTCGCCACGGCCGCCGGCCGGTCCGGCCACCTCGACGCAGACCTGGCCGACGCCGTCCGGCGTGCCGCCGACGAGGTCATGGAGGGTCGCTGGGACGGCCAGTTCCCGGTCGACGTCTTCCAGACCGGGTCGGGGACGTCGACGAACACGAACGCCAACGAGGTCATCGCCAACCGGGCGATCGAGTTGCTGGGCGGTGAGCGCGGATCGAGGCTCCTACACCCGAACGACCATGTGAACTTCGGCCAGTCGTCCAACGACACCTTTCCCACGGCGATGCATCTGGCGGCCGTCGACGCCATCCGTGGCTCGCTCCGGCCGTCGCTCGTGCGTCTGGCGGTCTCTCTCGAGGCGAAGTCCGTCGAGTTCGGCTCGGTCGTGAAGTCGGGTCGTACCCACCTCATGGATGCGGTTCCGGTCACCCTGGGACAGGAGTTCTCCGGGTACGCCACGCAGATCCTCAAGTCGATCGAGCGGTTGGAGCGGGTCCTGCCGGAGCTGGAGGAGCTGGCCCTCGGCGGCACCGCGGTCGGAACCGGCATCAACTGCCCGGAGGGTTTCGCCGAGGCCGCCATCGAGGTGATGGCCGCGCGGACCGGCTACCCCTTCCGCGAAGCGGTGAATCACTTCGAATCCCAGGGAGCCAAGGATGCGGTCGTGAGCGCCTCGGGTGTGCTCAAGACCATCGCCCAGTCGTTGTTCAAGATCGTGAACGACCTGCGGTGGCTCTCCTCCGGCCCGGTCACCGGCATCGCCGAGATCCGCCTCCCGGCGCTCCAGCCCGGCTCTTCGATCATGCCGGCGAAGGTCAACCCGGTGATTCCGGAGGCGGTGATGATGGTTGCCGCCCAGGTGGTGGGCAACGACGCCGCCGTCACCTGGGGTGGCGCCAACGGCAACTTCGAGCTGAACGTTATGATGCCGGTCATTGCCCGAAACCTGCTCGAATCGGTGGACCTGCTCTCGGCGGCGGCCTCCGTGCTGGCCGAGCGGTGCGTGGACGGTATCGAGGCCGACGCCGACCGGGCCCGAGAGCTGCTCGAGCGGAACGTGATCGTCGTCACCGCCCTGAATCCTCACATCGGCTACGACAATGGGGCCCGCGTCGCCAAGCGGGCGTTCGCCGAAGGGCGCACGGTGCGGGACGTCGTGCTGGAGGAAGGCCTCATGTCACCGGAAGACCTGGATCGGGCGCTGGACCTGGAAGGAATGACGCGAGGAGGCGTGCACTGATGTCGTTCATCTGGTTTCTGATCGTCGGGCTCATCGCCGGGGCGCTGGCCCGTCTCCTCGTCCCCGGTCCCGACCGGCTCTCGCTGCTGGGGACACTCGTCCTCGGCGTGATCGGCTCCTTCGTGGGCGGGATCATCTTCAATCTGTTCGGAGAGGGCAGCATCTTCGAGCTCCGCACGACCGGCATCATCGGCTCGACACTGGGAGCGGTGATTGCGCTGCTCGTGTACCGAAGGATGCAGCGACGGACCGGCTGAGGGGTTTCACTCGTCGAGCCTCTCGTCCACCTGGAGCGAGCCTGCCGACACCCGTACCCCAACCTCCAGTTCCCGGGCGGGGGCCCTGAACTCGACTCGGACCTTTTCCACCGTGTAGCCGGTGTAGGGCGCCTTGACCCGCCCGACGCTCAGCATTTCCACCTCGCCGGCCCGGAACCTGACGTTGGGGGCGGCGCCGGAGGTCGACAAGCTGGACGTCGTCCACGGAGCCGTCGTGGTGCCGGGGGCGGACGTCGTCGTGCCGCGGGGGGTCGTGGGGCATCGTCGATGGTGGTGGCGGTGGTGTCCGACCGGTCGTCGTCGATGGTGGCGTTCGCGCTCAGGCTCGCCTCATGCGAAGGTCAAGGCTCTCTCGAGCCGGGCCGGAGGTCAGACGCCGGCGTCGTCGAGCGCCTGCTCGAGGGTGGTCCACGCCAGGTCGGCGCACTTGATGCGCACCGGGTACTGCTTGACCCCCTGCAAGGCCTCGAGGTCCCCGAGGGCCGCGCCCGGCCGGTCGGGATCGATGCCCGGATCGGCGCTGCGATCGATGTCCATCATCGCCTTGAACCGGGTGGTGAGAGTCCGGACCTCGTCGACCGTCTTCCCGACGATCGCCTCGCTCATCATCGAGGCGCTCGACTGGCTGATCGAGCAGCCGTGACCACGCACCGAGAGCGTCTCGATCCGATCGCCGTCGAGCACCACTTCCACGGTGATCTCGTCGCCGCAGAGCGGATTCACCCCCTCGGCGTGGCCGTCCGGGTCGGCGACGGGAGCCCGGTTTCGGGGATTCCGGTAGTGGTCGAGGATCACCTCGCGATACAGATCCTCCAGCGACATGGCTCGCTCAGCCTAGGCCGAACAGCTTGCGGGCCCGGTGGAGGCCGTCGATGAGGGCATCGACGTCGTCGGGCGTGTTGTACAGGTAGAAGGAGGCGCGGGCGGTCGCCGTCACCCCCAGATGCCGGAGCAGCGGCTTGGCGCAGTGGTGGCCGGCGCGTACCGACACTCCTGCCTGGTCGAGGATCGTCGCGAGGTCGTGGGGATGGATGTCTCCGAGCGTGAAACTGATCGCGCCGCCCCGTGCCTCGACCCCCTGCGGGCCCTGGACCGCGAGGTCGGGTACCTCGGACAGTCTCCGGAGGGCGTAGCCGGTGAGCTCGCGGTCGTGGGCCGACACCTTGTCCATCCCGATTCCCTCGAGGTACTCGATCGCCGCATGCAGGCCCACTGCTTCGGCGATCGGTGGGGTGCCCGCCTCGAAGCGATGCGGTATCGCCGCCCAGGTGGCACCGTCGAGCGTCACGTCGGCGATCATCTCTCCGCCCGTCTCGAAGGGCTCCATCTCCTCCAGGCGTTCCATCCGCCCCCAGAGCACGCCGATGCCGGTCGGGCCCAACATCTTGTGGGCAGAGAACGCCAGGAAGTCGGCACCGAGTGCGGCGACGTCCACGGGCTCGTGGGGTACGAGCTGAGCACCGTCGACGACGACGACGGCGCCGGCACCGTGCGCCTTGGGGACGATCTCGGTGAGGGGAGGCATGGTTCCCAGCACATTGGACATGCCGGTGACCGCCACCACGGCCGCACCCCGGTCGAGGGCCCGGTCGAACGCCTCCATGTCGAGCCGGAAGTCGTCCGTGAGAGGCACGAACTCGAGCTCGGCCCCGGTCCGGTTCGCCACCTGCTGCCAGGGTATGAGGTTGGCGTGGTGCTCCATGATGCTGAGCACGATGCGGTCGCCCTTGCCCAGCTTGTTTCCGGCCCAACCGTGGGCGATGGCGTTGAGCGAGGTCGTCGCCCCGCGAGTGATCACGACCTCGGATTCCTCGGCACCGAGGAATCCGGCCACCCGACGGCGGGCCGCCTCGAAGCTCTCGGTGGCGGCAACCGAGAGGCGATAGGCGCCCCTGTGAACGTTGGCGTACGACGTCCGGTAGAAGTGGTCCATGGCCTCGAGCACCTGCCGGGGCTTCTGGCTGCTGGCGGCGGAGTCGAGGAAGTGGTCGCGGCCGTTGCCTTCTACGAGGACGGGAAAGTCGGCGCGAACGGCCGACAGGTCGATCATATGACGGCGGGCCGCAGCGCCTCGTACCCCTCGTCCTCGAGTCGGGCGGCCAGCTCGGGGCCGCCGGTCTCCACGATCCGGCCGTCCACGAAGATGTGGACGTAGTCCGGCGTGACGTAGTCGAGCAGCCGCTGGTAGTGGGTGATGATGAGGAACCCCCGCTCGGGGCTCATGAGCCGGTTGACACCCTCGGCCACCGTCCGCAAGGCGTCGATGTCGAGGCCCGAGTCGGTCTCGTCCATGATGGCAAGCTCGGGCTCGAGCACCGCCATCTGCAGGATCTCGTTGCGTTTCCGCTCACCGCCGGAGAAGCCCTCATTGAGGTAGCGGTCGGCGAACGAGGAATCCATTCCCAAGGCCTTCATGGTCTCCATGACCTTGAGGCGGAGCTCGAGCACGGTGTAGTCGATCCCGGTGCGGTTGGAGAGGGCCCGGCGGAGGAACTGGATCACCGAGACCCCGGGGATCGCCTCTGGATACTGAAACGCGAGGAACATGCCGCGCACGGCCCGCTCGGTGGGAGGGACGCCGGCGAGAGGCTCGCCGAGATAGCGGATCTCGCCATCGGTGACGGAGTAGTCGGGATGCCCGGCGAGGACCGACGCCAGCGTCGACTTGCCCGAGCCGTTGGGCCCCATGACGGCGTGGACCTCTCCTCGGTGGAGCGTCAGGTTCACACCCTTGAGGATCTCGATGCCCTCGACGCCCGCATGGAGGTTCTCGATGTGGAGGAGTGGCGCTTCGTCGCTCACGATGACGTGAGCCTAGTTTCCACTGTCGGGATAGTGGAAAACCGTGATCAGGCGCGCCTGCGACCAGATCGAGCACGACGTCCTGCTCGATCTGCACGTCCATGGTGAAGGAGACCAGGACGCCCGTCTCCTCGTCGGGGCCCCGGAACCGCATGCCGATTCCCAGCGATGCCAACTGCTCGGCACGGCGGACGATCCCTGAGCGGCAATCACCCCAGACGGGCTCGGTACGATCCCCTGCCGTGGACCTGCCGCCCGCCAGCCTCCGGCTCATGGCCGCCGCCGGCGAGCTGGGCCTCGAGCTGGACATCCATCACTTCCCGGAGGGGACCAAGACCGCCGCCGACGCCGCCGCCGCGATCGGCTGCCCGGTGGCGGCCATCGTCAAGTCGCTCGTGTTCGTGCTCGACCACGCCGACGGGTCCTCCGAGCCGGTGGTGGTGCTCGTGCCCGGCGATCGCCTCCTCGACACCACCCGACTGGCCGACCTGGCGGACGCCACCGGGTCCCGGCGGGCGGCACTCGAGGAGGTCAGACAGGCCACCGGATTCGCAGCCGGTGGCACCCCTCCCTTCGGGCACCAGACTCCGGTGAGGGTGTTCGCCGATCTCGGTCTGCGCCGTCACGACCCGGTATGGGCGGCGGCCGGTACCCCGACCACCGTGTTCCCGATCAGCCTCTCGGATCTGGAGCGGACTTCTCGTCCCCGGTGGGGGGAGCTGTCCGGTGCCGGCGCGGGAGACCGAGACCCAGGGCCAGCACGACCGGGACCGTGATCCACGCCGCCCGCGGCCGGAGGGCGGTGACGACGACGGCCGTTCCGAGCACGGCCCACGTGCGAGCTCCCAGTTGCCTCAGCCTCGGGTAGGTGAGCCACACCGCGCCGAGGATCGCGGCGGAGCGCCCGAGCACGCCCGCAGCCCCCGAGCCGTCACCGGTGCTCCAGGACCATGCCCAGCCCGCTGCGAGGGCCACCACGGCCGCGCCGAGCAACATCCGGGTGGTGTCGGGGCGGCGGCCGTGCGAGGTCATCGGTGTCGGAGCGTAGAAGACCGATCCCTACACTCGCCGTCGACATGCCCATCGACATCGACATCGCCCACGTCGCCCGCCTGGCGCGCCTCGATCTGAGTCCCGGGCAGCTCGAAGAGTACCGGCGGCAGCTCGGCGTCATCCTCGAGCACGCAGTCCGGGTCCAGGCCGTCGATACCGAAGACGTCGAGCCCACCGCCCATCCGCTCGGCCTCACGAATGCCTTCAGGGACGACGGCCTCCGGTCCTCGCTCGACCGGGACGAGGTGCTGGCCCAGGCCCCCGAGGCCCGGGACGGGTACTTCGTGGTCCCGCCGGCCCTGGAGGAGCCGTGAGCCTGGCCGACCTCACCATCCGGGAAGCCGGCCGGATGCTGCGCTCGGGGGACTGCTCGGCGGTTGAGCTCACCGAGGCCGTGCTCGAACGAGCCGCCCTCACCGAAGCCGAGCTGCACGCCTACCTGACCATCGATCACGATGGTGCCCGGGAGGCCGCGATCGGGGCCGGCCGCGAGCTGTCCGAGGGTCTCGACCGGGGGCCGCTGCACGGGATCCCTCTGGCGCTCAAGGACAACCTGTGCACCCGCGGCGTCGAGACGACCTGTGCATCCCAGATCCTGGCCGGGTACCTGCCGCCGTACGACGCCACCGTCGTGTCCCACCTCCGTCACGGGGGTGCGGTGATCGTGGGGAAGACGAACCTCGACGAGTTCGCCATGGGCTCGTCGACCGAGAACTCGGCGTTCGGCCCGAGCCGCAACCCGTGGGGGACCGATCGGGTGCCGGGTGGGTCATCGGGGGGTTCGGCTGCTGCCGTGGCGGCCAGATCGGCGCTCGGCGCCCTCGGCTCGGACACGGGCGGCTCGATCCGCCAGCCGGCGGCGCTGTGCGGTCTCGTGGGCGTCAAGCCCACCTACGGCCTCGTGAGCCGCTACGGGTTGGTCGCCTTCGCCTCGTCGCTCGACCAGATCGGGCCGTTGACGCGAACCGTCGAGGACGCCGCCCTGCTGCTCGTGGCGGTGATCGGCCATGACCCGCTCGACGCCACCTCGTGGCCGGGGGCCGTTCCGGATCCGTCCGGGGCCCTCCACCGGGGGGTCGACGGGGTACGCGTCGGAGTCGTGCGCGAGCTCTCGGGTGACGGGTACGAGCCCGCGGTCGACGCTGCGTGCCAGGCGACCGTCGACGCCCTCGCCGATGCCGGGGCCAGGGTGAGCGAGGTGTCCTTGCCCTCCTTCGACGTCGCCCTCGATGTGTACTACCTCATCGCGCCGGCCGAGGCCTCGGCCAACCTGGCCCGATTCGACGGGGTGCGCTACGGGTTACGGGTGCCGGGGGGAACCACCGAGGAGATGATGTCCCGGACCCGGGCCGAGGGATTCGGCCCCGAGGTGATCCGCCGGATCCTGCTCGGGACCTACGGCCTGTCGGCCGGGTACTTCGATGCGTTCTACGGTCAGGCCAACCGCGTCAGGGCGCTCATCCAGAGAGACTTCGCCGCGGCCTACGACCAGGTGGACGTGCTCGTGTCGCCGACCAGCCCGACCACGGCGTTCCCGCTGGGAGCCCGGACCCAGGACCCGCTCTCGATGTACCTCTCCGACATCTGCACGATCCCCTCGAATCTCGCCGGTCACCCGGCCATGTCGGTGCCGATCGGGGTGGACGAGCACGGACTTCCGATCGGCTTTCAGGTGATGGCGCCCGCCCTCGGGGAGGAGGCCATGTTCGGCGTGGCCGCCGAGGTGGAGCGTCTCGCCGGGTTCACGGCGAGGCCGCCGCTGGTGGAGGCGATATGAGCACGCCCGAGGGGTGGGAGGCGGTTGTCGGGATCGAGGTCCATGTCGAGCTCACCACCCGCTCGAAGATGTTCTGTGGGTGCGCGGCGGACTTCGGGGCGGAGCCCAACACCAACGTCTGTCCGGTGTGCCTCGGCCTTCCCGGAGCGCTCCCGGTGCCCAACCGCCGGGCCATCGAGTGGATCACGAAGATCGGCATGGCCCTCAACTGCTCGGTCAGCCCCGTCTCGGTCTTCCACCGGAAGAACTACTTCTACGCCGACCTGCCCAAGAACTATCAGATCAGCCAGTTCGACGTCCCGGTCTGTTATGACGGCTGGCTGGACGTCGACCTCGACGGCGGGACCTTCCGGGTCGGCATCGAGCGGGCGCACCAGGAGGAGGACACCGGGAAGTCGATCCACCTGGGGCACGGCGGACGGATCCACGGCGCCGGTGAGACGCTGCTCGACTTCAACCGGTCGGGGGTGCCGCTCGTCGAGATCGTCTCGCGGCCCGACCTGCGGTCTGCCGAGCAGGCCCGGGCCTACGCCCAGGAGCTCCGCTCGGTCGTCCTGGATCTCGGGGTGTCCGACGCCCGGCTCGAGGAGGGGTCCATCCGCTTCGATGCGAACGTCTCCGTCCGGCGGGCGGGGGACGGCGCCCTGGGCACGAAGGTCGAGATCAAGAACATGAACTCGTTCCGCTCGCTCGAGCGGGCGATCGAGCACGAGATCCACCGCCAGGTCGGGGTCCTGGAGATGGGCGGTCATCTGGTGCAGGAAACCCGGCACTGGGACGAGGCGGCGGGTGTCACCCACGGGATGCGGACGAAGGAGGTCAGCTCGGACTACCGGTACTTCACCGAGCCGGACCTCGTACCGATGGTGGTCGACGACCGCTGGCGAGAAGAGGTCCGTGCGGGCATCCCCGAGCTGCCCGCGGCCAGGCGCGCCCGGTACCGGGACTGGGGCCTCGACGGGCACACCGCCGGTGTGCTGGCCGCCGCCGATCCCGCCATCCGGCTCACGGTCGACGAGTCCGTCGCGGCCGGCGCGTCGGCACGAGCCGCCGCCAACTGGGCCACCGGTGAGGTCACCGCCTGGTTGCGACGTGAGCAGCTCGATCCGGCGGGTTCGCCGCTCGACGGAGCCGCCCTGGCCGAGCTGGTGGCGATGGTCGAGGACGGCACCGTCTCGTCCTCGGCGGCCAAGGAGGTGCTCGACGGCGTCATGCGCGGGGAGGGGAGTCCCCGCCAGGTGGCGGCGGCCCGTGATCTGGGGCTGGTGTCCGACACCGGAGCGCTGGCCTCGGTGCTGGACGAGGTGCTGGCCGCCAACCCGGACGCCACCGACCGGTTCCGTGCCGGCGAGCACAAGGTGCTCGGGTTCCTGGTCGGCCAGGTGATGCGGGCCACGGCCGGCAAGGCCGATCCTCGCGTCGTCAACGAGCTGCTGGCCGAGCGCTTGGTCTGACGATCGTGCTCGAAAGCGTGGTGTTCGAGGAGCTGGCTCGCGCTTCCGGGAAGGGCCTGGCCGTGGTCTTCGATTGCGACGGCGTCCTGGTCGACTCCGAGCCGGCATCGGAGGAGGCCTGGCGGCGTACGCTGACCGGCCGGGGGATGGCGATCACCGCTGCCGAGTTCCACCAGTGGGTGGGCCGCACCGACCGGCAGGTCGCCGAGCACTACGCCGGCCGAACGGGCGTGGCGGCGGATGTGCTCGAGGAGATCGCCGCCGCCCATTTGCAGAATGTGCTCTCCGCCGGTCTGGCCCCGTTCGCCGATGCCCTTCACTGCCTCGATGCCGTCGCCGGGGCGGGTCTCGGGGTGGCGGTGGCCTCCAACAGCCCTCGCCGGCGGCTCGACGCCGTGCTGGCCGCCGCGGGGCTGGAGGGGAGGTTCACGGTGTCGGTGGCCGGTGACGAGGTGTCCCGGCCCAAGCCGGCACCCGACGTGTACCTGGCCGCCGCCGAGGCGATGACGGTGCGCCCCAGGTCCTGCCTGGCACTCGAGGACAGCCCGGTCGGGATCCAGGCGGCGGCGGCGGCGGGGATGTGGGTCGTGGCGGTCGACCGGGGGATCTTCCATCCGGCTGCCCTCGTCGGTGCGAATCGGGTGGTGGCGGGTGAGCGATAGGCTCGCCTCACGTGCGTGAAGTCTTCTTCGTTTTCATGGTGTGGGTGTTTCCGCTCATCGTCGTCGGCACCCTGGTCGTCCTCACGGTGAGACGGCACCGGGAGGGCGATCGGGACTCGGGTCCCGCATCGCCTCCGGGTTCCGACTGACCCTTAGCGACGGGCATCCGGATGAGGCATCGACGCCCGAACCACTAGCTTGGGTCGGTCATGGAGCGCCAGACCAAGATCGTGGCCACGTTGGGCCCCGCCACCTCCGACCCGGAGTCCATCCGGGCCCTGGTGAGGGCGGGCATGGACGTCGCCCGGCTCAACTTCTCCCACGGCGTCCATGATCTCCACCGCTCGCTCGCCCGGTGGGTCCGGGAGGCCGCCGAGGCGGAGGGCCGGGTCGTGGCGGTGCTCCAGGACGTGCAGGGACCGAAGATCCGGGTCGGTTCGTTCGCGGAGGGGTCGATCGGTCTCGTGAACGGCCGGGAGGTGTTCCTCCGGCCGGGGCGGGCGGTGGCCGAGGACCCGGACACCGTCTTCATCGACTACCTGCATCTGCTCGACGACGTGCGCCCCGGCCATCGGGTGTTGCTGGCCGATGGGCTGATCCGCCTCGAGGTGACCGATGTCGGGCGGGAGGCCGCCACCGCGATCGTGGTCCAGGGAGGACACCTCCTCCCGGGGAAGGGGGTGGCCCTCCCCGACACGACGCTTCGGGTCCCCGCTCTCACCGAGAAGGACCGGGCGGACCTGGTGTTCGGTCGCGAGATCGGGGTGGACTACGTGGCGGCATCGTTCGTGCGCTCCGGTGACGACGTCCGGGCGGTCAGGGAGCTGGCCGGCGACGCCTCCGTGATCGCCAAGATCGAGCTGGCCGCCGCCTACGAGAACCTCGACGAGATCCTGGCGGTGTCGGACGGGGCGATGGTGGCGCGCGGCGACCTGGGGGTGGAGCTGCCACTCGAGAAGATCCCCGGTGCCCAGGATCGGATCCTCTCGGCGACGAATGCCGCGGG
>JAWOJB010000068.1:0-17041 GCA_046484325.1 Acidimicrobiia bacterium | reverse complement strand
AGGTAGCCGACCGCCCCCGAGTGGAGCGGCGGCAGTCCGGGCAGATCGGGGGTGGAGTAGCGGCCGGTGAGGGCCTCGAGCACGTCGAGGGGGTCGCCGTCGGGCAGGTCGACCCAGGGAACGTCCACCTCACACACCCCGTCCCGGGCCACGAGCGTGAACGCCGGGTCCCATCCGAGGAAGGACCAGCGGGCCCACCGCTCGCCTCCCTCCACCGATTCGAGCAGGAACCCGGGGCCGTCGCCAACCAGCTTCTCGAACGCCGACACCGGCGTCTCCCGGTCGGCCAGCAACTCGACGCTCACCGGGACGACCCCGTGGCGGGCGGCGAGCTCGAGGAACTCGTCACGGCCGGGGCTGACGCTCGACCCGCCGGCGCCGGGGCGGCCCACTGCGACCACGGGCGTCACACCTCGGCCAGACGCTCGAGGCCGGGAACCGCCATGAAGACGTTGGCGAAGAACCGGGAAAGCAGGTCCACCCCGCCGAAGAGCATGAGAAGGCCGAAGGCCACCATCACCCCTCCGGCGGCGATGTTGATCGGGCGGAGGTGGCGTCGCAGCGCGGTGGACGTGGCGAGGGCCCGATTGACGCCGAGCCCCGAGAGCACGAAGGGGACCCCGAGACCGAGCGAGAAGGCGAGCAGCAGCAGCATGCCCCGGGCGACCGTGGCCTGGGTGGCCGCCACGGTGAGCACCCCCGCCAGGATCGGGCCGATGCAGGGGGTCCAGCCGAAGCCGAAGGCCACCCCCATCGCCACCGGGGCGGAGCTCCCCAGCCGGGAAGGGCGAACGTCCATCCGGCGCTCCCTGGCGAAGAAGCCGAAGATCCCCCGGTTCGTGAACGCTCCCCCGATGATGAGGATCCCGAACCCGAGGATGAGGAGCCCGGCCACCCGGGTGGCGGCGTTGAGGTTGGCCACGAGGAAGCGGGACACCGACGTGGCGCCCGCCCCCAGGGCCACGAACACGATGGTGAAGCCGGCCACGAACATGAGGGTCACCCGCAGCATTCGCGCCGTCGAGGCCTCCCCTGCCTGCAGTTCGGCCACCGAGTACCCGGACATCAGGGCCAGGTAGCCGGGCAGCAGCGGGAGCACACAGGGCGACAGGAAGGCGATGATCCCTCCGCCGAATGCGATCGCGACCTGCACGAGGAAGCCGAGCTCGAGGAACTCCATCAGACCTCTCGACGTCCGGGCACGGCTCGATGATCCCATAGTCCGGGGATTGGGTGACCGCCCCGTATCCTCGCCGGGTGTTGCGAGCGGTCGAGCGGCTCTTCCCCTTCCGGTCCATGGCCACGGCAGAGCGGTCGGCTGCCCTGCTCATGTGGCTCGTCGGGGTCTTCCAGGGGTTCGCCCAGTCCCACGCGTCGGCGACCGTCCCCTTCACTCGCTCCGCCCTCGGTCTCACCGAGGGTGAGATGAGCCTCGTGCTCGCCGTGACCCGCATCGCCGGATTCGGGGCACTCGCCTTCACGGCCTGGGGCGACCGACGTGGTCGCCGCCTGCCCTTCCTCGTCGCCTTCACCCTCATCACCGGGGCGTCGCTGCTGACCGCCTTCACCACCACCCCGTGGCAGTTCGCCGCCGCCCAGGGCCTCCTCAGGATCGGATCGGCGGCCGGCGGCACGCTGGCCGTGGTGTTGCTGGCCGAGGCGGTCGCCCCCCGGATGCGGGCCTTCTCGCTCAGCCTCTTCGGGGCGGGTGGCTCGTTCGGTGCCGGCCTGGCGCTGCTCGTGTTGCCACTGGCCGACCTCGGGCCCGAGTCGTGGCGGATCCCCTTCGCCCTGGGCGGCGTCGGGCTGGCCATCGTCCCCTTCCTCGCCCGGAGGGTGGGCGAGAGCGCGGTGTTCGAGGAGATCCGCCGCGGCCCCCGGGTCCGGTTCGTCGACCTGGCGCGAGGCCCGTTCGCCGCCCGCTTCTGGCCGGTGTCCGGCGCCGCGCTCCTCGCCGCCGCCTATACGACCGTGGCCCTTGCCTTCTCGACGGAACGGCTCGTGGGGAGCCTCGGCCTCTCCACCGGGACCGCGGTGGCGGTGAGCCTGGCGGGCGGCACCGCCGGGGGCATCGGCTTCTTCGTGGGGGGACGGCTGGCCGACACCCTGGGGAGGCGGATCGTCTCGGTCGGCTCGCTGGCGGTGACCACGGTGGGAGGAGTCGGCCTCTACTGGCTCACCGAGCTGGTCGTCATCGTCCCCGCGATCGCCGTGTCGACCTTCGCCTCCTTCGCCTACGTGCCGGCGGCGGCGGCCCACCGGGCAGAGCTGTTCCCCACCGAGGTCCGGGCCACCGCCGGGGCGGCCGCGGTCTATCTCGGCATGGTGGGCTCGGCCCTCGGGTTGCTGATCGGGCGGGTCACCATCGACGCCTTCGGCCTATCGGAGACGGTGACGCTGCTCGCCTTGGGGATGATCGCCGCCGTGTGGCTGACGTTGCTGCTCCCCGAGACGCGCGGTCAGGCCCTCGACCAGGTTCGGACGTAGAAGAAGCCGAGCACGAGCCCCCTCGCCCCGACCATCCCGGCGATCGACCACCACACGCCCACCAGCCCCCACCCGAGCGCCAGCGTGACCCCCAGCAGAGCGAGGGCGGCCGCCAGCCCGGCGGCGGTGGAGGCCGCCAGCAGGCGGATCGAGAGCGTGCCGAGGAACACCCCGTCCAGCACGAAGACGAGGGCGGCGACCGGCTGCATCAGCGCCGCCACGACCGCCGCCTCGCCGACCAGCGCCGCCACGGCCGGGTCGGAGCTGAACCAGGGGCCCAGGTACGGCCCGAGCAACGCGAGGACGGCGCCGAGGGCGATACCCACGCCCAACCCCCACCGCAGGAGGCGGGCGGCCACCCGGCGGGCACCGGCCCGGTCGTCGCGACCCCACGCCTCGGCCACCATCGCCTGGCCGACGATCGCCAGGGCATCGACCAGCATGGCCAGCAGGAACCAGACCTGGACGACCACCTGGTGGGCGGCCACCTCCTCGACGCCGATCGAGGCGGCGGCGGCCGTGGAGGCGGCGAGCGCCACGACGAGCATGAGGGTGCGCACCACGAGCACCCCACCCACCCGCAGGAACGGGGTGAGCTCGACCAGGCCCGGGATCCGGCGATCCCAACCCTGGCGACGGGCCCGGGCGCCGAGGAGGGTGAGAAACCAGGCGGCCGCCCCCCACTGGGCGATCACGGTGGCCCACGCCGCCCCGGCCAGGCCGAGGCCAGCAGCGAACATGAACAGCGGGTCGAGGGCGATGTTGACACCGTTCGCCACGAGAGCGATACGGAGCGGGGTGCGGGTGTCCTGGAATCCCCGGAACGCCCCATGACCGGCGGTGATGACGAGCAATGCCGGTATCGACAACGAGCGGATCCGCAGGTACTCCACCGCCGGCTCGACCACCTCGGCCGGTGCCCGCATGAGCGACACCATGGCGGGGGCGCCGACAAGGAAGACGGCGAGGGCCGCCACCCCCAGCACCGCCGCCACCGTGAGGGCCCGGGCGACCACCCGGCCGGCCTCGGAATCGGCCCCCCTGCCCACCGCCGACGCCACCATCGGCGTGGTCGCGTAGGCCAGGAAGTTGAAGAGGGCGAAGGCGAACGCGAAGAGTGCTGCGTCGACCCCGAGCGCCGCCAGCTCCACCGCTCCGAGCCTGCCGACGAAGAAGGTGTCGGCCAGGGACAGCAGCGGATCGGCTGCCAGCGCCCCGAGGGCAGGGAGGGCCAGGCCGAGGATGCGCCGGTCGAGCGGTGGGAGGCGGGATGTCACCGATGCTTGCCTGGCCAGCGGCACAGGTCGAACAGCTCGCACTCCCCGCACCGGGGCGCCCGGGCATCGCAGACGTCCCGCCCGAACTGGATGAACCGCATCGAGATCCCCGACCAGCGGCGCCGCGGGTACAAGGCCCGGAGGTCCCGTTCGATCTTCACCGGGTCGTCCTCGACGGTGAGCCCCAGGCGACGGGTCACCCGCCGCACGTGGGTGTCCACGGCGATGGCGGGCCGCCCGAACCCCTCGGCCAGCACCACGCTGGCGGTCTTCCGTCCCACCCCCCGGAGCGTGACGAGCGCGTCGAGATCCTGGGGCACGACACCACCGAACCGATCCACGAGGTCAGCCGAGAGGTCGATGATCGACCGGGCCTTCTGGCGGAAGTACCCGGTCGAGTAGACCATCTCCTCCACCTCGTCGACGGGGGCGGCCGCCAGCGCGGCGGGGCTCGGAAACCGGTTGAACAGGCCCGGGGTGACCCGATTGACGTTCTCGTCGGTGGTCTGGGCCGACAGCACCGTCGCCACCAGCAGCTGCCAGGGGTCCTCGAAGCGCAGGGCCGTCCCGATGTCGGGATACCGGCGCTCCAGCCGGTTCAGCACCGCCACGGCCCGGCCCCGCTCGGCGGGCGTCGGTCGGTCGGATGCCGGCATCGGCCGATGGTACGGGACCAGGCGCCCCCTAATCTCGCCCGGCGTGTCCCGGCCCGGCCCCCACCACCCCGCCCCGTTCAACGCGACCGTCGCCCTCGTCGTGGCGGCGGCCCTGTTCGGGGTCACGTTCGTGGTCGTGAAGGAGGCGGTGGCCTCCTTCCCACCGATCGCCTTCGTGGCCTGGAGGTTCCTGCTGGGCGGGGTGCTGCTCCTGGCCCTCGCCCGTCCCCGCGGTGGCTCGGTGTGGAAGGACGGGGCGATCGCCGGCATCGCTCTCTTCACCGGCTACGCCCTTCAGACCGCCGGCCTCACCCTCACCGGCGCCTCCAACTCGGCGCTCATCACCGGCCTCTACGTGGTTTTCACCCCCTTGCTCGTGGCGGTCGTCGCCCGGCGCGCCCCCGACCCCTGGGTCTTCGTCGGAACGGTGGTCGGCTTCGTCGGCATGGCGCTGCTCACCACCGGCGAAGGCCTCGCCCTCGGCCCGGGCGACCTGCTGACGCTGGGCTGCGCAGTGGCGTTCGCAGCCCACATCACGATCCTCGCCCGTCTCGCCCGCCGCCATCCGGTGGTGCCCTTCACGGCGGTGCAACTCCTCGTCACCTCGGCGCTCGGGTTCGGCCTGTCGATTCCGATGGAGGGTTGGGCGGTCCCCGGCCCCGGGGTGTGGGGGGCCCTCCTCCTCACGGGGATCGGGGTGAGCGCCGTGGCCTTCATGCTCCAGGTGTGGGCCCAGATCCGGGTCGGGCCCAGCCGGACCGCGATGGTGCTCGGCATGGAACCGATCTTCGGGGTGGCCACCGCCGCCGTCGTGCTCGGGGAGCGCCTCACCCTGGGCGGCTGGGTCGGTGCCGGCCTGATCCTGGGAGCCGTCTACCTGGTGATCGTGAAGGAGCCCGAGCCCCAGGCCGTCGCTGCCGAGGCGCTCTCGCAGGGACACTGAGCCCGCGGCCGGCTCAGCCCTCTCGACGCCGGCGCTGGGTCCGGCGCAGGGCCCGCTGGGTCATCCGCAGTCCGCCGAGGACCACGAAGAGCCCGACCGTGAGGAGGAATGCGAGCTCGGGAGCGGCGGTGTACGGGTTCCGGCACCGATCGAGGCCGCCGGGGCACAGCCCGAGGCCGTCCCCTCCCCCCGCCAGGTCGAAGATGACGACGAGCGGGACCACCGCCAGCGCCACCGCCGCCAGCACGAGCACGATCGAGACGACCCGCAGCAGATTCACCACCGTGCCCCCAACGGTACCGGCCCGAGGCGGCCGGCTCGATCCTTCCGGTTCGACGGCGACGCGCCTCCGGCACGGCCGAGGCCGGTACGATCGCCACCCGTGGCGTATCACGTTGAACCGTTCGGTCCCGATGAGGAAGCGGTCCTCCGCCGCTTCTTCACCAACACCGACCGGCCGGTGTTCGCCCTCCTCAACCTCCCGGAGGTCGTGAAGGGGGCACTGTTCGCCCGCTACTCCCGCTCGCCCAAGTCGGTTCGCCGCCTGTTCCTCGACGAGTTCGTCGCCGACCCCGAGACCGGCATCCAGGCGATCGCCGCCGCTCTCGAGGACGGCGATCCGCTGGTCGACCACCGGCGGGCGGAACGCCTCTACCAGCGGGTGTTCTTCGAGTACGGCGACGACTCCGTGGCCCAGCTCGGGGGCGCCCATCTGGCCTGCGAGCAGGCCTCGAACGTGCTCACCAAGGTCCTCGAATGGGGCAGGCTGGCGGCCTACCTCGAGCAGTCGACCCGGTACGTCGCGTACGACATACCCCTCGGCGACCGCTACCGCTATCACATCCCCCCCGAGATCGAGGCCTCGGCCCTCCTCGCCGGGTACGGGGAGCTGATGGAGGCCCTCTTCGCCGGCTACGCCGCACTGGCCGACGACATGCAGGAGCGGTTCGCCGCCCGCTTCCCCCGAGGCGAGGAGGACTCGCCGGCCGTGTGGCGGGCCACGATCCGGGCCAAGGCGTTCGACACGGTGCGGGGCCTCCTCCCCGCCGCCACTCTCTCCAACGTCGGCATCTACGGCACCGGGCAGGCCTACGAGATGGCACTCGTCCGGATGCACGCCCACCCCCTGGCCGAGGTCCGGGACTACGGGGAGATGATGCTCGAGGAACTGCGCAAGGTCATCCCCTCGTTTCTCACCAGGGTCGATCTCCCCGACCGGGGCCGGCGTTGGAGCGACTACCTGGCCGGGACGGCCGCCACCCTGGAGCGGCTGGCCGCCGAGCTCGACGAACCCTCCCCGCAGCCGGGGCCTGCTTCGGTGACGCTCACGGACTGGGACCCCGACGCCGAGGCCAAGATCGCGGCGGCGGCACTGTACGCGGTCTCGGAGCTGCCCGACGCCCGGCTCCTCGACATCGCCCGGGGGATGACCCCGGATCAGCGGGCGAAGGTGGTGGCGGCCCTGGTCGGAGACCGCGGCAACCGCCGTCACAAGCCGGGCCGCCCGATGGAGCGAACCGCCTACCGATTCGACGTCACCTGCGACTACGGGGCCTTCCGCGACCTGCAGCGGCACCGGATGATGACCATCGAGTGGCAGCGCTACACGACGAGGCTCGGGTTCGACGTGCCGCCCGACCTCGTCGACGCCGGGCACGAGGACCGGTGGCGATCCCTGCTCGACCGGGCGGCCGAGAGCTACGAGCAGGTGCGCGCCGAGTTGGGGCCCGACGTGGCCCAGTACGTCGTCCCCTTCGCCGCCCACGTGCGGTTCGTCATGGAGATGAGCCCCCGCCAGGCGTTCCACCTCATCGAGCTTCGGTCCCAGCCGGCCGGCCACCCGGCCTACCGCTGGGTCGCCCACGAGATGCATCGCCAGATCGCCGACGTGGCGGGCCACCACCTCGTCGCCGATGCCATGCGGTTCGTCGAGACGGGAGGGGTGGAGCTCGAGCGCCTCGAGTCGGAACGGCGCGCCGAGGAGCGCCGGAGGGCGGTCCTGGGCGGGTGAGGCTCAGCGCTCGGGACGGAGCGGGATCCGGAGCACGAGGTCCTGGTCCTCGACCGCCCAGCGGGCGGTGCCGATGAGCGTGAAGTCCAGGTAGTCGAGCTCGGCCTGCTCGATGAACCGCTTGCGCTCCTCCCCGGCCACCGGCGGGAGCCCGCGTTCCTTGACGGCGGCGGCGCGGTCGCGGTACCGGGCGATCAGGGCGTCGACGTCGAGTTCGGCCATGTCCCGAGGGTAGCGGGCTCTCCTCGCGAGCCGGCACCGGGGGCGGACGTAATACGCTGGTGGTGATGTTCGATCGCCGGCTCGTGATCGTCACCGGGAAGGGCGGGGTCGGCAAGTCGGCCGTGGCCGCCGCCCTGGCGCTCACCGCCCACCGCGAGGGGTCCCGGGTGCTGGCTATGTCACTCGTCGGGACGGGGGGAGGGCTGGCCTCCCACCTCGGGGCGGCCCCGCTGACCTTCAACCCCCAGGAGGTGCGCCCCGGCTTGTCGGCCCTCGTCGTCGAGCGAACCCGGGCCCTCGTCGAGTACCTCGAGACCCAGGCGAACGTCCCCGCGTTCGCCACGTTCGGGCCCTTCGCCCGGGCCTTCGACGCGATCGCCTCGGCCGCCCCGGCGGTGCGGGAGATCGTGACGATCGGCAAACTGCTGTGGGAGGTCAAGCGGGAGGCCTGGGACCTGGTCGTCGCCGACGGCCCGCCCACCGGCCAGATCGGGTCGTTCCTCCGCGCTGCTCGCACCATCAGCGAATTGGTACCGACGGGGAGGATCCGCGACCAGGCCGCCTGGATGGATGCGATCCTCCTGGACGCCGCCCGAACCGAGCTCGTGATCGTGACGATCCCCGAGGAGCTCCCCACCGCCGAGACCGAGGAGGCCCTGGCCTGGCTGGACGAGGAGCAGGTGGTGGGCTCGCGGACCGTGGTCGCCAACCGGGTGCTCCCATCCCTCGCCCGTCCGGCCCGGCTGCCCGAGGGACCGGTGGGTTCGGCAGCCCGGCTCCACCTCGACCTCGTCGCGGACCAGGCCGAGTGGCTGGCGGAGCTGCCGCCCGACCAGCGGCTCCCCTTCCTGTTCGGGGTGTTCACCCCGCAGGAGGTCGCCGCCCAGCTGGCCGACGAGGTCGCCGGGTGGGATCGGGGTGCGTCGTGAGCCGGGCCCTGCTGATCACGGGTGGCGGAGGGGTGGGCAAGACCACGATCTCGGCCGCCCTCGGTGTCGCCGCCGCCCGCCGGGGGATCCGGACCCTGGTGGTCACCGTCGACCCGGCCCGCCGCCTGGCCGACGCCCTCGGGCTCGAACACCTCGGCAACGAACCACAGCCACTGGCCGAGCTGCCGGAGCTGTGGGCGGCGATGCTCGACGCCTCCGCCTCGTGGCAGGCCATCGCCCGCCGTCACGCCGATCCCGAGGTGGCCGAGCGGCTCGTCGGCAACGACTTCTTCGACGCCGCCACCACCCATTTTCCCGCCAGCCAATCGTATGCGGCGGCCGAAGAGGCCGCCACCTTCCTCGACGCCCGGGCCTGGGAGCTGGTCGTCATCGACACCCCGCCGTCGGCCGGCGGCATCGAGTTCTTCACCGCCCCCTCGGCCATGACCGACCTGGTGGGCGGTCGGCTGTTGCGCTGGCTGACGGGAAGCCGGCTCCCGGGGCGACGGTTCATCTTCAATCGGGCCGCCCGGCCGGCCCTCCGGATCGCCGACTCGGTGCTCGGCTCGCATCTGCTCGAGCGGATCGCCGAGTTCCTCATGGACCTCCGCACCACTTACGACGGCGTCAGCCACCGCTCCCGTGAGATCGAGGCCCACCTGCGGCGCTCGACGACGGTGGTGGTGACCACCGCCGACCCGTCGCCGATCCGGGAGGCGGTGCGCTTCTTCCGCGACCTGCCGGAGGTGGCGGTGCGACCGTCGGCCGTCGTCTTCAACCGGACGTTGCCCGAGGATTGGATCGACGCCCAGCCCGGTGACGCCGAGCTAGGTCTGGCCGAGAATCTGCACCGGTGGTCGGCCGAGGCGCGGCGCCAGCGCGACATGCGCCTCGAGTTCGCCTCCCGCTACCTCACCACAGTGGCCACGATCGACTGGCAACCGCACCCGCCCACCGACCTCGACGCGCTGGAACATCTCGTGACCGAGGCGGCCGGCCTGGACCTCGACCGGCTGCTGGGCGCCTAGCGCATTTGGGCGCCGCGCACGGCGCACCGTGAGACGTGAGACGTGAGACGTGAGACGCTAGAGAACCGCCCCCTGGCCAAACAGCTCCCGTAGCTCGGCGTACAGCGCCGAGCGGGGCTCGACCCGGTGCTCGTCGGAGAGCTTGACGACCTTGTGCCCCTCGTCGGCGGTCATGTGGAGGAACACGGGGGCCGACCCGGGATGGTGGGAGAGCACCTCCTTGAGGCGACCGACCACGTCCTTCGACAGGCGCCAGGCGGGAACCTCGAGCCGCACCGAGTCGTCGGCCCGGACCACCAGCTCGCGGATGTCGCGGGCCCGCACCTTGACGTCGTCACCCCGGTGGTCGAGGGAGCCCTCGACCACGACGATGGCGTCCTCGCGGATGAGCGGACCGATCCTCGCCACCACGGCCGGGAAGCAGACCACCTCGACGCTGCCCTCGAGATCCTCGAGGGTGAAGAACACCATCGGCTCGCCCTTGCGCGTGTAGCGGCGGCTGATCGAGGTCACCAGGCCGCCGATCGTGATCCGGGCATCGTCGGCCAGGTCCCACAGTGCCGTCACCGTCGCCGAGGTGGCGGACCGCAGCGATGCACCCACCCCCAACAGCGGGTGGTCGGAGATGAACAGGCCCAGCATCTCCTTTTCGAACCCGAGTTTCACCCGCTGGTTCCACTCGCCCTCGACGATCGTGTATCGATCCTGCCCGGCGGGGTCCTCGACGCCGCCGAACAGCGAGAACTGGCCCATGTCCTCGTTGCGACGCCGCTCGACGACGGCGTCGACGATCTGCTCGAAGGCGAGCAGCAGACCCTTGCGGGGATGTCCCATGCCGTCGAAGGCCCCGGCCTTGACGAGCGACTCGATCGTCCGTTTGTTGAGCACGTCGACGTCGACCCGTTCGGCGAAGTCGTAGAAGTCGGCGAAGGGGCCGCCCTCGCGGCGGGCGGCCACGATCTTCTCGACCACCCCCTCCCCGACGTTGCGGACCGCCGAGAGGCCGAAGCGGATCGAGCCGTCCCGCACCGTGAAGTCCATCTCGGACTCGTTGACGTCGGGGACGAGCACGGCCACCCCCATCGACCGGCACTCGTTGAGGTAGAGAGCGGTGCGGTCCTTGTCCCGCTTGGTTGCCGTGAGCAGGGCTGCCATGTACTCGGCCGGATAGTGGGCCTTCAGGTAGGCGGTCTGGTAGGCGACCAGCCCGTAACAGGCGGAGTGCGACTTGTTGAAGCCGTACCCGGCGAAGTGCTCGATGAGGCGGAACAGATCGCGGCCGACGGACTCGGGATGCCCCTGGGCGATGCAGCCGGCGACGAACTGCTCCTCCTCGGCGTCCATCACCGACTTGATCTTCTTCCCCATCGCCTTGCGCAGGTTGTCGGCCTCAGCCATCGAGTACCCGGCCATGGCCTGGGCGACCTGCATCACCTGCTCCTGGTAGACCATGATCTGGTACGTGTCGGCGAGCAGGGCGTCAACGGCGGGATGGAGCGGCTCGACCGTCGCCCGGCCGTTCTTCCGGTCGGCGTAGAGGGTGTGCATGCCGGCCCCCATCGGACCCGGCCGGTAGAGAGCGACCAGCGCCACGATGTCGTTGAAGCTCGTGGGCTGCAGGGATCGGATGAGGGCCCGCATCGGCCCGCCCTCCAGCTGGAACACCCCGATCGTCTCGGCGCTGCGGAACAGCTCGAAGGTCGCCTCGTCGTCGAGCGGCACCGAGTCGATGTCGATCCGGGCCCCGTGGGTAGCCTCGATGAGCTCGAGCGCCCGCTCGATGGTCGAGAGGTTGCGCAGACCCAGGAAGTCCATCTTGAGCAGCCCGAGCGACTCCACCCCGTGCATCTCGTACTGGGTGACGACCTCGGCGTCCTCTCCCTTCTGCTGGATGGGAATGAGGTCGCTGAGGGCCAACGGCGAGATCACGACGGCAGCCGCGTGGATCGAGTCCTGGCGGCGCAGCCCCTCGAGATCCCGGGCGGCGTCGATGACACGGCGGGCCTCGGGGTTGAGCTCGTACTCGTCGCGGAGGCCTTGGGCGTTGCCGTACCAGTCCTTCATCATCGGCTCGGCCTCGGCGGGCGGCGGGGTGAGGCACTGGGCGAGCGAGGCGTCCTTGCCGAGGATCGAGGGTGGCATGAGCTTGGCGATGCGGTCTCCGAGGCTGTAGGGGTAGCCGAACACCCGGGCGGCGTCGCGGACCGCCTGCTTCCCCTTGATCGTCGAGAAGGTGACGATCTGGGCGACGTGGTCGGATCCGTAGCGCTCGGCGGCGTACCGGATGACGTCTGCCCGGTACCGCTCGTCGAAGTCCATGTCGATGTCGGGCATCTGCTTGCGGCCGGGGTTGAGGAACCGCTCGAAGATCAGTCCGTACCGGATCGGGTCGAGGTCGGTGATCCGGAGGCAGTAGGCGACGATCGAGCCGGCGGCGCTGCCGCGCCCGGGCCCGGTGCGAATCCCCCGCTCACGGGCGAAGCGAATCAGGTCCCAAACGATCAGGAAGTAGGAGGGAAAGCCCATCTCCTGGATGATTCGCAGTTCATGCCGGATGCGGTCGGCTGCAGCCTCCGGCAGCGGATCGCCATACCGCTCCTTCGCCCCCTCGAAGACGAGCTGCTCGAGGTATCCGTATTCGGTCTCGCCGGGCGGCACCGGGAACTCGGGGAGGAGGATCCTCCCGAACTCGAGGGTCACGTCCGCCCGCTCGGCGACCCACAGGGTGTTGTCGCACGCCTTGGGATAGGTGTCGTCGGGGAAGAGGCGGCGCATCTCGGCGGCGCTCTTGAGGTAGAACTCCTGGGCGTCGAACCGGAAGCGGTTCGGCTCGTCGATGGTCGCCCCGGTCTGGATGCACAGCAGGACGTCGTGCGCCTCGGCCTCGTCGCGGCGGGTGTAGTGGGCATCGTTGGCCGCCAGCAGCGGCGCCCCGATCCGCCGGGCGATCTCGAGCAGGTCGGGCATGATCCGGCGCTGAGCCTCGAGCCCGTGATCCTGGATCTCGATGAAGAATCGGTCCTTCCCGAAGATGTCCTGCAGCCGGGCGGCGTTGGCGAGGGCGGTGTCGAAGTCCCGCTGGGTGGCGCCGGTCCCCTCCTCGGCCCCCGTGTCGGGCGCCAGGTGGTGGGCGACCGGGCCGCTCAGGCATCCCGAGGTGGCGATGATCCCCTCGCCGTGCTCGGAGAAGAGCTCGAAGTCCATCCGGGGCTTGTAGTAGTAGCCCTCGAGGAAGGCTCGCGACGAGAGTTTCATGAGGTTGCGGTAGCCGACCTCGTTCTCGGCCAGCAACGTCATGTGGTGACGGATGTTCTTGCTACGCGGCGGCCGGTCGTGGCGGGAGCCGGGGGTGACGTAGGCCTCGATACCGATGATCGGCTTGACCCCGGCGGCGGTGGCCGCCCGGTAGAAGTCGAGCACGCCGTACATCACACCGTGGTCGGTGATGGCCACGGCCGGCTGCCCGTCGGCCCGGGCGGCCTCGACCACCTCTCCCACCCTGGCGGCACCGTCGAGCATCGAGAACTCGGTGTGGAGGTGGAGGTGGGCGAAGGAATCCATTCCGAGTTACAGCCGTGTCATTCGGGATCATCGACGATAGCAACCGCCGCGGCCCCGCCAGGCGACCGCCCTCGACGAACGCCGGAGCTCGTCTTCATCTGCAGACCATCGTCATACATTGAGCAACGGCGTGGCCTGAGGCCACGCCGTTGCTCAATGAACGGAGGGTCAGCCGAGCAGCAGGACGGAGGTGACCGAGGCCACCGCCACCGCCACGGCGACGAGGAGCTGGCGGCCGGTGGCCCCGGAGCGGCCGAGGCCCGCCCAAACCTGGCCGACGAGGAATCCGGCGATCAGCCCCCCGAGGTGGGCCTGCCAGGAGACCCGGGGGATGAAGAGCGGCAGGGCGGCGTTGATGAGCAGCAGGAACCCGAGCTGGTTGAGCAGGTAGCGGCCATAGGCGGTGTGCCGTCGCCGGATGGCGCTGGCGAGCCACACCCCGAAGAGCCCGAAGATCGCACCCGACGCGCCGACGCCCACGTCGCGCAGCTCGCCCAGGTGGAAGGCGAAGGCGCTCCCGGCGGCGGCGGTGGCCAGGAAGAGGGCGAGGAATCGCAGCCCTCCGACCTCCCGCTCGATCTGCGGCCCGAAGACGTAGAGCGCCCACATGTTGAACAGCAGGTGCATCGGGCTGGCATGGAGCAGCACGACGGTGAACATCCGCCACCACTCCCCCGCCGCTACGGCGAGGTTGAACATCGCCAGCCGCTCGAGGAGCACCAACCCGACGGCGGGCATGACGAAGCCGATGACGTAGAAACCGACCGCCACCGCGATGATCCCGAACGTCGTCGGCGAGGAGCGACCGAACGGCTGGGATCGCGCCCGCCCGACCGGGATCACCTCCTGGGTCCCCTCCTGTCGGAGGCAGTCGGGGCAGCGCTGGCCGACGGCGGCGTCGGTCGAGCACTCCGGACAGATCGGCCGGCCGCAGCCCGTGCATGACAGGCCGGTCGGGCGGTCGGGATGCCGGTAGCAGACGGTGGAGGTGGCCGGCTCCGAGGACACGGGGCAAGGGTACCGGCCCCTCGGACATGTGTACGACCTCGCCGCACCGGCCCTGACGGTCGAGGATTCCGCCCGTGTTCGGGGCTAGCGGGCGCGGGTAGGCTCGGCGCGGACATCATCCGCGTCTGAGGGGATCGACCATGTCACTCGGCTACGACGGCAAGCTCTACATCCTGGCCTTCGACCATCGCGGGAGCTTCAAGAAGAAGATGTTCGGGATCTCCGGCCGGGAGGAAACCCCCGAGGAGACGCTGGCGCTCCAGGACGCCAAACGGCTCGTGTGGGAGGGGGCCATGGCGGCGCTCGACGCCGGCGCACCCGCCGACGCGGTCGGCGTGCTCGTGGACGAGGAGATGGGCGCGGCCGTGGCCCAGGAGGCCAAGGAGCGGGGGGTGATCCTCGCCATGCCCGTCGAGAAGTCCGGCGTCGACGTCTTCGAGTTCGAGTACGACGACTTCGGCGCCCACCTCGAGGCCTTCGATCCCGAGTTCGCCAAGGTGCTGGTCCGCTGGAACCCCGACGACGACCCCGGCGACAAGGCCGCCCAGGGCGAGAGACTCGAGCTCCTGTCCGACTGGCTCCACGCCCACGGGCGCAAGTTCCTCTTCGAGCTGCTGGTCCCGGCCAGCCCCCGCCAGCTCGCCCTGGTGGGAGGCAACACCGCCGCCTACGACAGCGAGGTCCGCCCGTACCTGACCCTCGAGGCCATCGACGAGATCCAGCAGGCCGGTATCGAGCCCGACATTTGGAAGATCGAGGGCCTCGACCGGCGAGTCGACTGCGAGCTGCTGGCCGGGCTCATCCGCCGCGATGGACGCGACGGGGTGGTGGCGGTGGTGCTCGGCCGGGGAGCCGATGACGCCAAGGTCGGGCACTGGCTCGAGCAGGGCGCGGCGGTCGACGGCTACCGGGGCTTCGCCATCGGTCGGACGATCTGGTGGGACGGGGTCGAGGGCCACAGGAACGGGACGATGTCTCGCGACCAAGCCGTCGCCCAGATCGCCCACAACTTCCGGCACTTCATCGACGTGTACGAGCGGGCCGGCAGCTGAACGACGCCGAGGCGAGGAGTGACAGATGCGCATCGGAATCCTCACCGGGGGCGGTGACGTCCCCGGGCTGAATCCCTGCATCAAGGCGGTGGTCAACCGGGTGGGGGCCGAGGGTCACGACGTGGTCGGCATCCGGCGCGGGTGGGCGGGGCTGCTCGAGCACGACTTCGACGATCCGGAGTCGGCCGAGCGGAACTTCCTCCCGCTCGACGACCGCAAGGTTCGCACGATCGACCGCTCGGGCGGCACGGTGCTTCACACCTCCCGTACCAACCCGCAGAGGGTGCGAGCCAAGGACGTGCCGGAGTTCCTGGCCGGGGCGGCGGCGGGAGAGAGCCCGCACGACTTCACCCCGCACGTGCTGCGTGTGCTCGAGGACCGGGAGATCGACGTGCTCATCCCGATCGGCGGTGACGACACGCTCTCATTCGGCCTGCGGCTGCACGAGGAGGGCTTCCCGGTCATCGGCATCCCGAAAACCATGGACAACGACGTGCACGGGACCGACTACTGCATCGGATTCTCCACCGCCGTCACCCGTGGCGTCGAGTTCATCACCAACCTGCGGACCAGCAGCGGCTCGCACGAGCGCATCGCCGTCGTGGAGCTGTTCGGCCGCAACAGCGGGGAGACGTCCCTCGTCACCGCCTACCTGGCCGGGGTCGACCGGGCCATCATCTCCGAGGTGCCGTTCAACATCGACCGTCTGTGCGAGATGCTGCTGTCGGACCGGGAGCGCAACCCGAGCCACTACGCGATGATGACGATCTCGGAGGGGGCCGTCATCGAGGGCGGCGAGATCATCGAGGGTGGCGAGGCCGACGCCTACGGGCATCGCAAGCTCGGCGGGATCGGCGACCTCACAGCCCAGATCATCAAGGAGCGGACCGGGGTGGGGATCATCGAGCAGCGGGTCGGCTACCTGATGCGCTCCGGCAGCCCCGACTCGCTCGACCTCATGGTCGCCATCAACTACGCGGTGATGGCGGCCGACCTGGCGATGGAGGGGGCCAGCGGACGGATGGTGGCACTGCGGGGGGGGACCTATACCGCGGTGCCGATCTCGGTGACGAAGGAGGGCGTAAAGCGAGTGGACGTCGACGAGCTCTACGACCGCAAGGAGTACCGCCCCAAGCTTCGGCACGTGGCCGGCAAGCCGATGTTCCTCTACTGATGGCGGTCATCGGTGTCCTCACCGCCGGCGGAGACTGCCCGGGGCTCAACGCCGTCATCCGGGCCGTCGTCACCCGGGCCATCGAGAACCACGACTCCGAGGTCGTCGGGATCCTCAACGGCTGGGAGGGCCTCATGGACGGCCGCACCCGGCCGCTCGACCGCGACGACGTGCGCGGGATCGTCGCCCGGGGTGGGACGATCCTCGGCACCTCCCGGAAGGACCCCTACGTCCATGGTGATGGCTGGGCCAGCGTGGAGCGGACGATCCGGGCCAACGACATCGACACCGTGGTCGTCATCGGCGGCGACGGCACGCTGCGCTCGGCCCTGAAGCTGGCCGAGGAGGGGCTGCAGGTGGTCGGGGTCCCGAAGACGATCGACAACGACATCGCCTCGACGGACGTCACCTTCGGATTCGACACGGCCGTGCAGATCGCCACCGAGGCGGTCGATCGGATCGCCACCACCGCCGAAGCCCACAACCGGATCATGCTGGTCGAGGTGATGGGACGGACGAAAGGATGGATCGCCACCTATGCCGCCATCGCCGCCGGGGCCGACGCCCTCCTCATCCCCGAGATCCCCTACGACCTCGAGGAGGTCGCCACGATCATCCGCCGCCGTCACCGGCGCGGGCACCGGTACTCGGTGGTGGTGGTGTCGGAGGGGGTGGAACCCCCCAGCGGTGAGA
>JAWOJB010000016.1:0-8541 GCA_046484325.1 Acidimicrobiia bacterium | reverse complement strand
CCCGTGGTCGCACCGATCCCACCGCAGTAGGCTCACACAAGTGGCGTTCCCGAGGATCACCATCGAAGCAGGCAAGATGGGTGGCCAGCCGTGCATCCGCAACCTGCGCATCCCCGTGGCGACCGTGGTCGCCATGGTCGCCGATGGCATGACGACCGACGAGGTCCTCGCCGACCTGACTGATCTCGAGCCCGAGGACATCACTGAAGCGCTCCGGTTCGCTGCCGAGACCGTCCGCTAGGCCGCCGGGCCGCTGCGACACACTTGAGAATCCGTGCGGGCTGCTGTCGGGAACAGGCCACCTTGTCCGTATCTTGTCCGTCAGAGGACGAGAATCGGCGCGAAGTGACGGGGAACCGACCGAAGCCGAAACCCTTGATTTCATTGGCTTTCTGAGAGTTCTCCCTGGTCGTCGGGGCCGTCCGAAGGGGCTTTTGACCCGTTGGTTGTGGGTTCGAGTCCCACGGGGCCCACCGACCTCTTCGGATTCACCGCCGATGGCTCGCTGGACGACTTCCGGCAGTCGGTGCACTGCGGACCCTGTCGGACGCTCGCTCAGTTCACCCCTTCGTGGGTGGTGACGGCAGTGCCCTCGGTCACCACCGCTCCCGCGGCCCCGAAGAGGTGCCGTCCACGACGGCGATTCCGTGGGAGAGACGAGCAGCTCCCGGGTCGGTGGTCCAGGACCCCGGAGGCTCGCCCTCGGCGGAGTCGGGCCGACTCAACCAACAGGGGACTTCGTCCCTGGCAACCGGGCACACAACCCGTAGCGTGGATCTCGAGCCCAAAGAGGAGGCAGAGGTGGCCTGCGGCCACTGGCACCGGTGTGGTCCTTGCTGGGATCCCTACCCGTATCCCCACTGGAGGGAGATGGAGCCGCCGCGAGAGCGGCGCCGGGTGAGGGATCGTGGATCCCGGGCCGAGCTTCGAGACTATCTCTCGTCGCTCGAGGAGGAGCTCGCCCTGGTTCGTCGTCTTCTCGAGGCGTCGCAGGACGAGGACGAAGCCGACCGCTGACCCGCCCGATCCCGTCAGGGTCAGCGCTGCGAGGCCGCCGGGGAGCGCCCGGGCCTGTTACGCCAACGACGCAGGTAGAAGCGCTCACCCCGGTACGCCGTTTCGACCAGGGTGCCTTCGGCCATGAGACGCTCCACCACGTCCCAGTCGGAGCCGCACCGCTCCAGCAGCCTGCTCACCGCCGACTCCCGCATCGGATGCACGGCGGTGATCGCCAGGAGGTCGGCCCTCGGATCGCCGGTGGACGAGAACCGGTCGCCCTCGTAGCCGACGAGGTACTCCAAGTTGGGCAGGTGCTCGGCGAGGGCCTGGAACACACGGTTGACTGCGTCTTCGCCGGGTGGCCCGACCTGCAGGTGGGGAGTGGGCCGGGTCGGAACGGCCATATAGCTCATCGAGAGACCGAGTTCCCGCAGGTACGGCCCGATCCCGGCCACCGCCTCGGGGACGTCGTTGAAACCCTCGACGAGCATCGTCTCGGACACGAGGTGCCCCCGATATTCCGCCGCGAACGACGAGATGCCGTCGAGGACGGCGGAGATCGACAGGCCGGGATGCGGACGGTCGATCCGGCGCCAGATCTCGGAGTCCACCGCGTCGACCTTCACCGAGACCCAGTCGGCCCGGCCAAGCGCCTCGCGCACCTCGCCCCTCCAGAGCAGGGATCCGTTGGAGATGACTGCGACCCGGACCCCCAACGCCCGGATCGAGTCGATCGCCTCGCCGAGCCTCAGGTCGAGCGTGGGCTCGCCATCCGGGACGAACGTCACGTAGTCGATCGGCTCACCCGCCGCCCGAAGCCGCTCCAGGCGGAGCCGGACCTGGTTGGCGATGGATGCGGGCGGACGGAAGAGGCGGGGCTCGATCGTGCGTTCCACCGTCGGACCGACCTGGCAGTACACACACGAGTACGAGCAGACCTTGGGCGGGATGTTGTTGACCCCCAGGCTGCGTCCGAGCCGGCGGCTCGGGACGGGTCCGAAGACGAGATCGGTCGGTTCGATTCCCCCCGGTCGCCCTGCGAGGGCGCTCATGTGGTCTCTCTCTCTACGGGTCTCTGGGTGTCTCCCCTGGCATCACGGTACGCGGCCGAGCGGGGTCGATCGGCGGATCCCATGACTGGACCTGTGGCCCTTGGTCCGGGGGATCGGGCGGTCTAGCTTGGAGACAGGAGGAACAGGAGGGACCCGATGGGTTTCGACGAACACCTTGGCTCCGTGTTCCCCGACCGTGCCTCGGCCGAGGAGGCGGTGGAGGAGTTGCGACGTCTGGGCCTGGCCGATGATCACCTCGGGGTCGCCGTGCACGAAGTGCAGGATCACGTCTTCGACGAGGACACGGGTCGCGAGGTGGCCCGGGGCATCGGACGGGGGGTGGCCATCGGAGCCCTGATGGGGGCGGTGGCCGGGATGACCGTCTTCATGCTCCTCGTGCCCGGCGCCACGGCCCTCGGGATGGGGGGTGTCCTCGCTGCAGGCGCCCTCACCGGAGCCCTGGCCGGCGGATTCTGGGGTGCCTACATCGGGCTGACGGTCGAGGAACCATTGCTCAGTGAGGAGTGGGACTGGGAGCGATTCGGCCTGCAGCCGGGTGAGGTTCTGACCGTGGTGGCCGGCCACGACGACCCTTCCGAGGTGATGCGCGTCCTGGAGGCGCATGGAGGACGTCTGGTGGCAAAGCCGGTCCACCGCTGAACCGGCCCCGCGCCTCCGATCACGGATGGAGGTGGATGCCGATCCAGGAGGCATGTCGTGTCGACGCTCGGATGGGTGGTGATCTCCGGTCTTGCCATGAGCTCGATCGCGCTCGTGGGCAGCATCACCCTGTTCCTTCCCGAGCGGACACTGGGCCGCCTGATCATGCCGCTGGTGGCGTTCGCCGCTGGCTCACTGCTCGGGGGAGCGCTGTTCCACATGCTGCCCGGGTCGGTGGAGGTGCTCGGGAACCGGCTGGCGGTGTACGTGTGGCTGACGGCCGGATTCGTCACGTTCTTCCTCCTCGAGCAGTACCTCCAGTGGCATCACTGTCATCGCACCGTTAGCCGTCATGGGCCGCTCGGCTATCTGATCCTCCTCGCCGACGGGGCCCACAACTTCATCGGGGGGCTCGCGGTCGCCGGCGCGTTCATCGTCGACCTCCGCCTCGGTCTCGTCACCTGGCTGGTCGCCGCCGCCCACGAGGTTCCTCAAGAGCTGGGTGACTTCGGGATCCTCGTGCACAGTGGATGGAGCCCGCACAGGGCGCTGCTCTTCAATCTGCTCTCGGCACTCACCTTTCTCCTGGGAGGATTGATCGCCTACGCCATGTCCGGCGCGGTCGAGGTCGCCTTCCTGGTGCCGTTCGCGGCGGGCAACTTCATCTACATCGCCGCCGCCGACCTGCTCCCCCAGCTCACGGCCTCGAAGACGTGCGCAACGGATGCCGAACGGCGGCAGTCCATCCGGGACAAGGTCGAGCAGTCGCTGGCCTTCGGGGCCGGTCTCGCGCTCTTGCTCCTGTCGACTGCTCTTCGCTGAGCCGGGCAACGCCACCGCCGGACGAGCGGACCAGGCCGGTCAGGGGATCGGACCGGCTCCCGGGCCTTCTGAGTCGAGCTCCAGCTGGTCGAAGGCGCGGACGCGCCTGGTGATCCGAACCGCCATCGCGACCACCGGGGCCGACAGGGTCGCACCCAGGATGCCGGCGAAAGCCGCCCCGACGATGGTCGAACCGAACACGACGATCGGGTGGAGGTCGAGCCGGTCCTGGGCCAGCTTCACCAGAAGCATCGGCTGCACGACGTTCTGGACGACGAGGATGATGGCCAGGAGGATCAGAGCCTCCGTCATGCTGCCCGCGCCGAGGCCGATCAGGAAGGCGAACGCGCTCGAGAAGATCGCTCCGAGGTACGGGATGTACGAGGTGGTGAAGGTGACGACGGCGACGGTGAACCCGAGGGGCAGGCCCAACAACGGCATCGCGCCCCCGATGAGGATGGCGCTGACGAAGGCGGTGATCGTCAGCACGTAGAAGTACTGGCGCATCGACCATACCGTGTCCTCGATGATCCCCACCCCGAGGTCGGGGCTCACCCCGAGATGCTGGCCCACCCAGCGGGACAGCTCGTCCCAGTCGGCGAGCACGAAGTAGAGGATGAAGAGGGCGATGAGACCGGCGACCAGGAGGCCGAAGGCTCCGGAGAAGACGGTCGTCAGGTAGCCCGAGAAACCGGGCACGGCCGCCGCCAGCCACTCCCCGAACCTCTCCAGGACCTCCTCCGGAGGGCCCACGTCGAACCCGAGCCCATCGAGCCACTCGACCACCGTCGCCAGGCCGGCCTCGAGCTGCCGCCGGAGCTGGGACGCCTGCCGGACCACACCCGCCACGGCCACCACGATCGACCCAAGGACGACGGCGATCAGGGTCAGCACGACCACGGCAACCGCCAGCGAACGCGGCAGCCAACGGGCGACGCGGTCGACGGCAGGAACGCACAGCATCCCCACCACGGTGGCGGCCACGAGAGGAGCCACGAGCGTCGAGACGAAGGAGAGGGCGGTGTAGGCGATTGCCACGACCAGGGCGATCCCCACCATCATCCACGATCGCACCCCCAGCCGCCGCAGGGAGGCGTCGAACGACCGGTCGGCGGCGGAGGGCATGAAGCGGTCCACGGCATCGGCTCCTGAAAGAGCGGTCGAGAGCACCGCCACTCTACGGGCTGGAGCGACGAGATCCGGCCGTGCCTATGCCCGCTGCCGGCGCCGATAGGCGGCCACGTGCTCACGCGTCGAGCAGGTCGTCGAGCAGTGCCGGCGAGACCGGTTACGGGAAACGTCGACGAAGACGTCCCGGCACCCTTCGGCGCCGCACACCCCGAAGCGCCCCACCCCCGCCTCCACGACGACGGTGGCGAGACCCATGGCGGCTACGACCGCCAGCCAGTGGGTGAGGGTCGGCTCGACCGGCTCGAAGTGCAGGTGCGGGGCGTCGCCGTGGGTGGACACGCGGGGGGCGGCCACGTGGTCGGCCAGGATGGCGTTGATCCGATCGGCCGCTTCGCCGGCCGTGGGGGCTTCGAACACCGACCGGAGCCGGTCTCGCAGGGCCAGCACCTCGTCCACGTCGGCGGCGACCGGCTCGAGGGCCTCACCATGCCACCACTCGGCGAGGGGCTCCAGGAAGGAGCGCAGGCCATCGAGGTCGCCGATCCGATCGGTGCCGTCCCACGAACGCTGGTCGGTGTTGACGAGCGAGATCGCCAGCTCGACCGGGAGCCCTGAGTAATGAGAGAAATTCAATTGACTCCTTACGGCTGGCCTGATACGGTAACTACCTAATAGCTTAACACAGCTTACAGACGGAGGGAAGGCTCATGAACCAGGTGATGGCCGAACACATGGCACGGATAAGAGCGGACGAGCTCCGCCGCCGGGCCGGCCCGTATGCCGGCCCGTCGCCGGCCCCCCGCCGTTGGCAACGGGCCGTGGTGCTGGGACCGGTCAGGATCACGATATCGAGGGAGCTGGCACGTGTTCACGGTGTGGTGTGACGAGTCGAAGTCCGAGGTGCTGCTCACCTCCCGCCACGTGCGCGGGGTCCGGAATACCGGGGCCGGAGTGCTCGTCGCTTACCGCTGCTGGTGCAGAGCCGACGGTGTGATGCTGACCGGGAGCGGGGCGGCCGCCGAGCGTTCGGGCCACCTCCCGCCGGTAGCAGCCCCCATCGCCGTCGCCTGACGGCCGGGCGGTAGCCTCGGGTCGATGGAGCGGCTCGAGCGCCTCGAGGTGGGCATGCCGATCGTGGTCGGCGGCGACCGGGTGGTCCGGGTGCCCGCCGACCTCGCCGCCGCCTTCCGGCCGGGCGACCGACTGCTGGTCCTCCAGACGACCGGAGACTTGCTCCATGTTCCCGTTGCCGAGGCTCGGGTCGCAGAGGAGGCAGTGAGCAGGGCCTGGGCCGCCTTTCGGGAGATGGGCTCGGTGAGCGACGATCAGATCTCGGCGTTCTACGAGTCGTTCGCCCGCCTGCTCGAGGATGACTCGGCGTTCGCGCCGATCACCCAGGCGAACGCCGCCGACGTCGAGGCCGCCCGCTCGATCGGCCGGTCCACGACGCGGCTCGTGCTCTCCGAGGGGATGCGCGCCGGAATGGTGGAGGGCCTCCGGCTGTGGTGGGACGCGCCTTCGATCCGGGGTACCGCCGTCGAGACCGTCGACCACCCCGGATGGACGGTGGAGCAGGTACGGGCCGGCCTGGGAGTGGTCGGGTTCGTCTTCGAGGGCCGGCCCAACGTCTTCGCCGACGCCACCGGCGTGCTCCGCTCGGGCAACACGGTGGTCTTCCGGATCGGGTCCGATGCCCTCGGGACCGCCCGGGCGATCGTCGAGCACGCCCTCGACCCGGCGCTCGGGCAAGCCGGGCTCCCGGCCGGAGCGGTGAGCCTGGTGGACTCCCCCAGCCGGGCGGCGGGCTGGGCGCTCTTCGCCGACGCCCGCCTGGCGCTGGCGGTGGCCCGCGGCTCGGGCCCGGCCGTCGCCCAGCTCGGAGCGGTCGCCCGCCAGGCCGGGGTCGCCGTCAGCCTCCACGGCACCGGGGGGGCGTGGATGGTGACCGGGACCGCCGCCGACCCCGGGGTGTTCTCGGCCGCCGTCTACCACTCGCTCGACCGCAAGGTCTGCAACACCCTCAACACCTGCTGCATCCTCCGCCACCGAGCCGGCGAGCTGGTGCCGGTGTTCGTCGACGCCCTCGAGCGGGCGGCGAGGCGCCGGGGAACCGCCCCCAAGCTCCACGTGGCAGAGGGCGACGAGGCGGCGATCCCGCCTGCCTGGTTCGAACCGGCAACGATCACCCGGGCCGAAGGCCAGGTGGTCGAGTCGATGACCGAGCCGATCGGCCGGGACCGCCTGGGGGTCGAGTGGGAGTGGGAGGACAGCCCGGAGGTGACCCTCGTGCTCGTCGACTCGGTGGACGAGGCGGTGGAGTTGTTCAACGCCCAGAGCCCCCACTTCATCGCCTCGCTCGTGTCCGCCGACCCGGCCGAGCAGGAGGCCTTCTTCGCCGCCGTGGACGCCCCCTTCGTCGGCAATGGGTTCACCCGATGGGTCGACGGCCAGTACGCCCTCGGGCGGCCTGAACTGGGCTTGTCCAACTGGCAGCACGGCCGGCTGTTCGGGCGGGGCGGCGTGCTGTCCGGCGACTCGGTGTTCACGATCCGCACCCGGGTGACCCAGACCGACCCCGACGTGGGGCGGTGAGCCGGCGCCCCCTACTACCGTCTCCTCCGTCCGATGGAGGTGACGGTGGCGAAGGATCTCAAGCTCTTCCTGGCCGGCGAGTTCGTGGAGGGCACCTCGGGCGAGGCGTACGAGGTGCGCTCCCCGGTGACCGGCGAGCACATCTACACGGTGCCCAAGCCGTCGCAGGGCGACATCGACCGGGCCGTCGGCGCGGCACGCGAGGCCACCGACGAGATGCGGCACTGGTCGGCCTTCGAACGGGCCGAGCTCTGCCTCCGGATCGCCGAGCTGTGGGAGGGCAAGGTCGACGAGGTGGCCCGCGCCCTCACCCTCGAGCAGGGCAAGCCCTACCACGCCGAGGCCGTCGACGACATCGCCGAATCCGGCGACTACTTCTCGATCGCCGCCGAGGACGTGAAGCGGATGAAGGGCGAGGTGATCCCCACCACCGAGCGAACCCGCCGCATGTTCACCGTCCGCCGACCGGTCGGGGTGTGGGTGGCGGTCACCCCCTGGAACTTCCCGGTGATGATCCCGATGGAATACGTGGGACCGGGCCTGGCCACCGGCAACAGCGTCATCGTCAAGCCGCCCGAGTTCACGTCGTGGGCGCTGCTCGAGATGGCCGAGGTCTTCGCCGAGGCGGGCGTCCCCCGCGGAGCCATCTCCATCCTCCCCGGAGCCGGTGACGTGGGTGCCTACATGGTCGCCCATCCGGGGGTCGACGCCGTCGGGTTCACCGGGTCGTCGGAGACCGGGAGGAAGATCGTCGCCTCGATGGGCCTGAAGCGCTCGATCATGGAGATGTCGGGCAACGGCCCGCTGGTGGTGGCCGGTGACGCCGATGTCGCCGCCGCCGCCGAGGCAGCCGTGTACGGCGCCTACTACAACGCCGGGCAGGTCTGCTGTGCCACCGAGCGCGTGATCGTCCTCGCGGACGTGCACGACGAGTTCGTCGAGGCCACCCTCAAGGCGGCCGAGGTGGTGAGGCTCGGCGACCCGTTCGACGAGACGACGACGATGGGCCCGCTCAACAACGAGGCGACCGCCGCCAAGATGGACCGCCACATCGCCGACGCCCGTGACCGCGGGATCGAGGTGCTCATGGGCGGGGGCCGCGCGCCGGGATTCCACACCGACCCCTACTACGAGTTCACCGTGCTCGACCGGGTGACCGAGGACTCGCTCGTCTCGAGGGAGGAGTCGTTCGGGCCGGTGGTCCCGGTGATCGTGGCCCGGGACAACGCCGACGCCATCGCCATCGCCAACCGCACCAACCTGGGGCTGCAGGCGGCGGTGTTCA
>JAWOJB010000075.1:0-45512 GCA_046484325.1 Acidimicrobiia bacterium | reverse complement strand
CTCGACACAGATGAGGGATACTCAATTGTTGTTCAAGTCTTGTGGATGTCGCAGGAAAAACAAATGTTCCGTGGCACAGTAACCCACGGCTACTATCCCAAAGATGAATCAGACTGCATCAAGGAAGGCGCCGTTGTTGAGTTTTCCAAGAAGAAAATCGGCGGAATCTTCAAAAAGGAATGACCGTAACTGGGGGAATGACTCTCTACAACCTTCATTTGGCCATTCGCCATGAACTCGCTCTACAGCCAAAAATCTTTTTTTTGGCAAGGTGCTGGAGCGGAAGGCATCCGGAGAGACCGGAGGTGGTTTCAGGACGTGAACCCTTTTAAACCGAACGTCACCGCATCAGTTCGGCGCCGTGGTCGACGGGGTCTCGGTGGGCGCCTCGGCCGCCGGGGTGGAGAGAGCGCCCTCGCCGGCGCCGCAGCCGGCCACGAAGAGTGCGATGAAGGCGGCTTGGGCGACCGACGGGCGCATCCGGCAGTGAACCACGGGGAGGCGGCTATGTGCACGCCGCTCGCCGCCGCCGCATGGCGCACGCCGCTATCCGGTGTTGCGCATCCCCGCCGCGATGCCGTTGACGGTCAGGAGGAGCGCCCGCTGGAGGATCGGGTCCGGCTCGTCGCTGCTGCGGGACCGGGCCAGGAGCGACACCTGGAGGGAGTTGAGCGGGTCGAGGTAGTGGTCGCGCACGGCCAGCGTCCGGCGCAGCACGGGGTTGCGGTCGAGCAGGTCGCCGCCCGTGAGCCGGCGGATCTCCTCGAGGGTGATGGCGTGCTCCTCTCGGATCATCTCGAAGAGGTGCCGGTGGGCGGGGTCGACGAGGGTTTCGACGTAGCCGGCGGCGATGCCGAGGTCGCTCTTGGCCAGCGTCATCTCGACGTTCCCCACGAAGGTCTGCAGGAACAGCCAGCTCTCGAACATCTCCCCCAGCGTCCCGGCCATCCCCGTCTGCCGGGCCGTCCTGAGCCCGGAGCCCACGCCGAACCAACCAGGCACGATCTGACGGGACTGGGTCCAACCGAACACCCACGGGATGGCACGGAGGTCGTCCAGACCGCCGGCCCCCGCCGGGCGCCGCGAAGGACGCGACCCGATGTTCATCGCCGCCAGCTCCTCCACCGGTGTCGAGGCGAGGAAGTACGGGACGAGGTCGCCGTGCTCCACGAAGCCGCGGTAGGCCTGGAGGGCCGCCGCCGACACGGCCTCCATCGTCTCGGTCCAGCGGTCGAGGACCGGCTTGGGTTGGCGCGACACCCGGTGGAGGAGCGACGCCTCGAGGACGGATGTCAGGGCCAGCTCGAGGTTGCGAGAGGCCAGACCGGGGAGCCCGTACTTGTCCGAGACGACCTCGCCCTGCTCGGTGATCTTGATGGAGCCGTCGATCGTGCCATAGGGCTGGGCGAGGATGGCCTGGTGGGTGGGTCCGCCGCCCCGACCGATGGTGCCACCGCGCCCGTGGAAGAGCCGCAGGGTCACGCCGTGGTCGGCCGTCGAGTTCCGGAGGAATCGCTGGGCCTTGTAGATCTCCCACTGCGACGTGGTGATGCCCCCGGCCTTGTTCGAGTCCGAGTAGCCCAGCATCACCTCCTGGACGTCGCCGCGCAGTGCCACCAAGCGGCGATAGGCCGGATCGTCGAGCAACTCGTCGAGGATCGATCCCGAGCGGCGGAGCTCCTCGATCGTCTCGAAGAGTGGAACGAACCCGATCCGGGCGATGCCGGCGTGCAGGTCGACGAGTCCGGCTTCGCGTGCCAGCACGGCGGCGGCGAGAACGTCGTCGACTCCCTGCGCCATCGACACGATGTAGCTCTCGACCACCTGCTCGCCGAACCTGTCGAGGGCCTCGCGGATGGCGCCGAACGTGCCGACGGTGGCCACCGCCCGATCGTGCAGGGAGGTCACCGGTGAGGAGAGCGGACGCCGGCTCTCCAGCTCGGCCGAGAGCAGGCCGGCTCGTCCGGTCCGGTCCAAGGAGCCGTAGTCGACGTCGAGCCGCTCGTAGAGTTGTGCGAGCGCCTCGTGGTGGCGGGCGGCGTGCTCTCGCACGTCGAGGGTCGCCAGGTGGAACCCGAACACCTCGACGTTGCGGATCAGGCGCAGCAGTGCCCCGTCGGCGATCAACTCGCCGGCGTTCGCCGCCAGGGATTCGCGCATGAGGCGGAGCTCGGCCACGAGCTCGTCGGGCCCTGCATAGTCGCGGCCCGGGATGTGTCGGGCGCCCTCTGCGATGCGGGAACGGGTGTTGAGGAGCCGCTGATGGACATAGGCGCACTTGAGCCGGTAGGGCTCGCCGGCGTTGAGCCGGTGGAAGCGCAGCCAGACGTCGGGGAGGGCAAGCCGGTCGTCGTCGAGGCTCTGGGCGAGCCCGGCCGTCACCGACGTGATCCGAGTCGACGTGGACAGGTCCTCGGCGAGCCTCTCCACGTGCTCGACGAGGACGCGGATACCGTGCTCGTGCTGGGTCTCGAGCACCTGGATCGTCACCCCCGGGGTGACCGAGGGATTCCCGTCCCGGTCCCCACCCACCCAGGTCCCGAAGCGGATGGGCGGGCGCGCATCCAGCGGACGGCCGAGCCGGGCGAGCTGCACGGCCACCTCCTCGCCCAGGTCGGGGAGGACGTCGCCCTGCAGGCGGTCGAGATAGAAGATGGCCGACCGGGCCTCGTCGATGGGCTCGGGACGCTCGGCTCGCAGCTCGTCGGTCTGCCAGATCTGATCGATGAGCTCGGCGACCCGGCGATCGACCCTCGCCCGATCCGCCTCCCGGGAGCGCGGATCACGCCTCTCCTCCACCAGGTCGGCGATCCGCCGGAGCTTGGTGAGGAGGCTTCGGCGGGCGGCTTCTGTGGGGTGGGCCGTGAACACGGGTCTCAGCTCGAGACGGTCGAGCACCTCCGCCACCAGCCGGGGGTCGAGGCCGGCACCGACGACGCGGTCGATGGTGGCGTCGATGCCCTGATCGACGTCTGCCACGGCCAGGTCGCCGACGCGGTGGGCCTGCTCGACGACGTTCGCCAGGTAGAAGTAGGCGGTGAAGGCTCGCACCAGGTGGGTCGTCTCGTGGAGGTCGAGCCCGCCGAGGACCGATTCGAGACGGGCCTGGGCGCCGGCGTCTCCGGACCGAGCGGCCTTGGAGCGTTCTCGGACCCGTTCGACGAGCTCGAGCAGCTCGGATCCGTGCTGCCGGCTCAGGGATTCTCCCAGCTGTGCGCCCAGCCGGCGGATGTCGGCCCGGAGGGCCTCGTCGAGGGCGAGCTCGTCGGGCACGGTGACGCAGGGTACCCGGGCGGCGCGTACGATCCTCGAGATCGCAACGAGAGCCAGGGAGCAGACGATGGATCCTTCGCGGACGATGGCCAGGCGGGCGGCCACGACCGGCACGGTGTTGGCAGCGGTGGGCCTCCCGCTCACGTTCCAGCGGACGCTCGTCACCCGGACCGATCTCGATCAGGCCCTCGTCACGGGCCTCACGTTCGCGTTGCAGAGGGCAATCGTCGTCACCGTCCAGGACTCGCTCCAGTCGGGAGCCCTGCTCGTGGCCAGGCGGAGGAGACTCGAGGCCGAGGTCGACCCTCGGACGTGGAGCCGGACCTCGATCGCGGTCGGAGCGGTGGCGGCGGCGGCGGGCATCGGCCTGCAGGCCGCCCTCCGTCCTCGCCCCGATGAGCACCTGGGTCGTGCGACGCTCCGGACGGCGGGGTGGGTCACGAGCGTGACCGGAGCCGCCGGGTCCGTGGTCGGGGCCACCCAGGAGGCGGTGGGAGCGGAGTCGGGCTCGGCCGCGGCGGCGGCGGCAACGCTGGGGGTCGGCGCCCTGATCGGCCAGCGGGAGTGGTACCGCCGGCGCAGGGAGACCGTGCTGGAGTCCCAGGGCCTGCTCCTCTCCGAGATCTCACCCATGAAATCCCTGGCGATGGGGGCAGGCGTGGCGGTGGGGACCTCACTGATCGGTCGATTCGAGGGCGCGATCACCGGACGGGTCGCTCGCGGGCTGGCACGGGCACTCCCGGGGGGTGAGGCGCTCTGGCGTCCCGCCGGGCACCTGGTCTCGACCGGCATCCTCGTGCTGGGGTTGCGGGCGGCTGCCCAGCGGGTGTTCCGGATGATCGAGGGGCAGCAGTTCGCGGTCGAGCCGGCCCTCGACGTGGCTCCGCTCGACCCCGAAGTGAGCGGGGCGCCCGAGAGCCTCGTCGAGTACCGGACCCTCGCCAAGATGGGCAGGCGGTTCGTGTGGACCCTGCGGCGTCCCGACGTCATCGAGCAGGTGATGGGCCGCCCCGCAGCTGCCCGGCCGATCCGGGTCTACGTGGGGCTCGAGAGCGCGCCCACCGAGGAGGAGCGGGTACGGCTCGCCATCGACGAGCTGGAGCGGGCGGGCGGGTTCGAGCGATCGTGGCTCATGCTCACCACCCCGACGGGGACCGGTTACGCCAATTACGCGGCGGCCGGCGCGCTCGAGTTCCTGACCTTGGGCGACTGCGCCAACGTGGTGATGCAGTATGCAGCCCGTCCCTCACCGATCTCGCTCGACCGGGTGGCGGAGGGTCGAACCCAGGTCCGGCTGCTCGTCGACGCCGTCCGGGAGCGGCTCGAGTCCCTGCCCCCCGACCGGCGACCCAGGGTCGTCCTGTTCGGCGAGAGCCTGGGGGCGTGGTCGAGCCAGGACGCGTTCATCGATCGGGGGACCCGCGGCCTCGTCGACGCCGGCATCGACCGGGCGATCTGGATCGGCACGCCCCACGAGAGCAAATGGAAGGACCAGGTGTTGAAGGAGGAGCGGGCCGACGTCGACCGTTCGCTCGTCGGCGTTTTCAACGACATCGGCGAGTGGCACCGACTCGACCCGGCCGCCAGGGGTCGCATCCGGTACGTCATGATCACCCACTACAACGACGGCGTGGCCCTCTTCGGACCCGAGCTGCTCGTGCAGGCTCCCGAGTGGCTGGGCGAGCCGGCGATGCGTCCGCCGAGCGTGCCACGCTCCCAGCGGTGGATCCCGATCACGACCTTCGTCCAGACCCTCATCGACACGAAGAACGCAGCCCGGGTCGTCCCCGGTCTGTTCGAGGCCGACGGGCACGACTACCGCGCCGACCTCGTCCCATTCCTGGATGCGGTCCTCGGCCTGGAGGCGAGCGAGCTCCAGCAGGCCGCGGCTACGGCCGCCCTCGAGCAGGAGGAGTCCCGTCGCACCCGCTGGATCCAGGAGCGGGGCAAGGTGGGCGACAGCATGGCCGTCGCCCTGGTCCAGCAATTGCGGAGCGACGATCCGGAGGCGTTCCGGCGGGTGGCGGCCGAGGTGGGCCGCCAGCTCACCGCCGGGGACCGGCCGGCCGACTGACCCGGCTCCACGGCCGGCACAGCTAGCCTCCGCCGGCCATGTTCGACGCGCTCACCGAGAGGTTCGAAGGCATCTTCACGCGCCTGCGGAGCAAGGGGCGGCTGTCGGAGTCCGACGTGGATGCCGCTCTCCGGGAGGTCCGGATGGCGCTGCTCGAGGCCGACGTCCACGTCGCCGTGGTGCGAGACCTGCTCGCCCGGATCAAGCAGCGGGCGGTGGGGGAGGAGGTTTCCAAGGCCCTCACCCCCGGCCAGCAGGTGATCAAAGTCGTCAACGAGGAGCTGGTCGTCACCCTCGGCAGTGAGCCGGTCGGACTGACCAAGGCCTCGCCTCCGCTCACCATCCTCATGGTCGGACTGCAGGGGTCGGGAAAGACCACCACCGCCGCCAAGCTCGCCCTCCACCTCAAGAAGACCGGCCGTCGCCCGATGCTGGTGGCTGCCGATCTCCAGCGCCCCGCCGCCATCGAACAGCTCCAGACGCTGGGCCGGCGCATCGAGGTCCCCGTGTACAGCGAGCCACGGTCGAGTCCGCGGCGGCTCGTCCGGGCGGCGATGAAGGAGTCGGTGCGGCTGGGGCACGATGCCGTGGTGATCGACACCGCCGGGCGGCTCCAGATCGACCGGGAGCTCATGCGGGAGCTGGCCGACGTCCGCAGGGAGGCCGATCCCGACGAGGTGCTGTTGGTGGTCGACGCCATGACGGGCCAGGACGCCGTCAACGTCGCCACCGGCTTCCTCCAGGACACCGAGCTCACCGGAGTCGTCCTCTCGAAGCTGGATGGCGACGCCCGGGGAGGCGCAGCCATCTCGGTGCGGGAGGTGACGGGCCGCCCGATCAAGTTCGCCGGGGTAGGCGAGGGCCTGGAGGACTTCGAGCCCTTCCATCCCGACCGCATGGCCTCGCGGATCCTCGGCATGGGCGACGTCCTCACCCTCATCGAGAAGGCCGAGCAGACCTTCGACCGCGAAGAGGCCGAGAAGGCCGCCCGCAAGCTCGAGAAGGGGGAGTTCACCCTCGAGGACTTCCTCGAGCAGTTCCGGCAGCTCAAGCGGATGGGGCCGCTGAAGGACATCCTTGCTATGCTCCCCGGCGCCGGTTCGATGCTTCGTCAGGTCGAGATCGACGATCGAGACCTGCGTCGCGTGGAGGCAATCATCTCCTCGATGACCCTTTCAGAACGGCGGAACCCCAAGATCATCGGCGGGAGTCGGAAGCGTCGGATCGCGGCCGGCTCGGGCACGTCTCCCCAGGATGTGAACCGTCTGCTCAAGCAGTTCGCCGATGCGCAGAAGATGATGAGAGGCCTGGTCGGCGGCAAGGGCATACCAGGGTTGCCCGAGTTCTCCGCAGGCAGGCGAGGCAAGAGGTGACCGTATGGCCGTGAAGATGCGCCTGATGCGCATGGGGAAGAAGAAGTCCCCCTACTACCGGGTGGTCGTCATGGACGGCCGTTCCCCGCGAGATGGGCGTTACATCGAGCTGATCGGCCGGTACGACCCCCGAGAGACCCCGTCCGTCATCGACATCGACACCGAGAAGGCGGTCGACTGGCTCCGCAAAGGGGCTCAGCCGACCGACCCGGTGCGCAAGCTGCTCGAGCAGTCGGGTGCCTGGTCGCGGTTCAAGGTCGTCTCCGGCAAGGTGCACACGGTCGGGGCGAAGGCCCCCGCCGCCCCTGCCGCCGCCGCCACCGAGCCCGCCCCTCCCGCAGTGCCCGAGCCGGTCGTGGCGGTCTCCGACGAGGCGCCCGCGGCAGCCGTCACCACCGAGGAGGAATGAGCATGGCGAAGGGCGACATCGTCAAGGGCGTTGTGACCTTCCTCGTCTCCGAGATCGTCGAGCAACCCGGTGAGGTCGCCGTCACGATCGTTGAGGAGGGGCCGGACGACATCACGGCCGAGGTCCGGACCGCCAAGGGCGACATGGGCCGAGTCATCGGCCGGCGGGGCCGAGTTGCCCGATCCATCCGCACCGTCGCCCAGGCGGCGGCCGACGAGGAGGGTCTCGTCGCAGGGGTCGAGTTCGTCGACTGATCGCGTGGTCGTCGGCCGGATCGGCCGCCCCCACGGCCTCGCCGGGGAGGTGGCGGTGTGGTCCGAGAGCGACGACCCTGAGCGCTTCCGTCCCGGTTCCGAGCTCCGTGCCGGCGACGAGGAGCTCGTCGTGGCGTCCTCCCGGATCGAGGAGGGCCGCCTGTTCATCCGTTTCGAAGGCGTCTCCGATCGGCCGGGAGTCGAGCTCCTGCGCGGGACGCTGCTGACGGTAGAGGCCGAGGCCCGCCGGGAGCTCGACGAAGACGAGTTCTGGCCCGACGAGCTGGTGGGGATGGCGGTCAGGACCGTCGCCGGCACCCCCGTGGGCGTCGTGGTCGACGTCGTCGAGGGCCCGGCTCAGGACCGGCTCGTGATCGAGGCGGCGTCCGGGCGTGTGGAGATCCCCTTTGTCCGGGCGCTGGTGCCCGAGGTCTCGAGAGACGGCCGCCAAATCGTGGTCGATCCTCCTCACGGCCTCCTCGAGTCCGTCAGCCCGTGACGAAGAGGTCGAGGACGACGTCGCCGAGCTCGAGGACCACCGGCCCGGTTGGGCCGTCCGGGAACAGGGCGACGAAGCTCGACCACCCGTCGGACCCCTCGGCGGTGGTCGTGGTCGCCTCCTGCGAGGCCGACGGTGTCGACACCCGCACGGCGCCGAGGTCTCCCCACCGATAACCGGTGACCGCGAACGGGTACGCCACCGAACCCCCGGTGGGCGTCAAGACGACGACGTCCTCGGTGAGAAGCGGCGACGAACCGTAGCCCGAGCCGCCCGGTACCAGGTCGACCGTGATCCGGCTGGGGGCGGTGGAGGCCTGGACCCGGGCGAGGGCGGCGGCGGCGAGGTGGACGTCCAAAGCAAGCGTGCCGTCGGCGGTTCGGACGACGAAGACGCGATCGACGAGCTTGGTGTCGACCAGTTGGGTGGCGATGACGGAACCGTCCACCTCCGCAGGCAGACTCACGCGCAGCACCCCGGTGGCCCGATCAAGGAAGGTGGCGACGGCCGGGGGAACCACGGCCGGTGCCCCCGCCTCGGATCCGAACGAGAACACGAGCCGATCACATCTCTCGAACTCGTCCCAGGAGATCTCGCGCAGCGTCCGGGCATCTCCGGCGGTGCGCCCGGGAGGGCTCGCCGAGCCTGATTCGATGAACGGGGCCTCCCCGGCGAGGCAGGGTGGCACCTCGATCGGCGCCACCGACGTCGTCGCCACCGGAGGCTGGGTCGTCGTGGTCGTGGCGGGCTCGGGCTCGACCTGCGGCGTACAGGCCGCCACCACGAAGACGATGACCACCCACGACCGCCGCATGAGCTCCAGGCTACCGGAGGTGGCCGAATTGCCCCCTTGACAACGTGACACTACTCTGACATTATGACGACATCAGAAAGGAGTCGCGGTGATGGTAGCATTCGAGATGGCCCGGGATCTGCAGCAAGCCCGGTTGGCCGAGGCGGACCGGCACACGGTCGCCCGCCACGATGGCCGGCGTGTCCGCCGGCCATCGGTTCGGGGGGCGCAGTGATGCAGATCGATCCGATCGTCAACCAGGTTCGGGCGGCCGTGGACCAGCAGGTCGTCCTCGCAGCCGCGGGAGAAGAGGTCGAGGCCGCCGCCGGCCTGCTCGTGTCGGTGCTGGAGCCGACCCTGCGCCAGGCGGTCTTCGATCTCGCCCAGCAGGCCGCCGCCGAGGTGTCTGCGCAACTCGGCGACCGTTCGGTGGAGGTGGCCGTCGTCGAGGGAGATCCGGTGTTGAGGGTGACGGAGACCACCCCGCCCCCGGTGGCCGACGACGAGGACTACGAGGCCCGGATCACGCTCCGCCTTCCGCCGTCCCTCAAGCGACTGGTCGAGGATGCCGCCGGCGAGACCGGGGACTCGGTGAACTCCTGGGTCGTCGGCACCCTGACGTCGCGGGCCCGGCGGGCGACCACGGGGGGTCGCGTCACGGGGAGCTTCGACCTGTGAACACGAGCCACGCTTTCGAGGTGGGCGAGCGTCCACGGCTCGAGATCCGGGTGCCCTCGGGTCGGGTCGACATCGCCCGGGGGGTGCCGGGCCGGATCGAGATCGAGGTCAGCGGACCGGGCAGGGATCGGGTCGAGGTCGGCCAGTTCGGCGACACGGTGGTCGTTGGGCGCCCGGACGGATTCGGGCGCGGCAAGGTGAACGTGGCCGCGATCGTGCCCGAGGGGTGTGATGTCGAGGCGAACCTGGGGGCGGCCGACCTCCGCGCCGACGTGGCCGTAGGAGACGCATCGATCCGGTCGGCCGCAGGGGATGTTCGGCTCGAGTCGGCCAAGAACCTCATGGTCTCGCTGGCGTCGGGGGATCTGGACGTCGAGGAGATCCGGGGGCGGGCTCGAATCACCACCGCCTCGGGCGATGTCGCCGTGCGCGCCGTCGACGGCGACCTCGTCTGCTCCACGGCCTCGGGCGACGTGGCGATCGGCGACGTCACCGGCGAAGTGACCGTGAAGACCGCCTCCGGCGACGTCCGCCTCTCCCGCTGTGAGGGGTCCGAGGTCCGGGTTTCGACCGTGTCCGGCGACACGTGCGTGGGACTCCCCCCGGGGAGGCGGGTGGAGGTCGACATCAACAGCCTCACCGGCCGGGTCAGGTTGCCTGAGCGTGCCCAGACGGGCGACGCAGAACCACGGTCGACGGTGCGCCTGAGATGCGTATCGGTGAGCGGGGACGTCGAAGTCCGGCGGGCCTGACGTCAGCGCAGGCGCACGGCTGTGCCGGATGCCAGGACCGCTGCATCCTGCTTGCGCACCACCGTGTCGAGGCGCAGGCCCACCACTGCACCGGCGCCGAGCGTCGCCGCCTCGGACCGGATCAGGTCGAGGGCCACGGCCCGCGCCTCCCGCATGGCGCTCGCCGCCCCTCGCGGTCCGATCGAGACCGACGCCTCTCCACCGACGATCCCGAGGTAGGCGGCGATGGGCCGACCCTGAATCGACTCGGTGGTGACCAGCAGCACGTCCTCCGGCTCGACGGTGGTCGGGACCGTTTCCGGCGCACCCGCTTCCGGGGTCGGCTCGCCCAGCACGGGAGCACCCTCCTCGCCCCACGCCGGGAGGTCGAAGGGCGGGAGATCCGGGGTGGGTTGATCGCTCACCCGCCCCAGGTTAGGTGGGGAAAGGGCCGATCCTGCGCGATACTCGGCCGGGTGCGCATCACGGTGGTGACGATCTTCCCGGAGATCTTCGAGGCGGCGCTCGGCGTCGGGATCGTCGGCCGGGCGCTGGCGGCCGGGGTCGCCGAGGTGGAGACCGTCGACGTGCGGGTCTACGGCAGAGGCGTCCACCGGCAGGTGGACGATGCCCCGTTCGGTGGTGGCCCGGGCATGGTGATGATGGTCGAGCCGCTCGCCGCCGCCCTCGATCCGCTGTCGTCGAGTCATCGTGTCCTGCTCACTCCAGCCGGCCGGCGGCTCGATCAGGCCACGCTGGATCACTGGAGCGGCCTGCCGCATCTCACCCTCGTGTGCGGCCGGTACGAGGGGGTGGACGAGCGGGTGGCCGAGCACCTGGTCGACGAGGAGGTTTCGCTCGGCGACTTCGTCCTGGCCGGTGGCGAGGTGGCGGCACTCGCCGTCATCGAGGGCGTCGTGCGACTGCTGCCGGGGGCGGTGGGGAACCCGCGATCCACCGAGGCGGAGTCGTTCCGTGACGGGCTGCTCGAGGAGCCCCACTACACCCGCCCCGCCGAGTTCCGTGGCTGGCGGGTCCCCGACATCCTGCTGTCGGGCGATCACGAGCGGATCGACGCCTGGCGGCTGGCCCAACGGCGCGAGCGAACCGCCCACAGGCGCCCGGATCTGGCCGCCCAGGAGGGCGGTGCCGGGGCCCGAACGGATCCGGAGACCTGATAGACTGCCGCCCCCAGGGCTGCCCGCCCCGCTCCTGAGGAGTCTCCATGAACGATCTCGACATGCTCCAAGCCGCCCGTGTCCGCACCGATGTTCCCGCATTCCGCGCCGGCGACACCGTGAAGGTCCATGTCCGGGTGGTGGAGGGTGGGCGTGAGCGGGTGCAGGTGTTCGAGGGCGTGGTCATCGCCCGCAACGGCAAAGCCCTCTCGGAGTCGTTCACGGTCCGCAAGGTGAGTTTCGGTGTCGGGGTCGAGCGCGTGTTCCCGGTCCACGCCCCGATCATCCAGAAGATCGAGGTCGTGCGGCGCGGCGACGTGCGTCGATCCAAGCTCTACTACCTGCGTCAGCGCTCCGGGAAGGCGGCGCGAATCAAGGAGCTTCGCGACTGACGCCCCCGACCGAGTACGACGAGACCGTTCGGGCACCGGGGCGTCATCGCAAGGGGCATCGCTCCTTCTGGCTCGAGCTCCCCGTGCTGTTGTTGGCGGCGCTGGCGGTCGCCGTGATCATCAAGACCTTTCTCGCCCAGCCCTTCTATATCCCGTCGGGATCGATGATCCCCACGATCGAGGTGGACGACAGGGTGATGGTGTCGAAGCTGACCTACCGGTTCGGGGAGCCCGACCGAGGCGACATCGTCGTGTTTCGCAATCCCTACGCCGCCGACGTGGACGAGTCGTTCCCCGAGGCGGTCGTCCGCAACGTACTCGAGGCGCTCGGGATCCGAACGGCCGCCACCGACGATCTCATCAAGCGCATCGTCGCCATCGAAGGCGACGAGCTGGAGATCCGCGAAAACGCGGTGTTCGTCAACGGCCGGGCGCTCGTCGAGCCATATCTCGCCCCGGGTTCGGTGATGCCGGACGAGGGCACGCGGGTGATCCCGGAGGGCTACGTCTTCGTGATGGGTGACAACCGCAGCCAGAGCTCGGACAGCCGGGTGTTCGGGCCGGTGCCGGAGTCGGACATCATCGGTGAAGCGGTGTTCCGGATCTGGCCGCTTGCTCGGGTAGGTTCCCTCTGAGCGATTGCCGTCGCCCGGGACCGTGGTCCGGTCGGACCGGCGAGGAGTGAGTATGGAAGAGGACCTCGAGCGCTACGAATCCGAGGCGGAGCTCCACATCTACAAGGAGTATCGGGATGTGCTCCCGATGTTCCGGTACGTGGTGGAGACCGAGCGGCGCTTCTATCTCGCCAACGGCGTCGATGTCCAGATGCGCGAAGCGGGGGGCTCGGCCTTCTTCGAGGTCGTGCTCGACGACGCCTGGGTCTGGGACATGTACCGGCCGGCCCGGTTCCTCCGCAGGGCCCGCGTGCTGACGTTCCGTGATGTGAACGTCGAGGAGGTCGAGCAGAGCGGGCGCCTGTGACCGAGGCGCGAAGGCGGACAGGAGCTCTGGCCGAACGTCTGGCGGCTGCCCTGCTGGTCCGGCACGGGTGCCGGGTGCTGGCCCGCAACATCGTCGCCGGACGCTCTGAGATCGATCTGCTCGTCGACGTGGGAGGCGAGGTGGCGGCGGTGGAGGTGCGCAGCGTCGTGGCCGAACGCGGTCTCACGACCGCCGACCCAGTCGCCGCCTTCGGCATCGACAAGGCCCGCCGGGTGCGGGCCGCCGCCGCCCGGCTGCGGCCGCCGGTGTCGAGGATCGACCTGGTGGCGGTCCGTTTCCACGCCTCGGGGGTGGACCTCCACTGGGTTCCCAGGGCCGGCTGAGGTCTTCGACCCATGGATGCGATCACCGTCGAGGGACTGGTCAAGCACTACGGACCCACCGTCGCTCTCGACGGGCTTTCGTTCACGATCGGCGCAGGCCGTCTCACGGGGTTTCTCGGGCCGAACGGCGCCGGCAAGACCACCACCTTCCGACTGTTGCTCGGGCTCACGAGGCCGGACGCCGGGTCGATGGAGGTGCTGGGCATGCGGGTCGGGCCCGACACCTCCCGGATCGTCAAGCAGGTCGGGGCCATCGTCGAGGAGCCCGGTCTCCACCGGACGCTGTCGGCCGCCGACAACCTCCGGGTGGCCGCGCTCACCCTCGGCGTCGACGGGGACGAGATCCCCGAGCTGCTCCGTTTCGTGGCTCTGGACGATGTCGCCCATCGCAGGGTGGAGGGCTACTCCAAGGGCATGCGCCAGCGACTGGCACTCGCCGTGGCCATGTTGGGCGATCCCGAGGCGCTGATCCTCGACGAGCCGCTCGATGGCCTCGACCCGGCCGGGCAGGTGGCCCTGAAGGCCCAGCTGCGCCGCCTCGTCGAGGAGCGTGGAAAGACGATCATCGTCTCGAGCCACGATCTGTCCGACGTCGAGCAGCTCGCCGACGACGTGGTGGTCGTCGATCGGGGACGCCGGGTCGTTTCAGGGGCACTACGAGAGGTGCTGGACGATGGTGGCCGCCACCGGGTGCGGGTGGGGGAGCGGGACCGGGCGGTGGATCTCCTCCGGGCGGCGGGCCTGGGGGTGGAGGTCGAAGGCGACGAGTTGCTCGTCTCGGGTGCCGAGGGGTCACAGATCAGCCGGGTGCTGGCCGGGTCCGGTGTCTACCCGTCGCTACTGGCCCCCGAGACCGTGACCCTCGAGCGGGTCTTCCTCGAGCTGACCGGTGAGACCGGCTCGTGACCGGGCTGCTGCGGGCCGAGTTCATCAAGCTCGTGAAACGCAAGCTCTACTGGGTCATGCTCGGCATCTTTGCCTTCGTGATGGGGATGGTGGCGGTCCTCCTCGTCGTCGTGCCGCCGCTCGCCCCCGAGGCGTTCGAGGGGTTCCCCGGGATCACCAAACCCGACGCCTACCTGTTCGGGGCGACCCAGGCGATCGGCCAGACCTGGTTCCCGGTGATCTTGGCCGTGGTGCTGCTCGCCGGAGAGACGACCGGGACGATCTGGGCCACGAGCCTGACCATGGAGTCCCGCCGCTGGATGCACCTCGCCGCCAAGACGGTCGTTGCCACGCTGGCAGCGTGGGTGGCCACGCTCGCTGCTATCGGGGGCTGGTCGCTGGTGACACTGCTCTTTGCCGCGGGCGACGGGGCTCCGGTCGCCGGCGAGTGGTGGGCGGTGGTCTGGAAGACGGGCCTCATCGAGTTCGCCTGGGTGTCGCTCGGCCTTGGCGCCGCCGCCATACTCCGGTCGATCGGGCCGGCGATCGGCCTCGGCCTCGCCTTCGCCTTCGGCGAGGGGATCCTCGCGATCTGGCGACCCTGGCAACGGGTGTCGCTGAGCGGCGCCTCCTCGGCGTTCATCGCCGACCTGAGTGACATCACCGGCGGATTCGGTATCGGCTTCATCGGGTCGATGTCGGTGGGCGAGGCAGCGGCCGTGATCTTTGGCTGGGCGCTGGTGGGGGTGGCGCTGGCCTGGGTGGGTCTTCAGGTGCGGGACGCCTGACGCCTTCCCCGGTACCGGCGGAGGTGCTTGTGCCAGCAGCCGTGGTGCCAGTGCCGGCGTAGGTCAGGCTCGTGTTCGGGTACCACCACCAGGTGGAAGGTCCCGGGCTCGATGACGAGGTCACATCCGGGGCACCGATAGGGTCTGCGGGCTGCGTCCGGCTGAACGGCCGAGACGATCACGGTGTCCATCAGTTGGAGAAGGCCGCCCACCACAGGACGGCGGCCGTGACCGCGAGGGCGGCGACCATCAGGGCAACGTCGGCGAGGCTACGGCGGGAGGGTCGGAACGGGTTGAACCCCATGGTGGGAGGGTACCCGCAAGGTTCATTGAGCAACGATGTGGGCTGTGGCCACACGGATGCTCAATGATGCTGCGGTAAGTCGCCGCCTCTGCAACGGTCGCTACCCTCGCCCTGATGTGGTTCCAGATCGAGGACCGGGGCCCGATCCGGTGGCTCCGGCTCGACCGCCCCGAGCGGAAGAACGCCATTCCCCCAGACGGTTGGGACGAGCTGCGGTCGGCGTTCGTCGACTTCGAGCGGTCCGACGAGCGAGTGCTCGTCGTCACGGGGAGCGGCGGGGAGTTCTGCTCGGGTGCCGACCTCGACCCCTCGATCGCGGTGGACCTCTCGGGGGTCGGCGCCCGTCACGAGCGGATGAAGACGGTCACCGAGACCGCGCTCGCCCTCCACCGGATCACAAAGCCGACCATCGCCGCGGTCGACGGGGTGGCGGTCGGAGCCGGCATGAACCTGGCACTCGGATGCGACGTGGTGGTGGCGACCGACCGGGCCCGTTTCTCGGAGATCTTCGTGCGGCGCGGGCTGACGGTCGATTCGGGTGGGACGTGGCTGCTGCCCCGTCTCGTCGGCCTCCAGCGGGCCAAGGAGTTGGCCCTCACCGGTCGAATGGTGGACGCCGAGGAGGCTCTCCGGATCGGCCTCGTGCTCGAGGTCGTCGCCCCCGAGCACCTCGAGGAGGCCGTCGACGCCATGGCCGGCCGCATGCTGGATGGCGCCCCGGTTGCCCAGATGTTCGCCAAGCAGGGGATCGACCGGAGCTGGGACGTGACGCTCGAGGAGGCGTTGGGATGGGAGGGACAATCCCAGGCCATCTGCTTCTCCACGGCCGACGTCCTCGAAGGGATGGCGGCGTTCCTGCAGAAGCGCCGCCCCGAGTTCCGAGGCGGCTGACCGGCCGCGTTCGCGTCACAGCCCGCCCGTAGCTTGGGCGACATGTTCGCATCGACCCTCTCGGCCACCATGGTCGGCGCCGAGCCCCACCCGGTGAGGGTGGAGGCCCACATCGGCGGCCCGAAGGACCGGTTCTGCGTCGTCGGGCTCCCCGACACCGCCGTGCGGGAGGCGCGCGACCGGGTGAAGGCCGCTCTGACCTCGTCCGGGTTCGGTCTGCCCGTCAGGCAGGTCACCGTCAATCTCGGCCCCGCCGATCTCCCCAAGGGCGGCTCCGGCTTCGACCTCCCGATCGCCCTCGGCGTGCTGGCGGCCACCGGTGACATCCCGGCGAGCGGGGCGAGGCTCGTGGCGGTGGGGGAGCTGGCACTCGATGGCACGGTGCGCCCGACACGCGGGGCGCTGGCGGCGGCCATCGTGGCCGAGCGGATGGGGGTCCCCTGCCTGGTCCCGACCGCCGACGCCCCGGTGGCCACCCTCGTATCGGGAGCCGATGTCCGCCCGGTCGGGAGCCTGGCCGAGGCGGTGGAGGTTGTGACCGGGCGGGGCCCGGTGGCGGCGATCGTCCCGAACGCACCCGCCGCCGTCGACCCCGCCGACCTGGCCGACGTCCGCGGCCAGCTGCTGGCCAGGCGGGCCCTCGAGATCGCAGCCGCCGGTGCCCACCATCTCGTGATGGTCGGCCCGCCCGGCGTCGGCAAGACGATGCTGGCGCGGCGGCTGCCCTCGATCCTCCCGCCGCCGAGCCCGGCCGAGGTGGTGGAGCTCGGATGCATCTGGAGCGCGGCCGATCTGCCTCCCCCCACCTCTCGGCCGTTCCGGTCCCCCCATCACACGGCTTCCACCGCCGCCGTGGTCGGGGGAGGGACGGGCCACCCCACTCCCGGCGAACTGTCGCTAGCCCATCTGGGAATCCTGTTTCTCGATGAGCTGGGGGAGTTCCCGCCCCACCTGCTCAACGCCCTGCGCCAACCGCTCGAAGAGGGCTCGGTGGTGATCGCCCGTCAGGGCCGGACCCTCCGCTTCCCGTGCCGGGTCCAGCTGGTGGCCGCCACCAACCCCTGCCCGTGTGGGTACGAGGGGGACGGACGGATACCCTGCCGGTGCACCCCGGCGACGCTCGAGCGCCATCGGCGCCGTCTGTCCGGCCCGTTGCTCGATCGCTTCGACCTCTGGATCCGGCTGACCCGCCCCGATCCCTCCGAGGTGCTGGGCCCACCGGGGGAGCCGAGCGCCTCGGTGGCCGAGCGGGTGCTGGTCGCGCGGCGCCGACAGGAAGAGCGGGGGACGACCAATCACCTGCTGACCCGACGGGCGCTCGACCGCATGCCGACGGCGCCGTCGGCCAGGGCGATGATCGCCGACGCCTCCGAGCGCAGACAGCTCTCCGCCAGGGCGATCGAGCGGGTCCGGCGGGTGTCCCGGACCATCGCCGACCTTGCAGGGTCCGACACGGTCGACGAGCCTCACGTCGCCGAGGCCTTCGCCTACCGGGGGTCGTGGTGAGCGCCCGCCTCCTGCTCACCCACGCCGATCTCACGCCTGCCCGTCTGGCGGGGCTGATGGCTCGCCACGGATCGCCCGAGCGGGTGCTGGCCGCGATCCGGGCCACGGTGCCCGACCCGGTGGGCCATCTCGACGCGGGAGATGTGACGGCCAGGCTCGACCGGGTTGGGGCCTGGTTCGTGGCCGGCGACGATCCGCGGCTGCCGAGCGGCCTCCGTGACCTGCCGGACCCCCCGGTCGGCCTCTTCGTTCGAGGGTCCCTGCCCGATGGCCCGGCCGTGGCCGTGATCGGGACCCGTAGGTGCACGCCGTATGGGTTGGCGCTGGCCAGGGCTCTGGGGGCTGGGCTCGCCGGAGCCGGGGCCACCGTGGTCAGCGGTCTGGCCAGAGGGGTCGACGGCGCCGCTCACACAGGCACGGTCGCGGCCGGCGGGACGGCGCTGGCCGTGCTGGGATGCGGCATCGATCGCTGGTACCCCGGCGAGCACCGGAAGCTCGGCGAGCAGATGGTCGCGACCGGCGGGGCCGTCGTCTCCGAATACCCGCCAGGCCGTGCCCCCGAGGCATGGCGGTTCCCGGTGCGCAACCGTCTGATCGCGGCCTGGAGCGAGGCCGTGGTGGTGGTCGAGGCGGGTGCCACGGGCGGGGCCCTCATCACCGCTCGCATCGCGCTCGAGCTTGGTCGGGAGGTGCTGGCCGTGCCCGGTGACATCGACCGGCCTGCCTCGGTGGGCACGAACCTCCTCATCCGGGACGGGGCCCATCCGGTGCTCGGGGTCGAGGATCTGCTCACCACCCTCGAGCTGGCCGGGTTGATCGCTCGGCGGGGTGACGCAGTGATGGAGCCCAGCGGGCCCGTGTCGGTGGAGACCTGGCTCGGTCGCCTGGGCCTTCCGGTGGCGGATGGCCTGGCCGAGCTCGCCCGCCTCGAGCGGGAGGGCGCCGTCGAGGTGCGCTCCGGCATGGTCGTGCCTCGCGGGGAGGGCTCGATGCCCACCCCCGGGCCCGGGGGGTCGTAGCATGCCCGAGTGACCCCGATCCCCGACCCGCCGGCGTGGGTGGCGGGTGCCGTCGACGGCTACCTCGACCGGTTGGCCGTGCAGCGGCGGCTGTCGCCCAACACCATCGACGCCTACCGCCGCGACCTCTCCCAGTTCTTCGGGTTTTGCGATGAGTCGGGGACCCGAGACCTCGGCTCGATCGATCGCTCCTCGGTACGGGGCTACCTCGCCCGGCTCGATTCGCTCGGATACGCCCGGACGTCGGCGGCTCGCAAGGCCTCGGCCGTGCGAGCCTTCTTCCGGGATGCCTGCCGGCGGGGCATCGTCCCCGCGAACCCGGCCGTCGGAGTCGGTGGCTCGCGCTCGCCACGTCGGCTGCCGCAGCCCCTGTCGGCTCGCGCCCTGGCGGCGGCACTGGAGGGATTCGAGGCCGAGGGGCCGCTCGGCCTGCGCGATCGGGCCATCCTCGAGCTGCTCTATGCCGGTGGCCTGCGGGTCTCCGAGCTGACCGCCATCCGGTGCGCCGATCTCCACGACCGGGAGGTCCTGCGGGTGGCCGGCAAGGGCGGCAAGGTCCGCATGGTCCCGGTCGGTCGCCCGGCCCGGACGGCGGTGGATCGCTGGGTCCGGGACGGCCGGCCGCACCTGGCCTCACCGGACGCCGGCGACGCCCTCTTCGTCGGGTCGGCAGGGCGTCCGCTGGGGGTGCGGGGCGTTCGCCGGGTGGTGCGAACGCGCCTCGGCACCTTCCCTCACTCGCTGCGGCACTCCTTCGCCACCCACCTCCTCGAGGGTGGCGCCGACCTGCGCACGGTCCAGGAGCTGCTCGGTCACGGCGACGTGGCGACGACACAGATCTACACTCACGTGACCCGCCAGCACCTCCGATCCGCCTATGAGCAGAGCCATCCACGTGCGTGACGAAGCCGTCGCCGACCCGATCGCCCTCCTGTGGCAGCGGTTCAAGGCGACCGCCGACGAACGGGCGAGGGAGGGCCTCATCCTCCACTACTCACCGCTCGTCAAGTTCGTCGCGGGACGCGTCGGCGTGGGGCTCCCCAGGAGCGTCGACCCATCGGATCTCGTGTCCTACGGCGTGTTCGGCCTCATCGATGCGATCGACAAGTTCGAGCCCGAGCGGGGATTCAAGTTCGAGACCTATGCGATCAACCGGATCAAGGGGGCGATCCTCGACGAGTTGCGGGCGCTCGACTGGGTGCCGCGATCCGTGCGGGCCCGGGCCCGTGAGATCGAGCGCGCGGTGGCCGAGCTCGAGCACCGCCTGCAACGCACCCCCACCGACGAGGAGCTGGCCGCCCACCTCGACCGCCCGCTCGACGACCTCCTCAACGACCTCGCGGAGATCTCCAACCTCGGTCTGGTGGCGCTCGACGAGTTGCTGACCCCGGACTCGGCGAGCTCGGTCGGGGATGTGATGGCCGACCCCAAGGGCGTTGATCCCGAGGTCGAGTTCCAGCTCGCCGAGACCCGGCGCATCCTGACGGACTCCATCAATCGTCTGCCGGATCGCGATCGACTGGTTCTCACGCTGTACTACTACGAGGGACTCACGCTCGCCGAGATCGGAGCCGTGCTCGGCGTCACCGAGTCGAGAGTCTGTCAGATCCACTCGAAGAGCGTGATGAGCCTGCGCAACCGGATGCGCGAGCCCAGCAGCCGTTGAGGTTCGCCCGGGTCGCCCACCCGGCGTACACTCTCGCCATCACACACGCCCGTCCCGCCACCTGGTCGAGTCCTCTCGAGTCGGCGGGCCACCGGCAGGCCGGAGTCCCGGCCGGCGGGCGGAGGCAGCAACCAGGAGGAGAGCCATGGCCGCCGTCGCCATGAAGCAGCTGTTGGAGGCCGGGGTCCACTTCGGCCATCAGACCCGTCGGTGGAACCCGAAGATGGCGCCGTACATCTACGGCGAGCGGAACGGGATCCACATCATCGACCTCCGCCAGACGGTGGAGCTCATAGAGGAGGCCGCCACCTTCGTCCGCGATCTCGCCGCCGACGGCGGCACGGTCCTGTTCGTGGGGACGAAGAAGCAGGCGCAGGCACCGATCGCCGAGCAGGCGACTGCCGCCGGGATGCCCTATGTCAACTATCGGTGGCTGGGCGGCATGCTCACCAACTTCCAGACGATCCAGAAGCGGATCTACTACATGAAGGAGCTCACCCGGATGGAGGAGACGGGCGAGATGAACGCCCGCCCCAAGAAGGAGAGGCTCCGGCTGCGTCGAGAGCTGGCGAAGCTCCAGCAGAACCTGGGCGGGGTGAGTGAACTCACCCGGGTTCCCGATGCGATCTTCGTGGTCGACGTCAACGCCGAAACGACGGCGGTGAAGGAGGCTGAACGGCTCGGGCTGCCGGTGGTGGCACTCGTCGACACGAACTGCGACCCCGACTCCATCACCTACGTGATCCCCGGCAACGACGATGCCATCCGGGCGGCGGGGCTGGTGGCCTCGGTGATCGCCCAGGCGTGCCGAGAAGGACGCGAGCTCTCCAGCAAGGGCGGCGCTGGGCGCGGGGCCGCCGACGAGCTCGAGCCAGCCGGCGAGGTCACTGCGGCGCCGGCCGGTGGCTCCGCAGGCTGAACGACGAGGACGAGGGAGATCAACGTGGCAGAGATCACCGCCCAGGACGTCCAGCGCCTCCGCCAGACCGCGGGGGTTGGGATGATGGACGCCAAGAAGGCGCTGACCGAGGCCGGGGGGGACTTCGATCGGGCGTTCGAGCTCCTCCGGGAGCGCGGACTGGCGGCCGCCGCCAAGCGGGCCGGCCGCGAGGCCAGCGACGGCGCCATCGGCGTGTACGTCCACCGCCAGGCCGAGCGACCGGTGATGGGCGTGCTCGTGGAGCTGTCCTGCGAGACCGACTTCGTGGCCAAGAGCCAGGAGTTCAACGACGTCGCCAACGACCTGGCGATGCACGTGTCGTGGGGGAACCCCAGCTGGATCCGTCGCGAGGACGTGGACGGAGCGATCGTCGCCAAAGAGCGCGATCTCATCACCCGCGAGGCCGTGGCCGCCGGCAAGCCCGAACAGGCGATCCCCAAGATCGTCGAGGGGCGGCTCGAGAAGTTCTACGCCGACCACGTGCTCTACGAGCAGGTGTTCGTGAACAAGGAGAAGTTCGACGGGTCGGTCGGGGACATGGTGACCCAGTTGGCGGCCAGGATGGGAGAGAACATCGGTGTGCGACGCTTCGCACGGCTCGCCGTCGGCGAGCAGGAGGGGTGATGGATCGGCGCCGGGTCCTCCTCAAGCTGTCGGGTGAGGCCTTCGCCGATCTCGAGGTCGGCTACGGCATCGACCCGGCGACGGTCAAGCGGATGGCCGAGGAGATCGCCGAGGCCCATGACCTGGGTGCCGAGATCGCGATCGTCGTCGGCGGCGGCAACATCTTCAGGGGGGTGTCGCAGGCCGCTCGTGGGATGGATCCCGCCACCGCCGACTACATGGGCATGCTCGCCACGGTGATCAACGCCCTCGCCCTGCGCGATGCGCTCGAGAAGGCCGGGGTGGCCACTCGGGTCCAGAGCGCCATCATCATGCAGGAGCTGGCCGAGCCGTACATCCGCAACCGGGCGATCCGGCATCTCGAGAAGGGACGGGTCGTGGTGTTCGCGGCCGGCACCGGCAATCCCTTCTTCACCACCGACACGACTGCCGCCCTCCGGGCCGTGGAGATCGGCGCCGAAGTGGTGCTCAAGGCCACCAAGGTGGATGGCGTCTACACCGCCGACCCCGTCACCCATGCGGATGCCGAGCACATCGTCGAGATCGGGTATCTCGATGTGATCAGCCGGGGACTCCGGGTGATGGATTCCACGGCCATTACGATGTGCCGCGAGCACGATCTGCCGATCGTCGTGTTCGATCTGACCGTGCCCGGGAACATCGTGAGGGCCGTGAGGGGCGACGCGATCGGTACCCGGGTCCATGCGGGAGGAGGAGCATCATGACCGACGATCTGCTCGCCGAGGCCCGCCGCAAGATGGAAGCCGCCGTCGAGCACGCGGCTCAGGAGTTCACCACCGTCCGGACCGGGCGGGCCAACCCCCAGATCCTCCATCGGGTGCTCGTCGAGTACTACGGATCGCCCACGCCACTCCAGCAGCTCGCCTCCTTCAGCGTCCCCGAGCCGCGCATGCTCGTGGTCCACCCGTACGACAAGGGATCCATCTCGATGATCGAGCGGGCGATCCAGAGCGCCGACCTCGGTCTCAACCCGTCCAACGACGGGACGGTGATCCGACTCGCCTTCCCACCCCTCACCGAGGAGCGGCGGCGCGAGCTCATCAAGGTCGTTCGCCACATGGCGGAGGAGGCGCGGGTGGCCATCCGGAACGTGCGGCGGCACACGAAGGCCGACGTGGAGGCATTGCACGGTGAGATCTCGGATGACGACATCCATCGAGCCGAAAAGGAGCTCCAGGAGGTCACCGACTCGTTCGTGGGGCGGGTCGATGGGCTCCTCGAGCACAAGGAAGCCGAACTGCTCGAGGTGTGAGCGTGAGCGATCGAGGTGACCAGGCCGGCGAGGCGGATCCGGGCTCCCAGCGCCGGTTCGTCCGGCCCTGGGAACGAGACGCCGACGCCATCGACGAGCCCGTCGACACCGAGGCTGCCGGGAAGGAACACGAAGCCGATCGGGTTGCGTCTCCCGCTCAGGATCCCGGGGCTGCCGAGGAGGTCGCGGCCCGCGAGGAGGCCGGGGCTGCCGAGGAGGCCGACACCCCCGAGGAGGTCGTCACCCCCGATGAGGTGGCCCGGAGGGGCGATGATCTCGGGTTCGGCCGCGACGAGCAGGATGCCGAGGATGGCGCCGCCGGCGACTGGCTGTCCGATCTCGAGCAGGTGGCCGTCGGAAGCGGCAATCTCGAAGAGTTCCGAGGCGAGGATTATGCCGCCTCCACCACCCGGGAATATCAAGACCTGGCCGCAGAGGTCACCCGTGCCGGTGGGGAGGAGGTCGAGCGCCAGGCGGTGGCAGCCTCGCTCCCCGGAGTCGGCCAGGGCCTGATCGGCTTCGACGACGTGACCGGCCGGCCCGGTGTGACCGAGGAGGAGATTGAGCACCTCGAACAGGCGAGGGCGAGCGATCTCACCATTCGCGTCGTGTCGGCACTCGTCATCTTCGGTCTCTTCGCAGTCAGCGTGGCCCTGGGAGGCGTGTGGCTCGTCTCGTTCATCACGGTCGTGCTGATCGTTTCCCTGGGCGAGTACTACGCAACCCTGCGAGCCCAGGGCTTCCGGCCGGTCGCCCTGTTCGGACTCCTGGCCGGGCTCGGAGCCGTCATCGGCGCCTACGTGGCGGGCCCGGCGGCGGTCGGGGGTGTGATGATCGCCTGCCTGGTGGCGACCATGCTCTTCTACTCACTGGTTCACCGCCGGGATCCGCTCGTGAACGCCACGCTCACCGTGGCCGGCGTCGCCTGGGTGGGTTTGCTCGCCTTCGCCGGCCCGATCGTCGCAGCCGAACGCGGTCGGGCCCTCGTCCTGCTGGTCGTCGTGCTCGTGGCCTCCTTCGACGTGGGTGGTTATTTCGTCGGCCGGGCCTTCGGGCGCCGGCCCCTGGCTCCGGTCATCTCCCCCAACAAGACGGTGGAAGGGCTGATCGGGGGCGTCGTCGTCACCTTTGCGGTGGCGGCGATCGCGTCGACCCTTCCGTTGTTCGAGCCGGTGACGTTCGGCGGCGCGCTGCTCGTCGCAGGGGTCGCGTCCGTGTTCGGCCCGCTGGGAGATGCGGTCGAGTCCATTGTCAAGCGATCCCTGGGGGTGAAGGACATGGGTTCCCTGCTCCCGGGCCACGGCGGCATGCTCGACCGGATCGACGCGATCCTGTTCTCGGTGCCGGCCGTCTACGTGCTGTTCGAGGTCCTGGGATACCTGTGAGTGGACCGGGCCGCCCGGTGGTGGTCCTGGGGGCAAGCGGCTCGATCGGCCGTCAGGCCCTCGACGTGGCCGGCCGGCTCGGGCTCGTGGTGGTCGGACTGGCAGCCAGGAGCCCCTCGGAGCCGCTCCTGGGGGCAGCCGTCCGACATCCCGAGGCGCGAGTGGCGGTCTCGGGAGGATCGTCCGAGGAACGCGCCCGCCTCGTCGAGCGCCTCGGAGGCAGGGTCGCCTTCGGTTCCGAGGCCGTCGTCGAACTGGCGGGCGTCGCCGGGTCCACCGTGGTCAACGGCATCGTCGGTGCAGCCGGCCTCCGGGCCACCATGCGCGCCCTCGAGTCCGGCAACCGGTTGGCACTCGCCAACAAGGAGAGCCTGGTAGCCGCTGGCCCGCTCGTCCTCGCCGCCAGGGACCGGGGTGGTGGCGAGCTGATCCCGGTGGACAGCGAGCACTCGGCGCTGTTCCAGCTCCTGGCCGGGCGGCCTGCGGCCACGGTGCGCCGGCTGATTCTCACCGCCAGCGGCGGACCGTTCCGTGGCAGGCCGCTTGCCGCGCTCGAAGATGTCACCCCCCAGCAGGCGCTGCGCCACCCGACCTGGGACATGGGCCCCAGGATCACGGTCGATTCGGCCACCCTGGCCAACAAGGGCCTCGAGGTCATCGAGGCCCAGCAGCTGTTCGGTGTCGGGTTCGACCAGATCGAGGTCCTCGTGCATCCGCAGAGCGTCGTCCACTCGCTGGTCGAGCTGGCCGACGGTGCGCTGCTGGCGCACCTCGGCTACGCCGACATGCGAATCCCCATCCGGTACGCGCTGACCCATCCCGAGCGGCTCGACTCCGGCCTCACCCCGTTCCCGCTGGCGGGTACGACGCTCGAGTTCGAAGAACCCGATCTCGCCACCTTTCCGATGCTCCCCCTCGCCTATGCGGCGGGCAGGCAGGGCGGGTCGGCACCGGCGGTGTTCAATGCCGCCGACGAGGTGGCAGTGCGGGCGTTCCTCGACGGACGACTCGGGTTCGTGGGGATCCATGAGGTCGTGGAGCGCACCCTCGCCGGCTTCCCGCACCGGTCGCCGGTCGACGTCGACGACGTGCTGGAAGTCGATCGGGAGGCGCGGGAGATGGCCGCCTCCCTCCTGTCGGGAGCGTGCTAACGGCGGGCCCGGGCTAGCGTTGGCATCCCCCAAACGAGGAGCGCCGTGCTCGGCGGCATCGCCGGTCTGTTCGCCATCGTGCTGTTCGTCATGGCCCACGAGGCCGGGCACTTCTTCGCGGCCAAGGCGACCGGCATGAAGGCCACCGAGTTCTTCTTCGGGTTCGGCCCACGCCTGTGGTCGGTCCGTCGCGGCGAAACCGAGTACGGGTTCAAGCTCGTGCCCTTCGGCGGGTACGTCCGGATCCTCGGGATGAGCCCCTTCGAGGAGGTGCCCCCCGAGGACGTCGGCCGGACCTACCGGGAAAAGCCCTTCTGGAAGAAGTCGGTCGTGGTGCTGTCGGGCGTGGCAATGAACTTCTTCATCGCCTTCGCGATCTTCTTCGGCCTCGTCACCTTCGAGGGCGTGCCCGAGCCGACCACGGCCATCGCCGTCGTGGTCCCGGAGGTGGATGGCGTCGCCACCGCGGCTGCGAATGCCGAGCTCCAGGCCGGCGACGTGATCGTGTCGGTCGACGGGGTTCCCACCCCGTCGTGGGAGCAGGTCAGCTCCGAGCTGGCCACCCGGCCGGGCGAGCAGATCGTGGTCGGCATCGACCGGGACGGCGAGACCCTCGAGGTGGCCGTCGACATGGGGATCCGGGTCGGCGACGACGACGTCGAACGGGGCTTCCTCGGGGTCTCTCCGGGGTTCGAGAGCCGTCGGGCCGGGGTGTTCGAGGCGTTCGGGATCGCCGGTGAGCAGGTCTGGTCCACGACTCGGTTCGCGGTCGAGATCCTCGGCAACCTGGTGCGGCCCGACTCCCTGCTCACGCTGGCCGGGGGTCTGGTCGGCAACGAGGTCCCAAACGAGATCCGCCCGGTGAGCCCGATCGGCATCGTCAACGTCGGGAGTCAGGTCGAGCGGCTCGGGATCGCCAACTTCATCGCCTTGCTTGCGTCGGTGAACATCATCCTGGGCACCCTCAACGTGCTCCCGCTGTATCCACTCGACGGCGGGCATTTCGCGGTCGCCCTGTACGAGAAGGTGACCGGTCGATCGGTGGACTTCCGCAAGCTGGCTCCCATAGCCGCGATGGTGGTGGGGTTGATCCTGTTCCTAGGGATCGTGGCGATCGTCCTCGACATCGTCGATCCGATCCGCCTGTGAGTGCGATCGCGGGGTCCCTAGCATCGGTCCGATGATCGAGCGGCGACTCACCCGGCAGATCCGGGTCGGAGACGTACCCGTCGGCGGCGGTGCCCCCGTCACGGTCCAGTCGATGACAACCACGAAGACCGCCGACGTCGACGGCACGCTCGCCCAGGTGTATGCGCTGGCCGCCACCGGAGCGGACATCGTGCGGATCACCTGCAACGAGGTGGAAGCCGCCGAGGGCCTGGCCGAGATCGTGCCCAGGTCGCCGGTCCCGATCGTGGCCGACATCCACTTCCAGTACCGGCTCGCACTGGCGGCGCTCGAGGCGGGCGTCGACGGGCTCCGTCTCAATCCGGGGAACATCCGCAACGAGCATCACATCAAGACGGTCGCCAGGGAGGCCAAGGACCGGGGCGTGCCGATCCGGGTCGGCGTGAACGCCGGTTCGCTCGACAAGGACCTACTCGACCGATACGGAGCGCCGCTGCCCGAGGCGCTGGTCGAGTCGGCCCTCCAGGAGATCCGTTATCTCGAGGACGTCGACTTCACCGACATCAAGATCTCGGTGAAGCACTCGAACGTCCCCAGCATGGTGGCCTCCTATCGCCTGCTGGCGGAGCGGATCGACTACCCGCTCCACCTCGGGGTGACCGAGGCGGGACCGCCCCCAGGCGGCCTGATCAAGTCGGTGGCCGGGATCGGCACCCTTCTGCTCGAGGGGATCGGCGACACCATCCGGCTCTCGTTGACCGCCGACCCCGTGGAAGAGGCCAAAGCCGGGCGCAAACTGCTCGAGTACCTGGGTCTGCGAGAGCGAAAGGGCCTCGATCTCATCGCCTGTCCATCGTGTGGACGGGCGGAGGTCGACGTCATCAGGGTGGCCGCCGAGGCCCAGGCGGCGCTCGAGGAGGCCAATCTCCCGATCCAGGTGGCGGTGATGGGCTGTGTGGTCAACGGTCCGGGCGAGGCGCGTGAGGCCGACATCGGGATCGCCGCCGGCCGGGGGAAGGGTCATCTCTTCATCAAGGGCCAGGTCGTGCGGGTGGTGCCCGAGGCGGAAATGGTGTCGGCGCTCCTGGAGGAGGCCCGGCGGCTCATCGAGGAGGGAGTCGACGCTCGGCTTGCCGCCGCCGATGCGACCGCCGCCGAAGTCGCCGAGGCCGATCGGCTCCAACTCGTCGAGATCCAGGGGGACGCCAACCGGGTTGCGGAGCGGCGTGCCAAGGTCGCGCGGGTGGCCGGCGCGGAATAGCGGGGGGCGCCGTCCGTGCGCCCGTCACGCCGGCGGGGCTTCGGCCTCCCGCTCGAGTCGGCGGACGACCACGATCCGGTCGTCATCGGCGAAGGAGAGCACCTCGGACCGGGACGGGTTGAGCGATACCCGTTGTCCTTGGATCGTGCCGAGCGGCACCATCCCCTCCGCAACGATCCCCGCGGCAACCGCCCCGTAGCTCAGCCGGCCCGTCGGCGCCCGGACGGCGTCGACGATGGGCCCCTGCGGATCGAACAACTCGGTGTAGATCGAGCCGAGTCGGCCGTGCCGGGAGGTGTGGACCAGCATGCGGCTGGTGAGCGCGTCGGTCACGACGAAGTCGTCGTGACCCGATGCCCTGGCCAGCGTCCGGAGCCGGTTGTCGTACAGATGACCGATGATGCGAGCTTCCGGGATCCTCGCTTCGAGCCTGGCCCGATCGAGGGTCAGCAGGGTCAGGAGGGTGAGGGCGTCGGCCTCCGCCTCGGACATCCCGTCGGAGTAGCCGAGCACGGCCACTGCCGCGGCCCCCAGTCGTTCGATGGCGCCGAGGATGTCGTTCGGATCGTGCTTGGTGTGGACGAACGAACCGTTCAGCGGCCAGGCCCACGCGGGCATGCCGTGGGCCAGCAGCGAGACGTCGGCGAGGATCTCGATCCGGGATCCCGGCGGCAGATAGGAGGCGAGGCGGTCGAGCACGAGGGACCCGACCTCGCTCCAGCCGATCATCACCACCGCCCGGGGCGGCCGGGACCCGGGTTGCGGGGAGACGGAGTCACCGGCAGCCGCGATCGCTCGGATCTCGGCGGGCCTGCTCTTGGCGAGCACCACCAGACGGTCGCCAGGTTCGACGACGGTGTCGGGTGGCGGCAGGAGTGCGACCGTACCGTTCGGTGACAGCATGCCGAGGACCACGAGCCCGTCGGCGCCGCAGGCCACCTCGGCGAACCTGCGGTGGGCTGCGGCCCCCGGTTCGCAGACGTAGAGCTCGCTGCCTCCGAAGGACAGCAGCTCGTCGAACACCCGGGCCATGCCGCGGGTGCGGATCGCCTGTGCCAGCATGTCGGCGACCACGGTGTCCACCGTGATCGGCACCACCGTGCCCGAGGTGGATGCGGCCAGCGATCGCGCCACGCGAGGGTTGGTCATCTCGACGATCACGTGGGTGCCCTCGGGCTCGACCGCATGGGCGGCGAGCGATCGTCGCACGGCGACTGCGTCGACGAAGCTGCCTTCCGACAGGACGATCACTGCTCCCGCGCGATCCACGGATACCATCTCGAGATCGGACGGGCTGGAGGGATCCCCACGGCGGAACAGCACGCGATTGCGGTCCGAGCCCCGGTGGGTGGCACGGAAGTCGTCCTCCATGGCCTGCTTGTCCCGGTCGGCGAGCACGACCACCGAGACCCGGCCCGATCGGCGCTCCTCGGCCAGGAGCTCGTCGATCACGGGCATGAGCCTCGGTGACCATCCCAGGATCACCGTGTGACCCCGCTCGAGCACCCGGCCCCGTCCCCGACGGAGTGCGTCGAGCCGCTTTGACACGGCGGCCACGAGGACACCGATGAGCGAGCCGGTGAGGAAGACGCCGGCGAAGACGAACGTGAACGTGGCCAGACGATCCGGCCACCCGCCGTCGACGATGCCGCCTCTCCCGATGACGATCAGGAACGCCTGCCAGAAGGCCTCGACCGGACCCCGCCGCTCCCCGAAGTCGACTCCGATCGCCCAGAAGACCAGGCCTCCCACGATGGCGAGGACCACGGCGAGCGCCACCACCCATCCGATCGTGGCGGCCGAGCCTCGCGAGAGCAGCAGGTCGAAGCGATACCTGATCCGATCGCCCCAGGTGATCGGGTGAGCCATCGGCGCACGGTATCGACCTCTTCGACGGCGTGCTCCGTGGACGCCGGGCATCGAGGCAGTTCGCCCGGCCGGCTCCGGTAAGGTCGCATTCTCTCATGCGCTGGTCCCAGGCCTTCATCCCGACCCTCCGCGACGATCCCGCCGATGCCGAGGCGGTATCCCACCGTCTGCTGGTTCGGGGCGGGTTCGTCCGGCAGCTCTCCGCCGGGCACTACTCGGTACTCCCGCTCGGGCGGAGGGTGTACGCCAAGATCGACCGGATCATCCGCGAGGAGATGGACCGGATCGGCGGCCAGCAGTTCCACCTTCCGGCGCTCCACCCGGCCGAGGTGTGGAGGCGCTCGGGACGATGGGAGCTGATGGGCGACGAGCTGTTCCGACTCGTGGATCGCAAGGGGGCCGACAATGCCCTCGGGATGACGCACGAGGAGGTGTTCGCACTCCTTGCCTCGGAATTGTCCTCGTATCGGGAGCTCCCCCAGATCTGGTACCAGATCCAGACCAAGTTCCGCGACGAGCCCCGCCCCAAGTCGGGAGTGCTCCGGGTGCGGGAGTTCACGATGAAGGACAGCTACTCGCTGGACCTCGACGGCGAGGGGCTCGATCGGGCCTTCCGGGCACACCACGGCGCCTATCTGCGGATCTTCCGGCGGTGCGGCCTCGACCCCGTCGACGTCGAGGCCTCCTCGGGTGCGATGGGAGGAAGCGAGTCCACCGAGTTCATGGTGCCCAGCCCGGCCGGCGAGGACTGGATCGTCACCTGCGGGAGCTGCGACTATCGGGCCAACGTGGAACGGGCGACGTCGCAGGTGGGCGAGGTCGCCGATCTCTCGGCGGTGGGAGAGCCCGAGCGGCTCCCGACGCCCGGTATCCGCACGATCGCCGCGCTCGCCCAGGCCCACCCCGAGGTGGCCGCTCCCGAGCGCCAGATCAAGACCCTGGTGTACGTCCTCGACGGCCGGATCACCCTGGTCCTGCTGCGCGGCGACCACGACCTCCAAGAGCAGAAGCTGGCCGACGCGACGGGTTCGGCGGTGCTGCGACCTGCCCACCCCGAGGAGATCCGCGAGGCCCTGGGAGCGCTGCCCGGGAGCCTCGGGGCGGTCGGGATCCGGCACCTGCCGGTCATCGCCGACGAGGCCCTCCGTGGCCGCCGGGGCATGGTCACGGGCGCCAACGACGACGACTGGCACCTCGTGAACGTGGATGTGGGACGCGACCTCGTGGTCGGGACCTGGGCGGATCTCCGGGAGGTGCGGTCTGGTGAGCCGTGCGGGCAGTGCGGGGGCCCCCTCGAGCTCTGGAAGGGCATCGAGGTCGGCCACATCTTCAAGCTGGGGACCCGGTACTCGGAGGCCTTCGAGGCGCTCGTCCAGGACGAGCACGGTGTCAAACACCCGATCGTCATGGGTTCCTACGGCATCGGGCTGGAGCGGACGATGGCGGCGGTGGTCGAGTGGTCCCACGACGAACGGGGGATCGTGTGGCCGGTGTCGGTGGCACCCTACGAGGTGGTGGTGACGGTGCTGCGGGTCGACGACGAGGACACCAGGGCGGCGGGGGAGGCTCTCACCGCCCGCCTCGAACAGGCCGGGCTCGAGGTGCTGCTCGACGATCGGGTCGAGCGCCCGGGCGTGAAGTTCGCCGATGCCGAGCTCGTCGGGATCCCCTTCCGGGTGACGGTGGGGCCGAAGGGGCTGGCGTCGGGGACGGTCGAGCTCACCGTCCGGCGCGGGCTCTCCACCGAGGAGGTGCCGATCGAGGACGTCGTCGACGTCTTGGCCGGGCTGGTCACCGAGGGACGGTCGCTGGGACTGGGCTGAGCGCTGCGGCGTCCGCATGACGTGTCGTGATGCCCTCGAATCGCCAAGGGACGTTTTGGTGGTGCGAAACTCCCTCTCATGCGCGTCCACAACTTCGGAGCCGGACCCTGCACCCTGCCGTTTGACGTGCTCGCGGAGGCCCGCGAGGAGATGCTCGACTTCGACGGAACCGGGATGTCGGTCGTGGAGCTCAGCCACCGGTCTCCCGTCTACGAACGGGTGCATCGGGAGGCCCTCGAGTCGGCGGCCGCGATGGCGGAGGCTCCGCCCGACTTCGAGGTGCTGGCGCTGCAGGGCGGTGCGACGCTCCAGTTCGGCATGGTGCCCCTCAACCTCCTCGACGAGGCCGATGCGGCGGGGTACGTCGTGTCGGGCTCGTGGGCGGCGAAGGCCCTCTCGGACGCCCGGGCCGTGCGCCGCGCCTACCCGGCCTGGGACGGCGCCGGCCAGGGATTCCGGCGTATGCCAGGGCCGGACGAGGTCGCCATCGAACCTGGGACCCGCTACCTGCATGTGACGGCGAACGAGACCATCGACGGTCTGCGCATGGTCGACTGGCCCGACACGGGGATCCCGCTGGTGGCGGATGCCTCCTCGGAGTTCCTCGCGCGGCGGCTCCCGTGGCATCGGTTCGACCTCGTGTACGGGGGAGCCCAGAAGAATCTCGGCCCCTCTGGACTGGCCCTCGTGTTCATCCGCCGGACTGCGCTCCGGCCCGAGGTGAGCGAGCGGCTGCCGAGCTACCTCCGCTACGACTGGCACGCAGACGCCGGCTCGCTCGCCAACACGCCGCCGATGTTCTCGATCTATCTCATGGGCAAGGTGCTGCGCCGTCTGCTCGACCGGGGCGGGGTGCGCGCGCTGGAGCGGGAGTCGGCCGAGAAGGCCGGGATGCTGTATCGGGTGATCGACGAGAGCGACGGCTTCTACACGAACCCGGTCGAGAAGGCCCACCGGTCGCTCATGAACGTGGTGTTCAGCCTCCCGGATGTCGAGCAGGAGGCGGGCTTTCTCGCTGCGGCCGAACGAGCCGGCTTCGTCGGTTTGAAGGGCCATCGCTCGGTGGGAGGGTGCCGGGCCAGTCTGTACGCCGCCCTCGCACCTTCCAGCGTCGCCGCCCTGGCTCAGTTCATGGAGGACGTCCGGCGAGCCGCCTGACGCCCGGCCCGCTCCGACCGGCACCTATACTCTGGAAAAACCGAGGACGCTGCTGGAAGGTGGGCGCCCTGCCCACCTTTCGGTCGTCCGGGGGTCCCCCTCCGGCCGACCGGTCCGCACGACGGCGACACGACGACACGATGACGACGAAACGGTGACGATACGGTGACGAAGCTGGACACGACCAAGGCGATCGACGGGATCTGGGGGGTGGTCGAGCCCTACCTGGCCCTCGAGCGGATCGAGCTCGACGACGTCGAGCTCGTGGGGAGCGGTGGTGGTCGCCTCCTCCGCCTCGTCGTCGATGCCGAGGGCGGGGTCGACCTCGATCGGCTGTCCCAGGTGTCGAACGACCTGTCCCGGCTGCTGGATGCCGAGACCGAGATCGAGGGACCGTACCGGCTCGAGGTGAGCTCGCCGGGTCTGGAGCGCCGGCTTCGCAGGCCACGGCACTACCAGAAGTCGGTGGGCCGCGAGGTGGTCGTCAAGATCGCGGGGGACGGCGCCGTCCGGACCCTGAGAGGGGTGCTCGCGGCCGCCGACGACCGTGGGTTCGTGGTGCGAGCCGACTCGGGCGACCAGCCGTGCGACTACGACGACGTCGAGTCGGCGCGGACCGTGTTCCGATGGGAACGTGCCCCCAAGCCGGGCAAGTGAGGTGACGGGATGAGGATCGATTCCGAGGTCATGGACGCGCTGGAGCTGCTCGAACGTGAGCGGGGCGTGCCGGTCGACACGATCCTTGATGCGCTCGCCAACGCCCTCGTCTCGGCCTACAAGCGGAGCCCCGGAGCAGCCGAGGAGGCTCGTGTCACCATCGACGCCGACTCCGGTGAGATCATCGTGTACGCCCAGGAGCTCGACGAGGACGGCAACGTCATCCGGGAGTGGGAGGACACTCCCGAGGACTTCGGTCGGATCGCCGCCCAGACCGCCAAGCAGGTCATCGCCCAGCGGCTCCGGGAGGCCAAGCGCGAGCAGGTCTTCGACGTGTACTCCGGGAGGGAGGGCGACCTCGTCACCGGCATCGTGCAGCAGGTGGATCACCGGTACGCCATCCTGGACCTCGGCGATGCCGAGGCCCTGCTTCCGGGCTCCGAGCGCATCCCGTACGAGCGACTCGAACGGGGGAACCGGGTCAAGGCTCTCATCCTCGAGGTGCGCAACGAGGCGAAGGGCCCGCAGATCGTCGTGAGCCGCAGCCATCCCGACCTCGTTCGGCGTCTGCTCGAGCTCGAGGTCCCCGAGATCGTGGACGGGACCGTGGAGATCAGGTCGATTGCCCGCGAGCCGGGCCACCGAACCAAGATCGCGGTCATCTCGAACGATCCCAACGTCGACCCCAAGGGTGCATGCGTCGGAGCCCGGGGAGCTCGTGTGCGGCAAGTCGTCAACGAGCTGCGGGGGGAGAAGGTCGACGTCGTGCAGTGGAGGACCGACGTCGGGCAGTTCATCGCCGAGGCGCTGGGCCCCGCCCGCGTCAAAGAGGTCCACATCGACGAGGAGACCAAGACCGCCGAGGTCATCGTGAGCGAGCATCAGCTGTCCCTCGCCATCGGCAAGGAGGGCCAGAATGCGCGTCTCGCCGCCCGTCTGTCGGGCTACAAGGTCGACATCCGCTCCGACCGCGAGGAAGTCGACGAAGCGCCGGCCGCCGCGCCCGGGCTGATCGAGCCCGCCGCCTCCGAGGTCGCCGACCTCGTGGAGGAGGTGGCCGACGAGGCCCCCGTCGCGGCCGAGGAGGAGTGAACCGAGTTGGGAGCGAGGTAGGCAGTCATGCGGGTGTACGAGCTGGCACGTGAGCTCGGCATCGAGTCGAAGCAGGTGCTGGAACAGGCGCTCGAGCTCGGTGTCGAGGTGAAGACGGCGTCATCGAGCCTGGACGCGGAGACGGCGGAACTCATCAGGATGGCGTTGTCCGAGGTGTCGGCGGACGCCGGAACGGGCGAGGTGGACGGGTCGCCTGCCCCCACGCCGGAGCCTCCGGTCTCCGTGGTGGAGGCACCGGCACCCCCCGAGATCACGATTGCAACACTGACCCCGGGGGCGTCGGTGACTGACTTCGCCGCCGCCATCGGCCAGCCGGTTGGCGCCGTCGTGAAGGAGCTGCTGCAACGCGGGACCCCCGCCGGGGCGGGCCATCCGATGCCTGCGCACCTCGTCGACGAGATCGCCGAGGTGTTCGGGACCATCGTCGAGATCCAGGAGCCGGCTCCCGTCGAGACGGTTCGGGTCGCCAGGGCGGTGTTCGCCGATGCCGATGCCGATCTCGCCCCGCGGCCACCCGTGGTGACCGTCATGGGTCACGTCGACCACGGCAAGACGTCGCTGCTCGACGCCATCCGCAAGACCGACGTCGTGGCAGGGGAGGCCGGCGGCATCACCCAGCACATCGGCGCCTACCAGGTGGAGGTGGGCGGCAACCGCCTCACTTTCATCGACACGCCTGGTCACGAGGCCTTCACCGCCCTACGCGCACGGGGCGCCGACGTCACCGACATCGTGGTTCTCGTCGTCGCGGCCGATGACGGCCCGATGCCGCAGACCGTCGAGGCCATCAGCCATGCCAAGGCGGCGGGCGTCGACATGATCGTGGCGATCAACAAGATGGATCTCCCGGGTGCCGACCCCTTCCGGGTTCGCACGGCTCTCACCAACCACGGGGTGATCACCGAGGATCTCGGTGGCGACGTGCCCAGCGTCGAGGTCTCAGCGACGACCCATGCCGGGATCGACAACCTGCTCGAGGTGATCGACCTCGTGGCCCAGCTGCGAGAGCTCAAGGCCAACCCGAGGACGGATGCCTCAGGGGTGGTCATCGAGTCCCAGCTCGACCCCGGTCGGGGGCCGGTGGCCACGGTGATCGTGCAGCGGGGGACGCTGCGGCGCGGCGACGCCATCGTCGCGGGTTCGGCGGCAGGGAGGGTGCGGGCGATGCTCGACCATGCCGGCAAGGAGGTGCAGCAGGCAACTCCTTCGACTCCGGTGCTCGTGATGGGGTGGTCCGACGTGCCCGAAGCCGGGGAGGCGTTCGAGGTCGTGAAGAACGACCGGGCGGCCCGGGCGATCGCAGCCGAGCGCGCCGAGGAGCATCGGGCGCGGGTGCAGACGATCCCCACCGCCAAGGAGCGGTTGCAGACGCTGCTCGACCAGCTGAGGACGGACGAGGCCGAACTGCGCCTGATCCTCAAGGCCGATGCCACCGGGTCGCTCGAGGCCGTGCGGGAGTCCGTCGCCAAGATCACGCGCGAGGGCGGCCACATCGAGATCCTCCACGGCGCGGTCGGGGGCATCAACGAGAACGACGTGACCCTCGCCGAGGTGACCGAGGCCGTCATCGTCGGCTTCAACGTTCGGCCGGACCCCAAGGCCCGGAGGAGCGCCGAGCAGAAGGGGATCGAGATCCGCACCTACGGCGTCATCTACGAGCTGCTCGAGGACATCGAGCTGATGCTCGTCGGTCAGCTCGCCCCCGAGGAGCACGAGGTGGTGCTGGGGGCCGTCGAGGTCCGGGCGATCTTCAAGGTGCCGCGGGTGGGCACGGTGGCCGGCTGCTACGTGACCGACGGAATCGTCCAGCGTGGCGCCAAGGCCAGGCTGCTGCGGGATGGCATCGTCATCCACGACGGCCGGATCGGTTCGCTGAGGCGCTTCAAGGATGACGTCCGCGAGGTTGCGCAGGGGTTCGAGTGCGGCGTCGGGCTGGAGGGCTACCACGACCTCAAAGAGGGGGACGTCATCGAGGTCTACGTGGTGCGGGAGGTCGCCGCCACCTGATGCACGCCGCTGCGATCCGGGTGGAGCTGCGCCTGCCCGGTGCCCGCTCCCTCAAGGAGAAGCGATCGGCGCTACGACCGGTGGTCGAGGGGCTCCGGCGCACGGCGTCGCTCTCGGTCGCCGAGGTCGATCATCACGACGCCTGGCAGCGGATCGCCCTTGGGATCGCCGCCGTTGCCCCCGACGCCACCGGCCTCGAGCGGGTCCTCACCGAGGCCGTTCGGTACCTCGATGGCCTGTTCGAGGTGGAGGTCGTCGACACCGAGGTCTCCTACCTCGAGGTGGGGTGATGAGCCGGCCACCCTTCCCCCGGGTCCGGCGGATCAACTCCGTGCTGCGCGAGGTGCTGGCCGACGCTGTCGAGGACCTCAAGGACCCGCGCCTCGGCTTCGTGACCGTCACCGGGGTCGAGTCCTCCCCCGACATGCGCCAGGCCGTGGTGTACTACTCGGCGCTCGACCTGTCCACCCTGGACGAGGTCCAGAAGGCACTCGAGGCGGCCGCTTCGCGGCTCCGCAGGGCGGTGGCGACCCAGGTGCGGATGAAGTACCTGCCCGCGCTCGAGTTCCGGGTCGACCGTGGCGTCGTGGAGGGCGAGAAGATCGAAGCGCTGCTGCGCAGCCTGCACGAGGAGGAGTGACGTGGCCCTCGACGACCCGGCAGAGCTGGCACGGGCGGCGGCGGCGGTAGCCGAGAGCCCGGCGCTGCTCGTCACCTGCCACATAGGACCGGACGGCGACGCCCTCGGCAGCATGCTGGGATTCGCCGTGGCGGCGAGAGCCGCCGGCAAGCGGGTGGAGGCGTCCTTCGGTGAGCCGTTCGTGGTCGCCGACCCCTATCGGTACCTGCCGCTCGACCTCCTGGTCCCGCCCGGCGAGGTCGACCGGAGCGCCCCGGTGGCCGTGGCCTTCGATGCCGGATCACTCGACCGGCTCGGGAGCCTGGCCCCCGCCTTCGCCGAGGCCGAAGCCTCGATCGTTGTCGACCACCACGCCTCGAACACCCGGTTCGGGACGGTCAACCTGATCGACCCGGTGGCCGCCGCCTCCGCCGAGGTGGCCATCCGGTTGATCGACGAGCTGGGTTGGCCCATCGACGAGGTAGCGGCAACCTGCTTCCACACCGGCCTGGTCACCGACACCGGGCGCTTCCAGTACTCGAACACCGCGGGGGTGACGCTGCGGACGGCGGCCCGGCTGGTGGAGGCGGGCGCACGCCCTGAGGAGATCGGCCGGCACGTCTATGAGGAGACTCCCTTCGGGTATCTCCGGTGTGCCGGATCGGTCCTGACGCGGGCGGTTCTCGAGCCCGGGCACCGGCTCGTCTGGTCGGTGCTCCGCCAGTCGGATCTCGTCGAGGCCGGCATCGAGCTGGTCGACACCGACCCGCTCATCGACGCCCTGCGGGTGGCGAGGGAGTCTGATGTGGCCGTGCTGGGCAAGGAGATGGAGGATGGTCGGGTGAAGCTCAGCCTCCGGTCCCGCGGCCGTGTGGACGTCGGCGCGATCGCCGTCGATCTGGGAGGAGGGGGTCACCACAACGCCTCCGGCTTCACGCATCCCGGCCCGATCGAGGCGGCGATCGACGAGGTGCGCCGGCGCCTCCCTGCTCCGGTGCCCGATTCGGCGTGACCGTCGAGGGTTTCCTCCTCGTCGACAAGCCGGGTGGACCCACCTCGCACGATGTGGTGGCGGCGGTCCGCAAGGCAACCGGCCAGCGCCGGGCCGGCCATGCCGGCACCCTCGATCCTATGGCCTCCGGGCTCGTGGTCGTGGCCATGGGACGGGCCACCCGGCTCGTGCGGTTCGTTCAGGACCTGCCGAAGGAGTACGAGGCGGTGGCGAGGTTCGGGATCGCCACCGACAGCCTCGATGCCGACGGTGAGGTCACCTGGAGCCACCCGGCCGAGATCGACGAGGCAGAGCTGAAGGGCGTCGCCCGGCGCTTCGTCGGGACGATCGATCAGGTCCCGCCCATGGTGTCGGCGCTCAAAGTCCAAGGTCGCCGCCTCTACGACCTCGCCCGAGAGGGTCGCGAGGTGAGACGGGCGCCTCGCCCGATCGAGATCCACGCGCTCGAGATCCTCGAGGTCGGACGAGGTCCCCATCCCGATGTGCGCTTCCGGGTGACGTGTGGCAAGGGGACCTACGTTCGCGTCCTGGCGGACGACCTTGCCGGGGGTTTGGGGACCCGCGCCCACCTCGTGGCCTTGCGCCGGACCCGGACCGGCTCGCTCGACGTGGGCGAACGAGGCGTGTCGCTGGAGGCAGTCCGGGCCGGGAGGTGGGAGGCTGGAGTCCTGACGCCGGCCGAGGGCCTCGGCGATCTCCCGGCGGCGGAGGTGCGAGGCGATGTCGAGAAGATGGCACGTCACGGCCGGCGTCTGGAACCCTCACCCGCTCCGGGATTGGCGGCGGGCACGGCCTTCCGGATCCTCGACGAGTCCGGGTGGATGCTCGCCGTCTACCGTTCCGGCGATGCGGACGCCCGCCCCGAGGTCGTGATCGCGTGACCCGCCTGCTGACCGGTGATCCGCTCGGGTGGGTCCTGGGGCGGCCTTCGGCGGTCGCCATCGGCGTCTTTGACGGCGTACACCTGGGTCATCGCATCGTTCTCGCAGAGTTGGTCGAGGAGGCTCTCGCCCGCTCACTCGTCCCGGTCGCCCTGACCTTCGACCCGCATCCGCTCGAGTTCCTCGCCCCCGACCGGGCCCCCCGCCTGCTCACCGACATCGATCGGCGGGCCGAGCTGTTGGGGCGATGCGGGGTGGAGGTGGTGGGTGTCCTCCCGTTCCTGCAGATCCGCGATCTGGCGCCCGAGGCGTTCGCAGTCGAGGTCTTGGCCGGGCGGCTCGAGGCCCGGGTGGTGGCGGTCGGGGCGGATTTCCGGTTCGGCTACGGGCGCTCGGGTGACGTCGACGCCCTCCGGGCACTGGGCGACCGCCTCGGCTTCGAGGTCGAGCCGGTCGAGCTCGTCGGGCACAGCGATGGCGAGGTGGTCTCGTCGAGCCGGATCCGGGCCATGCTGGAGGAGGGCCGGGTGGCCGAGGCCGCCCGATTGCTGGGGGAGCCGTTCCAGATCCGTGGGCCCGTCGTCCACGGTGATTCCCGAGGCCGGGGGATCGGGTTCCCCACCGCCAACCTCCACGTGCCCGAGCGAATGGCGCTGCCGGGGAACGGGGTGTACGCGGCCCGGGCGCGACTGGGCGACCAGACCCACCGGTCGGTCGTGAACATCGGGGTGCGCCCCACCTTCGGTCAGACCCAGCGGGTGGTCGAGGCACATCTGCTGGATGTCGATCTGGACCTCTACGGATCCGTGCTCTCATTGGGCTTCGTCGACCGCCTTCGCGACGAGCGGAGATTCGCAGGAGTGGACGAGCTCGTCGCCCAGATCGCCAGGGACGTCGAGGCCGGACGGCAGGTGCTGGCGGATGCGTGACCGGATCGGCTCGGCCTCGCCCTACGAGGAGCGCTACGGGTTCAGCCGGGCGGTCCGCCACGATGACCGGATCGAGGTCGCCGGGACCGCCCCGATCCCTCAGGGAGGAGGGCCGCCGCCCGTGAGCGCCTACGACCAGATGCTGCTGTGCGGCAGCATCGTCCGGTCGGCCCTCGAAGCACTGGGGGCGACCCCGGCCGACGTGATCCGGACCCGCATGTACCTGGTAGACCCTGGCGACGCCGACGAGGTGGGCCGCGCCCATGCCGAGGTGTTCGGCCCGGCCGCCCCGGCGGCCACCATGGTCGTGGTGGCCGCGCTGCTCGACCCGGCCTGGAAGGTGGAGATCGAGGCGGAGGCGGTGGTGGGATCGGCTCGGCTCTCGGACACCTGATGAGGTGCTACACTTCGGTCGGTTCCCCCGCCGAGATTCGGGTTCCACGCGCATGAAGAGCACCCAAGAGATCATTGCCGAGTTCGGCCAGCACGACGGCGACACCGGGTCCCCCGAGGTCCAGGTGGCGCTGCTGACCGAGCGCATCAACCATCTCACCGAGCATCTTCGTGAGCACAAGCACGATCATCACGGCAGGCGAGGCCTGCTGATGCTGGTCGGAAAGCGCCGTCGGTTGCTCAACTACCTGCGGCGACAGGACGTCGAGAGGTACCGGCGACTCATCGCCACTCTCGGCCTCCGCCGATAGCGAGTTCCGGGAGGTGCGGCTGCGGCCGCTCCTCTCGTAGTTCCGGTTTCGTGCCGGGATCTACCACACGACAACGGAGTCGGACGGCCGGTTGTCAGTTGCCATCCCTCGGCCTCGACGCCGAGGCATGACCACTGCCAACGGGCCCGGGCTCCCCGACAGACAGGAGCAACCGTGCCCGAGTACACGGTCGCCGGCGAGGTGGGAGGCAAGTCCTTCACCCTCAGCACCGGCAAGTTCGCCATGCAGGCCGATGGGGCCGTCGTGGCGACCCTGGGTGGGACCGAGATGCTGGTCACCGCCACCGCCAACAAGAGCATGCGGGAGGGGATCGACTTCTTTCCCCTCACCGTCGACTTCGAGGAGCGGATGTATGCCGCCGGGCGGATCCCCGGCTCGTTCTTCCGTCGCGAGGGCCGTCCCACCGAGCAGGCGATCCTCACCTGCCGGCTGATCGATCGGCCACTGCGGCCGTCCTTTCCGGATGGGTACCGGTGTGAGACCCAGGTCGTGGTGACCACGCTGGCCGTCGACGGCGAGAATCCCTTCGACGTCGTCGCCCTCAACGGGGCCTCGGCCGCCCTCGTGGTGAGCCCGATCCCCTTCGAGGGGCCGATCGGTGCGGTGCGTCTCGCCCTGCACGACGGCGCCTGGGTGCCCTTCCCCACCCACGGGGACCTCGAGGACTCCGTTTTCGAGCTCGTCGTCGCCGGCCGCCGCAACGACCAGGGCGGGATCGACATCATCATGGTGGAGGCAGGCTCGACGCCCAACGGGCTGAGGCTGATCGCCGCCGGCCAGCCGCCGAGCGACGAGGCGGCGGTCGCTGCCGGCCTCGAGGAGTCGAAGCGGTACATCGGAGAGCTCATCGATCTCCAGCTCGGCCTGGGAGCCCAGGTCGAGAGGCCCTCGGTGGAGTGGCCGACGGCGGTCGACTACACCGACGAGCTGGCCGGGCGGGTGCGGGCGGCCGCCGAGTCGAAGCTCACCGACATCGTCCGGATCGCCGACAAGCAGGACCGGTCGGCCGCCGAGGCGGGCGTCCTCGAGCAGCTGATCGCCGAGCTCGGCTTCGCCGCCGACGACGACGAGGGCCCCAAGCAGGCGAAGCGGGCGTTCAAGTCCGTGCTCAAGGACATGATGCGCGCCAGGGTGGTCGACGAAGGCGTGCGGCTCGACGGGCGAGGGCCGAAGGACATCCGCCCGCTGACCGTCGAGGTGGGCGTGGTGGGTCGGACCCACGGGTCCGGTCTGTTCCAGCGGGGCGAGACCCAGGTGCTCAACCTGACGACGCTCGGGATGCTCAAGATGGAGCAGATGCTCGACAGCCTCGGCATCGAGGAGTCGAAGCGGTACATGCACCACTACAACTTCCCACCGTTCTCGACGGGGGAGGCCGGCTTCATGCGTGGGCCGAAGCGACGTGAGATCGGCCACGGCGCCCTCGCCGAGAAGGCGCTGCTCCCGGCGATCCCCACCCCCGACGAGTTCCCCTACGCCCTGCGGTTGGTGTCGGAGGTGCTCTCGTCGAACGGCTCGACGTCGATGGCGTCGGTGTGCGCCTCGACGCTGTCGCTCATGGACGCCGGGGTGCCGATCATCGAGCCGGTGGCCGGGATCGCCATGGGCCTCATCCATCGGGATGGTCGCTATGTCACCCTCACCGACATCCTCGGGGCCGAGGACGCCCTCGGCGACATGGACTTCAAGGTGGCAGGCACGGCCGGGGTGATCACGGCCCTGCAGCTCGACACGAAGCTACAGGGGCTGCCGTCCGAGGTGCTGACTGGAGCGCTCGACCAGGCCAAGGAGGCGAGGCTCTTCATCCTCGACGCGATGCGCCAGGTGATCCCCGCCCCGCGCGAGGATCTGAACCGGTGGGCGCCTCGCATCGAGTCGATCCAGATCCCGAAGGACAAGATCGGCGAGGTGATCGGGCCGAAGGGCAAGATCGTCCGGGAGCTCGAAGAGCAGACCGGAGCCGAGATCGAGATCGAGGAGGAGGGCGCCCACGGGGTGGTGCGGATCGCGTCCAACGACCGCGACGTGCTCCAGGCGGCGAAGGACCGCATCATGCTGATCGCCTTCCCGCCCGAGGCCGAGCTGGGCAAGGAGTACGACGGAGAAGTCGTCAACATCACCAAGTTCGGTGCCTTCATCAACATCCTCCCTGGCCGTGACGGTCTGCTCCACATCTCGAAGCTCGATACCGAGCGGCGGGTCGAACGGGTCGAGGACTACCTCGAGCTCGGCGACCGGGTGAAGGTCGTTCTCTCGGAGATCGATCGGAACGGCAAGCTCTCGCTCAGCCTGGTCGAGCCCATCGAGCCCAAGCCAGGGGCGAACGTCCCGCCGGCAGGCTCGCGGGGCGGCGATGGCGGGCCTCGGGAGGGGGGGTACCGAGACCGGGATCGCGACCGTGGTGGTGACCGGGATCGCGACCGTGGTGGTGACCGTGGTCGTGACCGTGGTCGTGACCGTGACCGAGGCCGCGACCGCGACGGTGGCGGCGACCGCTCTGGTGGTCGGGCCGAGCAGCCCGCCTCACCGCCACCCCCCTCCGAGTCCGGCGAGCGGCGCAAGGCGGCGGTGTCGTTTGAGGAGACCTTCGAGCAGCAGCCCAAGAGCTGACCCACGATCCTGAGACGGACGGAAGGGGGCGGGTCGGTACCCGCCCCCTTCGACATCTCCGCCGGTGATCGCCAGGCGAGCCTATCCCGCCAGCCTCTTGTACTTGATCCGGTGGGGCTGCAGGGCGTCGTCGCCGAACTCCTTCCGCATCCACTCGGCATACTCCGACCAGTTCCCCTCGAACCAGCGGACGGTGCTGTCGCCCTCGAACGCCAACAGGTGCGTGGCCACCCGGTCGAGGAACCAGCGGTCGTGGGAGATCACGAGGACGCAGCCGGGGAAGTCGTCGATCGCCTCTTCGAGGGCTCGGAGCGTGTCGACGTCGAGGTCGTTGGAGGGCTCGTCCAGCAGGAGGACGTTTCCGCCGGTCCTCAGCATCTTCCCCAGGTGGACCCGGTTCCGCTCGCCCCCCGACAGATCGGCGACCTGCTTCTGCTGGTCGGATCCCTTGAAGTTGAGCGAGGCCACGTAGGCCCGGGCGTTCACCTCCCGATCCCCGATGCGCAACAGCTCGTTGCCTCCCGAGATCTCCTCGAACACCGTTTTGGACGGGTCGAGTGCGTCCCGGCTCTGGTCGACATAGGCGAGGTCGACGGTGGGGCCGAGCTCGATCGAACCGGTGTCCGGTCGCTCCTGGCCGGTGATCATCCGGAACAGCGTCGTCTTGCCCGCACCGTTGGCGCCGACGATGCCGACCACGGCTGCGGGCGGGATGGAGGCGTCGACGTCCTCGAAGAGCAGCCGGTCCCCGTACCCCTTGGCCACGCCCGAAATCTCGATCACCCGGTCGCCGAGGCGCTGCGTGAAGGGGATCCTGAGCTCGACGACCCTCTGGCGCTGCTCGACCCGGCCAGCTTCGGCCACGAGTTGTTCGTAGGCGGCGAGCCGTGCCCTTCCCTTGGCCTGCCGGGCGCGGGGCGAGAGCCGCACCCATTCGAGCTCGTGTTCGATGGCCTTGCGACGGGCGGACGTCTCCCGCTCTTCCTGCTCGAGCCGTGCCCGCTTCTGTTCGAGCCACCCCGAATAGTTGCCCTCGAAGGGATACCCCCGCCCCTGGTCGAGCTCGAGGATCCATCCGGCGACGTTGTCCAGGAAGTAGCGGTCGTGGGTGATGGCGATCACGGTTCCCGCGTACTCCTTGAGGAACCGCTCGAGCCAGGCGACGGACTCCGCATCCAGGTGGTTGGTCGGCTCATCGAGGAGCAGGAGGTCGGGTGCGGCGAGGAGGAGGCGGCAGAGTGCGACCCGCCGGCGCTCGCCTCCTGAGAGGGTCGACACGTCGGCATCGGACACTGGCACCCGGAGGGCGTCCATGGCGATGGCGACCTTGCGATCGAGGTCCCAGGCACCCGCCGCCTCGATCCGCCGCTCGAGATCGGCCTGCTTTTCGCCGAGGCGGTCGTAGTCGGCATCCGGATCGGCCCAGGCGGCGAGCACCTCGTGATAACGATCGAGGAGCGCCTGGGTCGCGGCCACGCCGTCCATCACGTTACCCAGGACGTCCTTGGTGGGATCGAGCGCCGGCTCCTGTTCCAACAGGCCCACGGTTCGCCCGCGTTCGATCCTGGCGTCCCCGGTGAAGCCGTCGTCGAGGCCCGCCATGATGCGCAACAGGGTCGACTTCCCCGCCCCGTTGGGCCCGATCACCCCGATCTTCGCCCCGTAGAAGAACGACAGCGAGATGTCGCGGAGCACGTCCCGGGCCGGGGGCACGTGCTTGGAGACGCGGTACATCGAGTAGATGATGTCGGGCACCCGGTGAGGGTAGCGAGGTGGTCAGGACGCATCGTCGGGTTGGTCGAGATGTAGGATTCGTGCGATGGCGGCATCCGGCGGTCGGTCGCTCCTGTTCCTGCTGCTCATGCTGGCCGCCGCCGACCGGAAGCCTGGCCGTCTCTCTCGTCTCGCCTCGCGGGCCACCGGGGCCGTGGTCGATGCCGTCGATCCGGACGCCATCATCGACCATGTCGACGTCGATGCCATCGTCCAGCGGATCGACATGGATGCGATCGTCCAGCGCATCGATCTCGATGCCCTGGTGGCCAAGATCGACCTGGACGACGTCCTCGCCGCCATCGACTTCGACGCCGTCATCAAGAAGATCGACCTCGACGCCGTCATGGCCCGGGTCGACGTCAACGAGTTGCTCGACCGGGTGGATCCGGACCGGTTGCTCGACCGGGTGGATCCGGACCGGTTGCTCGACCGGGTGGGGGTCGACCGCATTCTCGACCGGGTGGACGTAAACCGACTCATGGATCGGGTGGACGTCAACCGACTCTTGGACCGGGCCGACGTCGAGAAGATCG
>JAWOJB010000101.1:0-13024 GCA_046484325.1 Acidimicrobiia bacterium | reverse complement strand
CATGCCCTCGGGCGTGGCGACGGCGAAGTTGCGGAACTCCTGCACGGGCTCGGGGTCGAAGACCTTGAGGTCCTTCTCGAAGAGGGCGAGACCGTCGAGGAGCCCCCGATGGATGCTCTCGGCGGTCTGGCCCGCCCGGCTGGTGGCGGCGTGGCGGACGACGATCGTCTCGCCCGACTTCACCCGCTTGGCCAGAGTGTGGCCGTAGGTGTGGGCCTGCCAGGAGCCGAGGGGCGTCAACCCTGATTCGGTGGAGTACCCCTGGGTCTCGCCGTGGCGGATCAGGTAGATCTCGTTGGCGATCTGGGGACGGGCGGCCGGCGGGGCGGAGATCTCCTTGTTGCGATTGTCCTCCGACAGCGCCTGCTGCATGCCATGGCCCACCCGTTGATAGAGAGGGGGGAGCTGGTCGGTGATCGTCTCGGTCTCCCGGCGCCGGCGGAAGCGGCGGAGGTAGAGAGGGGTGTCGTCGTCCTCGGGCTCGGGCTCGGCCGCCTTCGCCTGGCGCTCGAGGTAACGGGCGAGGTAGAGGGGCGCCTCGTCGCGTTCGGTCCGGGGGAATTGGGGACGCTCGCTCATGCCAGATCTGCGTGCACGGTGGCGACGCTACCGACAGTGTTCCGCACGATGGGATGCTGTCCCGCATGCGAGAACACCGGGCGGCCGGAAGACCAACCCAGGGTTGGGGAACACACTCCTTGTGTTCGCCGGCCCACGGTTGGCAGGGCCCTTGGGGGCTCGATGCTCAGCTGTGGACCGTGAGGAAACGCTGGTCGACCACGCCCTCGTAGTAGAAGATGGCGCGACCCATATCGGATTCGGTCCAGGTGATCGGCTCGCGGTCGGGATCGACCCAGTACCCGCCGGTGTAGACCTCGTTGCGGTTGCCGGCCGGGTCGAAGAAGTACAGGCCCCAGCCGCGGGTGGCCCCGTGGCGGGTGGGCCCGGCATCGATCCGCACCCCGTGGTACGAGCAGATGTCGGCCGCCCGGCGCAGGTCGTTCCAGTCGTCCATCCAGAAGGCCACATGGTGGAACGCTCCCTGGGGCCCGGTGATGAACGCGAGGTCGTGGGCGGTGTGGCTGCGCTCGAGGAAGGTGCAGAGCTGGTGGCCGTCGTCGGCCAGGATCTGCTCGGTCAGGCGGAAGTCGAGCACCCCGGTGAAGAACTCGGTCGTGGCGTCGACGTCCTCGCACATGAGGAAGATGTGATCGAGCCTGGGAGGGTGGATGCCCACCAGGCCCTGCGGCTCGGGCGGCGGGTTGTGGAGCGGGAGCAGGTTGCCGACCTGCTCCATGCCCCACACGAGATCGGTGACGTGCCCGCTCGGAGCCGTGAACCGCACCGTCTCACCCGTCCCGGACCCGAGCTCACCGGCTGTGAACCGGTGCACCGGGATGCCGGCTGCCTCGACCCGCGCCTGATAGTGGTCGAGATCGGCGCGCTCCTGGAGCTTGAACCCCATGACCTCGAGGCCGTAGGTGGGGGCGTAGGTGAGGATCACTGAGTGGTGTTGATGTTCGTCCCAGCACTTCAGCCACACCCGATTGCTCTCCCGGGCCGTCTCGACGAGACCGACGACCTCGGTGTAGTAGGCGGTCGACAGCTCGAGATCGGGGACCCGGATCTCGACGTGTGACAGGCGCAGGATTCCCATGGGACGAATGTAGGAGGCTCGTCCCGCATGCGGGGAAGCCGTCCCGGATGGCGGAACATCCAGCCCTCGAGCTCGGTGTCCCGCTGCTCGCCGGATGCGTTCGCTACGTGTGGACCTTCATGAAGCGCTCGTTGAGGTCGCCCTCGTAGTAGAAGATCGCCTTTCCGATGTTGTCCTCGGTCCACGTGATGGTCGGGAAGTCGGGGTCGGGGCGATATCCCCCGGTGAAGACCTCGTTCCTCGTCCCCATCGGGTCGAAGAAGTAGATGGTGTTGCCGCGAGTGATCCCGTGGCGGGTGGGTCCCACATCGATCTGGATTGCGTTGTAGGCGAGGATGTCGGCCGCCTTGCGGACGTGATCCCAGTCGTCCAGCCAGAAGGCGAAGTGATGCAGCCCTCCGTTGGAGCCGGACACCACGGCCAGGTCGTGGGGAGAGTGCGATCGCTCCATCCACACCCCGATCTTCTGGCCGTCACCGTCGAGGAGCTGCTCGGTGAGGCGGAATCCGAGCACGTCCATGTAGAACTTGGTGGCCTCGGGGACCTCCTCGGCGGTGACGAGGAGGTGGTCGATGCGGGGAGGGGCGATGCCACGAAGGCCTTCCGGCACCGGATGCGGGTTGACCTTCGGGAGGGCCGATCCGAGCCTGGTCACCTCGTGGACGAGCTCCATCTCGTGGCCCGACGGCGTCTCGAAGCGGATCGACTCGCCCTGTCCGATTTCTTCGCCGCGCGAGATCCGGTGGACGCGAAACCCGTAGGACTCCACCCGCGACTCGAGGTCCTCGAGGTCGTCCTGCTCTTCGACCTTGAACGTGAACCGGTCGATGCCCACCCGGGGGTCATAGCGGACGCCGAGCGAGTGGTGGTCCTCCTCATCCCAGCACTTGAAGAAGACACGATCCTCGGTGCGCTCGGTCTCGAACATGCCCATCACCTCGGAGTAGTAGGCAGTGGCGAGATCGAGGTCGGGGACGGTGATGTCGACGTGCGAGAGCCGGAGGATGCCCATAGGGGGACCATATCGGCCGGCCCCGGGCTCCGGGACGCGTGTTCCGCAGGGTGGGACGGAACTGCTCACGTCTCACGTCTCACGTCCACCTCTCACGTCGCACACCACCCTCTCGTCCCGGATGCAAGAACACCGTCCCTCATGGGGGAACAACCCGATATGGTCGTCGACATGACGGCTCCCCGTCCCGAGGACATGCGTCAGGCGATGGCCGACTACGTCCGAACGGTTCACCAGTCGTACGCCGCCGCCGCCGGGCTCCAGCCGCCGGCCATCCAGGGCAGGATGCCGCTCCTGGAGGCACCCTTCACCGTGGTGGCGGCCGGCGTCCAGAACCTCCACGTGGTCGCCACCCGTGAGCGACTGGCCGGGCCCCGAGGGCCCGAGGTCGAGCTCGAGGACAGGGTGGACGGCCTCGAGTGGACGCTCAGGTTCTACGACCCGGTGGTCCTTCCCGCCCTCGGCGTCATCGACGAGCGGACCGCCCCCGCCGGCGACCGGGTTCGGCGCGCCGTCGGCATCACCACCTACCTGTACCACCTCATCGTCCAGCCGGGGAGCCAGCTCACCAGCCACCATGCCGGTCACGCCGGCGCCGGCCTGGCCAATGCCCACGCCGTCGAAGCTCGCGACTTCGAGGCGATCCGAGCCCATGCCGGAGGCCGCGAGTCGCTGGTCGACGAGATGGAGGGCGCCGCCCTGGCCGGACTCGTGAGGGCCCAGGCACTCCTCGCCCTCGAGATCGTGCCGCACGACGAACGCGTCCAGGCGCTCGTCCGGGGCAGGCCGGACCCGGCCGCCCTCCGCCGGGCTGTGCTCGAGGCCCTGCGCGGGGCGTGAGGGTGCCCGACGACCGCCAGATCCTCTCGTCGGTCCGCAACGCCGCCCGCCTGCTCAAGCAGTTCTCGGCCCGAGACCGGGAATTCGGCGTCTCGGAGCTTGCGCGCCGGCTCGGGTTGGGGAAGTCGACCGTACATCGGCTGCTGGTGACCCTCTCGGCCGAGCACCTCGTGGAACAGGACCCCGAGTCGGGTCGCTATCGGCTCGGCCTGGCCGTGTACGACCTGGGGGCGGCGGTGGCGACCGGGCTCGACCTGCACGAGGCGGTGATGCCGTCGATGGAGCAGCTGCGCGCCGCCACCGGGGAGACCGTCCAGGTGGCGGTGCTCGACGGGCGGGAGGTCGTCTACATCGAACGGCTCGACAGCCCCAACACACTCCGCCTGTTCATGGAGGTCGGTCGCAGGAACTGGGCCCACTGCACCGGCACCGGCAAGCTGCTGCTGGCCCACCTCCCCGACTACGAGCTCGACCGAGTTCTCGAGGGCTGGGAGCTGCCGGCCCTCACCTCCCGCACGATCACCGACCCGGAGCGTCTCCGGCGTGAGCTGAAGGAGATCCGCGGTCGCGGCTTCGCCCACAACCTCGAGGAGTCGGAGGAGGGGGTGCTGAGCGTGGCCGGTCCGATCCGCGACGGCATCGGTCGGGTGCGTGCGGCGATGAGCGTGGCCGGGCCCGGCCAACGGATGGAGCCCCTCCTCGACAAGATCACGCTCGCCGTCCGGGAGATGACGGCGGTGGCGTCCCGCAGGCTGGGATGGAGGCCGTGAGTCTCCGCCTCGTCCCGCATGTGAGAACGGCGGACCGCACCGCGGGACGCCCCGGATACAGTCGACGGCATGGCCACTCCGCGTGAACGTGCCGAGGCGCTCTACGCCGCCCGGCGCGACCGGGTGCCCATCCCGCCGCTGACCGAGAGCGAACCCGAGATGACGGCGCTCGACGGCTATCTCACCCAGCAGGAACTGGTGCGGATACTCCTCGACGGCGGCGATGAGATCGTCGGGTGGAAGCTCGGGCTCACCTCACGACCGATGCAAGAGCTACTGGGTGTCTTCGAGCCCGACTATGCACCCCAGCTCCGGTCCCAGGTCGTCGACGACGGCGCCGTCCTGACCGTCGCCGAGTACATCCAGCCGAAGGTCGAGGCCGAGATCGCCCTCGTGCTCGGCCGGCCGCTGCGAGGGCCCGGTGTCACCCTCGTGGACGCCGCCCGGGCCGTCGAGGGGGCGGTGGCGGCCATGGAGCTTGTGGACTCCCGCATCGCCGATTGGAGGATCACCCTGCCCGACACCATCGCCGACCTCGCCTCGGCCGGCTCGTCGATCCTCGGATCCCGGCTCGTCCCGGTCGACTTCGATCTTCGCCTCACCGGGATGGTGATGACCCGCAACGGCGAGACCGTCGCCACCGGCGCCGGTGCCGCCGCCCTCGGCAACCCCGTTCAGGCGGTCGCCTGGCTGGCCAACACCCTCGCACCGTTCGACGTGACCCTCGAGGCCGGCCAGTTCGTCATGACCGGCTCCCTCCACGCCGCCTTCGACGTCGGGCCGGGTGACGTCGTCCGGGCCGACTTCGACCGGCTTGGTTCGGTGAGGGCGAGGTTTGCGTGACCGGCGGTTCATTGAGCAACCGTGTGGGCCAGGGCGACGCCGTTGCTCAATCATCGATGTCCAGCAGGGTCCCCTGCGCGATCGTGGGGTCGGGGAACATCGGGACCGACCTCATGTTCAAGCTGCTCCGCTCGCCCCATCTCGAGCTCGGGATGGTGGTGGGCGTCGACCCCGAATCCGACGGGCTCCGTCGCGCTCGCGAAGCTGGGATCGACGCCACCCACGAGGGTGTCGACGTACTCCTCGACCGGGCCGACGAGTTCGCCATCGTGTTCGAGGCCACCTCGGCCTGGGTGCACCGTCAGAACGCCCCCCGATACGAAGAGGCCGGTCTGCGGGCGGTCGACCTGACCCCGGCCAAGCTGGGCCCGCTCGTCGTGCCGCCCGTCAACCTCGGCGAGAACCTGAGTGCGCCCAACGTCAACCTCATCACGTGCGGGGGTCAGGCGACCACCCCGATCGTGCACGCCGTTGCCAGCGTCTGCGAGGTTCCATACGCAGAGATCGTTTCGACGGTGGCCTCCCTCTCCGCCGGTCCCGGGACCCGTCAGAACATCGACGAGTTCACCGAGACCACCTCGTCGGCGCTGGTCGAGGTGGGTGGGGCCCACCATGGCAAGGCGATCATGATCCTCAACCCGGCCGACCCACCGATCCTCATGCGTAACACGGTCTTCTGCGCGCTCTCCGAGGGGTACGACGAGCAGGACGTCGCCGACTCGATCCTCGCCGTGGTGGAGGAGGTATCCCGGTACGTGCCGGGATACCGCCTCAAGGCCGACCCGGTGTTCGAACATGACGTCTTCGGCACCCCCGGCGGCATCGTGCCGGCCCGCGTGGTGGCGTTGCTGGAGGTGGAGGGAGCCGGCGACTACTTCCCGCCATACGCCGGCAACCTCGACATCATGACCGCCTCGGCCGTGCGGGTCGGAGAGGCGATGGCGATCGAGCTGGCGTCGGTGGGCTCATGACCACCCCCGCCTTCCGGCTGACCGATTCGACCCTCCGGGACGGATCACACGCCGTCCGGCACCAGTTCACCGAGGAACAGGTCCGCTCGGTGGTTGCCCGGCTCGACGCCGCCGGCGTGCCCGTGATCGAGGTCTCGCACGGAGACGGGCTCGGTGGCTCGTCGTTCAACTACGGGTTCAGCCACACCAGCGAGATGAACCTCATCCGGGCGGCGGTGGACGAGGCGCGCCACGCCAAGATCGCCATCCTGATGCTGCCGGGGATCGGCATCAAAGACGACCTCCGCAAGGCTGCCGAGATCGGGGTGCGGGTGGCCAGGATCGCCACCCATTGCACGGAGGCCGACATCTCCCGTCAACACCTCGAACTCGCCCGGGAGCTGGGGATGGAGACGGTGGGGTTCCTCATGATGGCCCACATGGTCTCGCCCGAGCACCTGCTCGAGGAGGCGAGGAAGATGGAGTCCTACGGCGCCGAGTGCGTGTACGTGGTCGACTCGGCTGGAGCCATGACCATCGACGATGCCCGCCGCCGGGTGGCGACCGTCAAGGACGGCGTCGGCTGCCAGGTCGGGATCCACGCTCACAACAACCTGAGCCTCGCCGTCGCCAACTCCCTGGCGGCCCTCGAGGAGGGCGTCGACCAGATCGATGCCTGCGCCACCGGGTTGGGCGCCGGTGCCGGGAACTGCCCGACCGAGATCCTCGTGGCCACCTGTGCCAAGTCGGGGATCGAGACCGGGGTCGATCCGCTCAAGATGATGGACGCCGCCGAGGAGGTGGTCCGTCCGATCCGCCCGGAGCAGGGCGTGGTGGACCGCGACGGCCTGCTGCTCGGCTACGCCGGGGTGTACGGGTCGTTCCTCCTCCATGCCAAGCGGGCCGCCGAGCGATACGGCGTCGATGCCAAGGACATCCTGCTCGAGCTCGGGCGTCGCAAGGTGGTCGGTGGCCAGGAGGACATGATCATCGACGTGGCCCTCGAGCTGGCAAGGGACCGATGAAGCCGGCGAAGATCGCCCGGCGCCTGGTGGAGGCGATCGAGCGCCGGACCTCCCTCGAGCCCGGTTGGGAGGGCCTCGACGTCGCCGACGCCTATGCGGTCCAGGACGCCGTGATCGACCTGCTCGGTCGGCCGGTGATCTGCGCCAAGCTCGGCCTCACCAGCCGTGCCAAGCAGGAGCAGATGCAGGTCGATGAACCGCTCTACGGATGGTTGGTCGAAGGGAGCGCGATCGAGCCGGGTGGGTACCTGGCCTGCGACGAACTCATCCAGCCCCGGGCGGAACCGGAGATCGCCTTCCTCACCTCGTCCGACCTGTCCGGACCGGGCGTCACCGCCGCACACGTGCTGGCCGCCACGGCGGCGGTCACGCCGGCCATCGACGTGCTCGACAGCCGCTACAGCGGGTACCGGTTCACGCTGCCCGACGTGATCGCCGACAACGCCTCAGCCGCCCGGTTCGTGGTCGGAGATCCGGTCCCTGTAGCCGGGATCGATCTCCGCCGGGTCGGGTGCGTCTTTTCGAAGAGCGGGAAGGTGGTGGCCACCGCCGCCGGGGCGGCCGTTCTCGACCACCCCGCCGCCGCCGTCGCCTGGTTCGTCCGCAGCCTGGCCGCCCGGGGGCGATCGCTCCCGGCGGGCTCGCTCGTACTGGCGGGGGCGCTCACCGCCGCCGTGCCCGTGGCCCCGGGGGACACGGTGACCGTCGAGATCGACCGGATCGGCGCGGTGGAGATGGCGGTGAGATGACGTCCCACGTCCAACGTCGCATGTCCCACGTCCCGCTTCCTACGGCGCACGCCCCACGTCCCATGTCCCACGTCCCACGAGTGCCGTGAACCACAGGGAGGCTGCGCTGCGCCTGCACACCGCCCGCCAGGAGCGACGGGAGGTGCCGATGCTCTCCCGCGCGCACCCCGACATGGGCCTGGCCGACGCCTACCGGGTCCAGGCAGAGGGGATCGAGCTGCGCAAGGCCGAGGGCGAGCGGGTGGTTGGGGGGAAGCTGGGATTCACCAGCCGGGCGATGCAGCAGGCGATGGGCGTGCATCACCCGAACTACGGCTGGCTCACCGACGCCATGCTCGTCCACGATGGGCTGGTGGCTCTCGACCGCCTCATCCACCCCAAGGTCGAACCGGAGATCGCCTTTCTGCTCGCCGAGGACCTGAGGCCGCCCGTGCGGGCGGCCGACGTGCTGGCCGCAACCGCCGGGGTCATGGCGTGCCTCGAGGTGGTCGACTCCCGCTACGAGGGGTTCCGCTTCGGCCCGCTCGACAACGTCGCCGACGACAGCTCGGCGGGACTCGTCGCCTTCGGCGACCCCCTGGCGCCGGCCGGGCTAGACCTGGCCCGGCTCGGGGTGGTCGTCACCGTCGACGGCTCGGTTCGCCACACGGCCGCGGGCGCCGCCGCCCTCGATCACCCGGCTGTGGCGGTGGCCTGGATGGCGAACCACGCCGATGCGCCGCTGCAGGCGGGACAGGTCGTCATCTCGGGGGGGCTCACCGCCCCGGTCGACCTCCATCCCGGCACCGTGGTCGAGGCCGAGTTCGATCGAATCGGATCCGTGATGCTGAGAGCAGCCTGAAGAGGAGGTCTGCACCGATGCCGCTCGTGCACGTCGACATGATGGGAGGGCGGCCGCCCGAGAAGGTGGCCGCCATGATCCGGGGGATCTCCGAGGCGATCGCCACCTCGCTCGATGCCGACATCCAGACCGTGAGGGTCGTCGTCAACGAGATGGAACCCCACCAGTACGGCGTCGGCGGCAGGCCCTGGCCGGAGGTGCTGGAGGAACGGCGGAAGGCGGAGGAGCAGCGGCCATGAGAGAGGTCAGGCACTTCATCGACGGGGCCTTCGTCGACTCGGCCGACGGGCGCACCTTCGAGTCGGTGACCCCGATCGACAACACCGCAGTGGCGGTGGTGGCCGAAGGCGGCGCGGTCGAGGTCGACCGGGCCGTCGGCGCCGCCCGCCGGGCCTTCGACACCTGGTCGACGATGAACCCCACCGAGCGCAAGCGGATCCTCATGCGGGTAGCCGACGGGATCATGGCGAGGGCCGACGAGCTCGCGGAGTGGGAGACCCGCGACATGGGCAAGGCCATCACCGCCGCCCGGCAGAAGGACGTCCCCAGGGCCGCCCACAACTTCCGGTTCTTCGCCGACTGGGCCGAGGCCGCCGGCACCCGGGCCTGGGACAAGCCCTGGGACGGTCTGTTCACCTACGAGTTGCGCGAGCCGCTCGGCGTGGTGGGGTCGATCTCGCCGTGGAACTTCCCGCTCATGCTGCTCACCTGGAAGGTCGCTCCTGCGCTCGCCTTCGGGTGCACGGTGGTCGCCAAGCCGGCCGAGCAGTCGCCGATCACCGCCTCGATCCTGGCCGAGATCTGTGCCGAGGCCGGGATGCCGGCCGGCGTGTTCAACGTGGTGAACGGGTTCGGCCCGAACTCCGCCGGAGAGGCCCTGACCACCCACCCCGAGGTCGACGCCATCACGTTCACCGGCGAGTCGACCACCGGTCGGGCGATCATGACCGCGGCGGCCGGGACGCTCAAGAAGCTGTCGTTCGAGATGGGCGGCAAGTCCGCCAACATCGTGTGCGCCGACGCGGATCTCGGCGAGGCGGTGGCGGGGAGCCTGCGGGGCATCTTCACCAATCAGGGCGAGGTCTGTCTGGCCGGCTCGCGGCTGCTGGTCCAGCGACCGGTCTACGAGGAGTTTCTCGCCCGGCTCGTGGAGGGGGCGGAGGCCTACCGGATCGGCGATCCCCTCGATCCGTCGACCCAGATGGGGCCACTCGTCTCGGTCGAGCACATGGAGAAGGTGCTCTCGTACATCGACCTCGCCCAGGAGGAAGGGGCCAAGCTGATGACCGGCGGCCACAGAGTCGTGGACGGCGAACTGGCGAAGGGCAACTACGTGGCGGCGACGATCTTCGCCGACGCCGACAACTCGATGCGCTCGTGCCAGGAGGAGATCTTCGGGCCGGTGGAGATGGTGATGCCCTTCGACGACATCGACGAGGCGATCACGATCGCCAACCAGTCCCGGTACGGGCTGGCGGGCATGGTGTGGACCACCGACCTCGCCACCGCCCATCGGGCGGCCCGCGGGGTCAAGACCGGCACCATGTGGGTGAACTGCTTCTTCGAGCGGGACCTGCGGGCGCCGTTCGGTGGGTACAAGGACTCGGGCATCGGGCGGGAGGGCGGCGACTACTCCTACGAGTTCTTCACCGAGTCCAAGGCCGTCGTGATGAAGCTGTCCTGAGTGCGGGTCCGTGTGGGGTCCCTCTGCGAGATCCCGTCCGACCGGTGCATGGCGATCGGGGACGGGCGGGCCGCCGCCGCCCGGGTGGGCGACGAGGTCGTGGCCTTCGAGAATCGGTGCCTCCATCAGGCCTCACCCCTGGCCGGCGGCATGGTGAGAGAGGGCGTGCTGGCCTGTCCCCTTCACTTCTGGCGCTACCGGCTCCCGGACGGCGTCAAGGTGGGGGATGAAGAGCACCGGCTCACCCGCTACCCCGTCTCGATCGAAGGTGGGGTCGTGTTCGCGGACGTCCCCGACCCGGAGCCGCCCCGCTCGATGCGGGATCTCCTGCTCGATCATGCCCGCACGTGGGATCGGGGCGACCCGTGATCCGCGCCGTGATCTGGGACATGGGGGGCATCATGTTCCGGTACTTCACCGAGCTGATGCTCGACCTCGGCGGCGAACGCAACTGGCCGCTCGACCGGCTGGCGCTGGGGCCGACCGGGCCCCTCGCCGACCCCGCCTACGAGGACATGCTCGAGGGGCGCATCGACGAGCCCGAGTACCTCGGGATCGTGGTGGAGAGGCTGCGGTCCGAGGGCATCGACTTCGACCCACCCCGCGACCTCGACTGGACGGATCAGTCCCGACCGGAGAGCTGGGCCGTCATCCACCGGATCCACGACGAGGGGCTACGCCAGGGCCTGCTTACCAACGATGCCACCAAATGGCTGGGCGAACGGTGGTGGGAGACCTGGGAACCGGCCGGTTGGTTCGACGCGTTGGTCGACGTGGTCACCCTCGGCGTGAGGAAGCCGGCACCCGAGCCCTACCTGGCGGCCGCCCGGGCCCTCGGCGTCGAGCCGGCCGGTTGTCTCTTCGTCGACGACATGCCGGTGAACTGCCGGGGGGCGGAAACGGTGGGGATGGCGAGCCACCGGTTCGACATCACACGGCCCCGGGAGAGCCTGGACGGGCTCGTCCGCAGGCTCGGATTGGATGAACGGTGAGATGCCGGGGTTGATGGCGGCCGCCTTCCCCGGTTGAGCCCGTCAACCTGTCCCGAGCCGGGCGGCCAGTTCGAAGAGGTCGTCCACCATCTCGGTGCCGGACGGGAACTCGGCCGGTCGCCCGTTGGTGATCCCGATGAACGTCGCCCCGGCGGCAAGCGCAGCCTCGAGGTCCCAGGTCGAGTCGCCGACCATGACCAGCTCGGTCACATCGAGTGACAGCAGCCTGGCCGCCTCGAGCACCTGGTCGGGAGCCGGCTTCGGCCTCAGATCAGGCCGGCGGGGGACGATCACGTCGATGTCCACCCCGTGGCGGTCCAGAGCCGCCCGGGCCGCCCGATCCGGAAGCAACGTCACCACTCCCCTCGGCCGGTGGGCCGTCACGGCCAGGACCTCGGCGAGCCCGGGCATGGCCCGGGAGGCCTCCACTGCCCGCATCTCGTGGGACTCGATGAGGGCCGACGCCTCGGCCCAGCCCGGGCGGCCCGCCAGGGCCACGAGGATGCCCATACAGGCCCTGGTCGGTCCGTCCCACGAGGTCGCCGGCGTCGAGACCTCCGGCCACCGCTCCAGCGCCCGGGAGACGTCGTGGAAGGCCGCGTCGTAGTCGGTGTGGGTCTGGACGTCGATGAGGGTCCAGTCGAGGTCGAAGAGGACGCCGGTCATCCAAGAGCCTCCTCGATCCTCCTCACCATGCCCGCCGGGTCGGTCACGTCGAACCACATTGCCTTCATGCCGAAACGCTCGGCACCCGCAACATTGGCCGGTTGATCGTCGACGAGGAGGATCGCCTCGGGATCCTCACCCAGGCGATCACAGGCGATCGCGAAGGCCTCCGGCGAGGGTTTGAGGGCGCCCAGGAACGAGAGGTCGATGAGGGGGTCGACTCGGTCGAGGATGCCCATCGTCGCGATCCACCTCTCGTCGTGGAACCTCGCCAGGTCGTTGGTGAGGACGGCCGGTCGCCCGATGCGATCGATGAGGCCGGCCATCTCGGGCCGCACGACGTCCTGCTCGGGCCGTCCGAACACCGCCTGCATGAGGCTCCCCACCGGGTCGGCATCGGAGTACAGCTCGGCAGCTCGCCGCGCCCAGTACTCCCGCTCGGTGATCTCGCCGCGCTGCTGGGCCCGCCAGAGGGGATCCCGACCGGGGTCGAAGGGCCCGAACCAGGGAGGGGAACCGACTCCGTCGAGCAGCTCGAACGGCGTCTTGATGACCACGCCTCCGAAGTCGAGCAGCAGTCGCACGCCTCAGGGACGGTCGATCTCGACCCGCTCGAGGTACACCGTCTCCAGCGGGAGGCTCCGCTCCTGGCTGCCGGGCGCCTGGCGGGTGGGCACCGCCTCGATGAGGTCCAGCACGTCGTCTCCCTCCACCACCCGCCCGAGGACGTTGAACGTGGGGCCGAGGAACGACGCGTCGGGCCCGGTCACGGCGAAGAACTGGCTGCCGGTGGTGCCCCGGCCGGCGTTGGCCATCGCCACCACCCCCGGCTCGTAGGTGAAGCCGGCCTCGGGGAACTCATCGGGCACCCGGTAGCCGGGCCCGCCCCGGTCCTTGGTCCCGTGAGCGCCTGAATCGCTATCGCCCCCCTTTCGCGCACTGAGATAGTCCAGCATGGCGTAGATGCCTAAAAAGCCGAGCATGCCGGCATAGAC